>USSA01000080.1 GCA_900557255.1 uncultured Prevotella sp.
GTATATTTATAAACAAGCAAGTTGATATTTATTCACTTGCGAAACTTTAGTTATTGATAAAATAATGTTCCAATATCAATTGAATTTTCAAGAAATCATTTGTTTCCTTTAATCCTTTTATGAATTGCGACATTTCTGCATCCCAGGCCATCAATGCCAAAGACTGTATTTTATCAGACATATCCTCGGAGATAGTCTCATCTTGTCGAAAACTATCAATAAACATTGATTGAACAAAGTCTCTTGGATATTTCTTTTCACCGATTACTTCTCCCTCTGCATATTGATTATATTTAAAATATAGCTTATAGAGTACATCTTGATAATTTAATTTCTCCCAATTTCCATGCACTTGAATCATAACGTTTTGCAACGATAATGATCGCAATGCAGCTTCCTTGTCATCTTCGCATTCTTCTATAGCCAAATAGATGCAATAGAAAACAAGTGCGCATTTTATACGTTTGGGAAAATTATAGTTTCCCAAGCCATTGTTTGAAATGTATTCTGTCACGAAATCGTTCAACTCTTTACATTCCCGATTTGTCACATAGCAATCAGCCAATTCCTCAAAATCACCGAAAGAGAACGACTCATTACCAATGTATTCGGAACAGGCTTTTGCCAATACGTCTGTTTCAGTCTCTTCAAGTGGTACAATAAGACCACATTGCATGAGAATTTTGTTTAGTACATTATTCATCACTTTATCATGTTATAAAGTTCAACCCACCTGTTGTCTTTCCTAATTTTTTCCAAGAACACCTGATTTCTCATATAGGCAGAGCCTGTACAATCAATCTGTGGGTACATTCTTTTTATTATCTCTTTTGAATTTGGACATTGTTTAAACATGTGTCTAACATCACGTTTGGACAATCCGTCTGGAAGTTTCTGTTCCATGGCTTCCGCAGTTTTATTACAATCTTTCCAACCGTCATGTTTTTTCAATGTAACCTTGAATGGTTTGGATTGTTCTTCATCCTTCACAAACTGTTCCCCATCATACTTCTGAACCCTCAAATCCACTTTCAATACATCGTTTTCATTATCATGCTTTTCAATGGAGAGTTCTATGATATTATAGACTGGTTTATATGTGTTATCATTCACATCTCCAGGATTTAAAGAGCCAGAGTATATATGCACTGCATTGTTATTTATGTCACTGTTGGCTATATGAACATGTCCATATAGCTGCAAAGCATACCTTTTATCCAAATCTTTGGCTATTGTATCTTTATTCAGCAAGAAATCTAATGGATGATGACACATCAGTATGTTAATGATACCATCCTTACATTTTGCACCACGATACGCTATTTGGGGAAGGAAAAGACGATGGCCTTCTTTTCTATTCGGAGCTGGGTCATAATCATTTAAATCACTAATCAATGCTGAGTTCACGCCATACAAATTGACTTGATAGCCTTCAAGGTCATCTTCAAATTCAGAATGCCAAAACATTTCTGCATCATTATGTTTATCAACATCCATTTCTAAAGCTCTAAGCATAAAAGGTTCAGCATTGTCTCTCTCGTCATTACAGAAGTTATTGTATTCTTTAAAAGGGGTATACAATTTCTTGATGAAAGAAAAATCTTCGTCAATCATCTTATTCCACAACCAATCACAATCATTCCAGCGATTAGATATAGCTTGATGAATGAATTCTCTCACGCATTTGGGGTGTTCATTTACATTCTTGTCATGGTTGCCAGGAACTGTATAAACTTCTTCGCTTTTACAAGCAACGGTTTTACACAGGTCTCTGATAAATGAATTAGCTCGTTTATACTCATCTACAGAACCACTGAATGCTATGTCTCCACAAATGAGGATTTTATCAAAACTATTACCTGTATCTTGACAGTAATAATTCAAATCCTGTAACATTTTGTCTCTGATGTCAGTATAATCATCGGCAGCATCACGTTGCTTTTTCCAGTGAATATCAGAAAGTTGTAGTATTCGTATTGTTTTCATACGTAAATTATTATCATCCTACATTACTGTAGAACATATGTTTTACACTAAATTTATATTTATGTGAGTATTAGACACAAGAAAGAATAGCACTCCTGTCAAATAACTCGTGAAGGTGTCAAAAGTGCGAGTCTCCTTACGAATGCCTACACCATCAATTTTTGCCACCACCACCTTCAAGTGGACGTCGATACCACACCTCGCTGGGTCAACTGAGGGAATGTTACGTTAGTCATAATTGCTCAATGTTGGTTTAACGTAACAAAGATAGCATTTTAATTCCAATTTACATTCGCTTTGGCATGATTTTTTAGCTTATGATTATTTCATTTTCTAAAATTTATATGATTGATTAATGTAAACTCAAAAATTCCTCATGACAAGCAACTCGCATCAAAAAATGTTTTTCTTTATATCTCAGCATACTTGCACTTATAACACCTTCCTTAACTATGGTCGCAAGGAAAAGAATGTCACCATCAATGTGTACATTTTCGTTATCAGCCTTTCGCTTTAATAATTTACTAAAGATACCTATAGCATACGAGACAGATGGGATAACAGATAATACAAATCTGCGAACATTCTTTAAATGGTCGTTTCCTTTTGATTGAGGTAGCAATTCCGATATATCAAGAAAGTTTTTACCTTCCATATACGCAATTGTCAAATCTTTCAGTTTGTCTATATCTAGGTCGCCTACGTAAGGCGAGTTTTCCTCTTTTATTTGAAGTATTCCTTTTATCACATCAAATACAGTTGGATTTGCCATCAGAGATTCTAGAATCCCATCACTTGTTTTTGTTAATTCAAAGAAAGCCCCAACCAATTCAATAGAACGCATTCCAATCAAAACGTCAAGTGTCTGTTCATCAAGCCACTTCTGAATAAATGAAAGAGAATCCATATTGACACCATACTTTACAGATACATTTTGCAAAAAAATATCTTTCTCGTCTGATTGGACCAGTCTGGCTAAAGCTTCGGAATCATTCTCCAAAGGTTCCTTATTCTCTTTTCGTCTTAGATATGAGCCAAAAGAATGAGAAAGTTTTCTCTTGATGGTTTTCTCGTCATCCCCTAAACGATACAACAAAATTTCTTCATCTCGATTCTCTGCTTTGCCATAATTTAGAATCGCATCTACCATCCGCTCAATAGGATCTTTGATGACAAAACATTGATCTCCTCCGGCAAATACTCCATCTTTGATTTCTTGCCACTCATTTCCTATAGTGTTATCTTGCATGGCAAGCACATGGTTTGGAATCAAAATTACTGCACCGTATGAGTTGAATCCAGCACGACCAGCACGACCAGCAGCATTTAAAATTTCATGCGCTTCCAAAGTTTCTCTACCTCCTGTATTGACATCATACCTGTCATAACCAGCAATAATAACAACATCAGCAGGAAGATTAACACCTTGAGCTAAAGTTGGAGTTGCAGCAATTAAATGCACACCATGTTCTTGACGATAACTTTGTTCCATCAGATCACGTTCTTCTGGTAAAAGTAAGCCATGATGCACTGCACATGAAGTTTGATTCAACAAATACGAATAAGAAAAATCTCCAAGTTCCAATGTTAATTGATCAATCTTTGCTTGATTCTGTGCAAATAAAGCTGACAAATCCACCAAAGGTATTGCATCTTTAGCATTCTTTTGGATAGACTGAGCACTTCTTGGTGTATCTACAAATATCATCACTCTAAGCCCATTTTGAACAAAAGCTGAAGCAATCTGGCAAGCAACTTGATTTCTATTAGGAGTTAATTTTCTTGTTATAGAGCTTATTCCTAACGAAATTTGATGATTCAACAACTTCACTCTACTATAATCCATTACTTTTTGTGAATCCCAAACCGTTTTCAAACAGAACAAGCTCCAAGGTGTTGCAAGCATAGAAGCCTCTAATTTTTTCTTACTCTTATGCTGAGGATTAGTGCGAGCATTATTTTGTAACTGCTTGATTTCACCTTGTTCATACACCAAACACCCTTGCAATTGACGGGTTGGTTTCCACTTATCATCAAACACCAAGCACTCACGATGCGTCACACTTTTCAGCCAATCCGCTATGTCATGGCTATTCTTGACCATAGCAGAAAGCAAGACAAAATCCACCTGGGGTAACTTTTCAAAGATTTCCAACATAGTAAACATGGCTGTCAGACTCCTTGAATCATTGCCACTTTCCTGAGCTCCCATCAGATGGAACTCATCAAAAACCACCAACCCTACATCATTTAACTTATCTGAGGCATCTCCCAATACCGTCAGACATCTTTCTGGAGTCATCACCACGATTTCTTGCTTGTTCTCCTCTACAAAGTATTCTGAGAATTCTCCTCCTGCGAACATTTGTTGAGAAAAGTTTTCTTTGAATATAGCAGATAGTTCTCGTTTCATTTGGCTTTCCAAAGCATGGGTAGGAACCAATACGATGACACGCCTATCAGCCAAAATTGAAGAAGCAATTTTTAACTGAACAATCGTGGATTTTCCTGCACCTGTAGGATATGTGAAGATAGAGGATACTCCCAAATCTAAGAAACGATTATATATAGCAAATCCGTGATTTTTCCAAATAAAAGGTCTTCCATGCATACACCTTTCATGTAAGAAACTTTTCCATCGTTCTGCATCTACCCCTTCTGGCACAGGAATATGAATGAGGGCTGCTTGTTCCAAATGCTTTGTTACCCCCAATAAGAGTCTTGCGATTTTTCTGATGCCGACATAAGTATCTATTTGGTCAAACTCTTCTATTTGATAACTCGATAATAAAAGAACTTGTTCTAAACGCTCAGTAGGTTTTATATTTGTATTTCCCAAGAAATGAAGAGCTATATCCTTGATGCCCTCACATAATTCATTCATCAGAAGATTGATGGCATACTCTTGATAATCACCATGAAATTCTTCTTTAGTTATTTCAGAATCAACGATTTCATTTAGCTTACCTTCTGCCAACAATCGAATCGAACGAAGTAAATTGCCTTGAATACCATCAGTCTTATGAAATTTTCGTGCCACTTCTACCGCATCTGTTACAGCATCAGCTATCAAGAAAAGCAAAACTGTACTAACATCAGCTGAAACATAATCCATAGAGACAATGCTTTCTTCTTTTTGCTGTAAAAGCATGTTCTTTAGGGAATAAGCCGTCGCTGTAACGAAAGCAAGCGACTCCACTTGTCCTTGCTGCTGGACTTGAATCATCAATGCTTCAAGCCCAAAAATCAAGTTATTCAGCGTTCTAACGGTCTCATCAAAGTCACCTATCAATAGGGGTAATTGTCCATTGGCAAGCTGTGATTTTGCACTGATAATATGAGCATAAACACTTGAAAGCAACTGAGGCAATCGCTCCACATCAATATCATCAAACTGAGGAATATCTTTTATCAGTTTTTCTGTAATAGGATCAAACATAGGCTTAAAGAGCTTCTATTTTCTGTATAATTATCTCAGAGAAAGCTTGCATCCACTCCCTCAGATTGTCAATATAGGTAGAACTGCCTGTACGTCTTTTAACATCACCGCTAACATGCTTCTCGTAATCTTTATAAAGCTTAGCTATATTTTCACCATCCTTATGAGATGCATCACGAGTCACGCAGATGCGGTAAACCCAATTAGCAGAATCGTTCACCTCATTCTGCAAATCAGCATATTTATCAGATATTTGTTCGAGTAAAGTTGTCGCAGAATCAAATATAGCTGTTGCATCTTTGTAGCTTTCATATTTGTCAAACTCTGGAAAAACTTGCCCGGTAATTTTCCCACGTGGGGACTTAGTACATTTATCTTCTGTAATGAGTATTTTTTTTAGATGACCATCTTTCACGACAACAGCAAATCCATCAATACCATGCTGAGCAGGTTGATGATGAGGAGCTTGTTGGCGGAAGTTCTCGCCTTGATGATTGAGATATACTATAATCCAAGAAATCATTTGGAAAATCCAACCATCTCTTTTCTCTGCCGTCATGCCTTCTTCCAACCGCAAGATGGAAATAATTGACTTCTTTTGGTTTTCATGAAACTGAACAGCCAGGGTAGAGTCCAAAGCATCTAGCACCATACCAACATGACGATATTGTCCCATTAACAATTCAGCTACATGCTGTGCCAAGGTATCTTCATCTTGGATGGTAAAGTTTTGTTCTTTACATGATGGTGAACAATCAGAATCTACGAATTTAAAAAGATCTGCCATAAGCTTATAAAATTGTTTTATAAAACTTTATATATTTCTCTGTATTGACTTTCCACGACTTATCACCCACAAAGTTTATCTGCCGTTTCTCACGTTTTGCTTCAAAGCGATGATGGCATCCGGCAAGGGCATCCACATCCTTTGGTGGACCAGCATACCTATTTTACCGACCTCTACCATATTTCGTCTTAGCGTCCAACACTCGTAGCGTCTACGGGGTACAGAAGCTATAACTTGTCATAATGACACCGCTTTGAGTAGCATCTGTATAAGAACAAACAGACAATGCACAATTCTGCAATAATCCTACAAATTCCTCCATCCCCTACATAATGATTGATGGTCATTACCCAATCCAGCTTTTCATATGGTGTAATATCAAAATAACTCCACCACCAGCGATGGTAAGCATGAAATCAAAAACTTGCTCCTTCATCTTCATCATTGCCTTACAAAGATACATTGCATCCCAGGCGGTCCCAGCCCGCACAATATGGCGAAGACCTTTGATGGTCCGCCATCCTTAGAGCGTAGCGGTTCCGAGCACCGAGTAGGGCGGTTTTCTCCCTCGCTCCTGAGGAGAGAGGGTCGGGGTGAGAGGTGGAGCCCTCTTTAAGGGTAAAGAGGGACGGGGTGATTTTCGAAGATTTATTATCCAAAAATACATTTTTTGAGAAATCATTGACTACAAGAAAATAGTCAATGATTTGCCTCATTCCAATCCCTTCATCAAAGAAATGGTGATACAGATGCGTCAGCTGATAAATCACATTGAATGCCGTCGTTGGTATAGCAATATCCCCTGCCCCATCGGGCAGCCCCACAATATGCGAGCATTGCAGATCCGCATACCTCCGAAACCATTTCTGCAACCTGGCATGATAGATAGGATTATTCATGGAGCAAGGAAAGAAATGCAACTCCACAGGCACACCATCCAAGGAAGTCTCCAGATGCTGCAGTCTGATATCATCCCCCAGTTCAAACTTCTTTTGAGCATATTCCATAATCCTCTCCCTACTAGCATCAATCCAAACATCAATATCTCCAGGAGTACGTGAATAAGGATTCGGATACATCAAGGCATTCCCTTGACCTTTCAGGACACAGCACCTCATCCCATCCTCTTTCAGCATCGAGAAGAGCTTGCTCGCCACAGTATTCACCTTCATGTTCTGCCTGCGAATCTGTTGCGCCTTACCCATCCAAGTCATCAGCAGTTCCCTCCCTATCGGGTTCTGCTTCAACTCCTCAGGATACTCCATCCCCAATCGCTCTATACCCTCAAAGCATAGCCCCAGCAACGCCTGCTTAGAAGCAAAGGAATACAGCTCCTGCCAGTCCATACCAGCAATCACCCTGCTCATATTCACCTTACAACCAAGACAACATCTCAGAAAAGCGAAAATATCCAACAAATCTTTATAAGGCTTCATCATACCACCCATTAATACTAGTTTCAAGTCACTTTCTATCATATTTTTTATATGAAAGCAAAGTCATATAGTTCTCTAATGTAAACCTTCTCAAAAACTTTATATAGCCAAAATAAGCAATAATAGTACTAAACCACAAAACAATCACTATCATCACGCTCGCCCATGAAATATTATAGTTTTGTATAAAGCCGCAAAATCCCTCTTTACCAATTAGTTTGGCTAGGATTACCAAAGTTTGTGCAATTATAAAATCGGTAAATAGACAAAGAATTAGCGTAATTGCTCTCAGAAAACCATATAATGCTACATAATTATCAACCTTACTTTGACACTCTTTACAATTTACATAAACATAGTGCATAACTATCCTATGGAAATCACACTGAAGATTAATCGGGGGTCTTTTTACCCCGAGTTCATCGGCCAAAGCAAACAATTTCTCCTCTATACAATTTACGATATATCGCTCCTGAGGTCTTGTCACGAAATTAACAATCGGGGTTGAAATAAAATTTATACCCATCACAACGATTGATACAGGGAACATAATTATCCAGAGAAAGATACGATATATTAATCGCAAATCAAAGTTCAAAATTAAATTCCTAAAGAAATTGATAACTAGGAGTTTCCCTTCAAATGAATATTCCCAAATTCCCAAATTAACATGCCACTTATTTATTGGTTCGTACTCAAAATCTGCATACCAGAAATTATGGTGAACATTCTTTTTCTGGTTGCTCAATAGATATAAACTTGGATAACCAAAAGCTTTATTCGTGAAAAATTCGATAGTTATCGCAGACAAGTAAGAAATAAGATGCCCTAAGATATATGCACATAGAATAAAAGGAACAGCAATCTTTACAAGATCAAGAGACTTACCATTAGAATAATAACTTATGCTATCACAAATATATGAAATTGGCAAAATATCTTCTTTTGGCCAAACTATATATGAACTCCATATTATCAAGAGGGCAAACGCTCCTGGAAAGAAATAGCCAAGAAAATCAAATAAGGAAAATGGATTTTTCTCTTCCATCGTATGTTATTTTTTAACTTCACCAATGTTTCCTACACTCATTGAATTGGTTGATAATACTCTATTTTGTGAAGACACTGCATTTTTCTCAGAATTGGCAACTACTATCATATCTTTAAGTTGTGATACTAAACTATCAGATGGTTGCTTCAAAAACTGAAATTTATGACATTTTTCCAAAAAAGAAACAAGATCGAGACAATAGAAATCAGCAGCAATACCTGAAATTTCTTTTGTTTTAATAGCAAATTCAGAAACTATAGAGGGGTTTGGACCTAATATACGATTATTATCATCCATATTAAACCAGTCCTTGGTTTTACTTCCCCTAACCATGACAATATTTCTTTTATAGTAGGATGCAAAACCTTGCATTTCCTTCCAAATAATATAGTCTCTATATCTTTCTCGTTCATTAGTATTACCATTGTCCATACCTGGTGGCATCTTCTTCCCATATCGTTCACCACCTCTTCTGAACAACTCACTCAACTGGGCATCAGTGTAATTTACACCAACTTTATCCTGTGTAAATATTTTATCAATCCTTTCCTTCTTGGTATTTTTCTCAAGTTCTAAATCAAGAGCATTGATATCAGAATCAAAACTGGTTTTGATTTTATCAAATGTATCCTTAAAATTTGCCAGTACATCATCCTTGAGATAAGGATTCGATTTCATATTAATCACATTATCATGAAAGTTCTCTAATTGCTTTCTAGCATTATTAATCAATTGCCTTTCTCTTACGATATAAGAATTTACATTGCACATAAAAGAAAAACCAACATCATGTGGCATCCAAAGTTTGTCTGACAGCCATTCACTTTCAAGTATATCCAGTAATTCCGAAGAATTTTTCTCCTCCATTTGGAAAAGCATCAAAAGAACTTCTGTGTCTATGACAATAGAAGTCTTAGAATTTTCCAAAAGAGCTTTTAACTCATCTTCATTTAGATTACATAAACCTTTAAACGATTCCTTCATCTTGTATTATATATTTTCTCACCCACTCATTATCAGCTATCACATTAGTCCATGCTGCACGGTGACCAGTTTCTACAACTAAAAGTCTATCATTAGAATCTAAACAACCCATTAAGTTATCACGTACTTCCTTATGACTCAATGGCGAAACTATACACCACACAGATTCGGTCATTTTACCCCAATTAGGGAAAGAGCGCAACATTTCATATAAAGATTGATAATCACGATCTGGCTTACAAAGATCATAAGCCACAATATAACTATACATTTTCATCTATCTTAGTTTTTTAAAAATTTCTTATTAAGCAACCTATTGATACTTCATAAACCATTCTTCATCCACTTTACAATTCTCACTATTTGGATCAGGCGAAGCTTGCTCTACTTTTACCATTAATGGCATGGGTACACAGTTGCCAAATATCAAAGCTTCACCAGGCACAGCCTGTTTTATTTTATTGACATAATCAGAAGAAAAATATGGAAGAACCGAATAAATATAATTCATGTCTATTTCATTCTGTATTCTATGCACAATATAATTTCCACATTGTGATAAAACAGTCTGCGATAACTCAGATGGTCGTTGAGATGAAATCATCAAGAACAAAGAATACTTTCTACCCTCTCTGGCAATCTTCTCAAAAATGTTCTCTCTCATGATATATTCCGTATCCTTTCTAATATACCTATGAGCTTCATCCAATATCAAATGAACAGGATGTTTTCTACGTTTTTCTCCCTTTTGCTTCTTTCGATAATCAAAAAGAATACGACTTACCACATTTGTCATCAATTCAAGAACATCTGTTCCAACCTCACTTGAATCTATGCATATAAGTTGAGTTTCATTTGATTCTTCTGAAATTCCGAAGACCTTAGCCAAATAGTCATCTTCATTTTCATAACGACAATCCGTTTCTTTCATAAACTTACATTCTGAGTTGTAGAGAAAAACATCCAAACGCGTCATTAATGTAGAAGTGAACTCTCTGACACGCAGATTGCCCTTAGCCTCCTCTTCCAACAAAACCAATTCGGCTGCAGTTTTCAAAAAACGGTAATCGAAGTAATCTCCAGATTTCAATTTCTCTTCGTCTATCTTCATGGCAGAACCTTCATCTATTTGCTCGAATGCTTCACCATTATTATTACGATGAGTTGATGTCACATAGTGAGCATTTGCCCCAGCTTTCAAATCGACACTTACATACCGAGCAATGTTTTCATCCTTTATGAATTTAGGCAAAGCTTCAGAAAGGGAATTATTGTTATTACCATAATATACAACACACAATTTTATACATACAGAAAAGAAGTTGTCCAAATCATCAACTACTTGGTCAGGCACTTCATGCTTAGGAACCAACGAATAAATATCTTTCATCTTCTGAATTGCCCCCTTAGCAATTGTCATCTTTGAGCTATCAGAATCCGCTTTTGCTATAATTTCAGATAATATCTTCCAGGTCTTCCATTTAATGTAATTAGCAAACTGCTTAACCACATTCTCTTCCTTGGTATTGAACATTCGATAGAACTTATAACACTCTTGCAGAACGTTATCCCAAAAAGGCTTTTGAGTTCGTTCTGAAGCCATCAAAAATGCCAACCATTCATCAAGATTCATCAGATAATATGGCAGAGTAAACTTAACCATACCCTCATCGACATCACCCGCATTAGGCTTATAGAATATCGCATGAATATCATCGTTCAATTCTCTGTTAAAAGCCTTTGGGTATTCGCCATTGGAATCAAACAAGATAACCTTGGAGCCATATGCATGGTTATTCTCTTTACGGAAGACCTCCTGCAAAATGCGAGCAATTGTATTAGATTTTCCGCTACCACTATTACCTAAAACGGCAGTATGAATATTGAAAAGTCTATTGATACTTAATGATATTTTGTAGTTTATCAAACTCTTGCTATAGCCAATATCTATCGAATGATGGATTTTATCATCATCATCTTCTTCAATCTGAGAAGACAGGATTTGCTGCAGATCTTGGAACGTAACAATCTCCACATCACTATACAAGGAAGGGAATATTCCTACACCCATAGCAAACTTCCCAGAAGTAGTTATCGTTCCTATTGGTTTGACGATGAACTCACGAGAGCTATCCAGATTAAATGAAGAAAACATTTTCCCCTCTTGATTGTAATCCAAGATAGCACTGACTTCACACAAGATTTGGTCACCTGTAGCATTGTTCGTCTTCAAATAACTACCAATGTTACCAAAGTAGTAAACCTGTCCATTGATAGATACAGTAGAATGCTTGGTTGTAGCAAACAACCGAACCCTAAACTTATCATATTCTACAGACACTATTTTTCCGATCTTCATAGCTTCATTCTTTAACGGTTACAAACTAGAGTACTCAAACCTTCTTGCTCATTTCTTTGAGACCTTTGACAAAGTCCTTGACAATCTTCTCTTCTTGAGCAAAAGCATTCAAGTTTGGCATCCATTCTCTTACGGTGTAATCAAAAAAATGCATTTGAATATTATCTTTTTCAGAAACAGGATTTTTTACTTCGCCCCAAAGTCGGAATATACGTTTATCATCAATCTTGCATATTGGCTTATCCTCGGCTATATGGTCGATTACCACAAGGTTGAAAGTCGTATTGGTAGCCAATGCTCTATAAATAACGTCGTTCACATGTTCATCGTTAAAGCCATACCCCATCACAAAGAGAACGGTATTAGGCTCTAATAAGCGATGCTGAAACTCTCTAAACAAATCAACATATGGAGCACCGAGACTTTTATTTTGCTTGGTAGGAGTAGGATAAATCAGGATGTTCTTGTCTTCTTTCCATTTAGGATTTGTGTCCTCCATGATACTAAAGAAGTTGGAGTCATCCTTATCATCATCAATCCAATTCACAGAACCATGAATCTTGTAGAAGTACACCATATTCTCCACAGGCTCATACTTGTCAATACTGACATCCATACGCTTTGAATAGGTGTAATTGAACATGGCAGGATTGAAATGTTTCTTTATTCCCCCACTAAACCCGTTCACATAATGGATATTCAGATTATCCATTGCCCTTTCATTAAAGAGGTCATTGTTGGTGGTAAAGACACAGATACGAGATAAATCTTTGTTGCGGAAAGCTATCTTTTGATAGAAGGATTTATAAGTTTCAAGGACTTCAGGAGCTTTACCCTTGGCGAAATCAATATTGACTCCACTTTAAAAAGTGAGTTAAATTTGAATTAAACATATGCCTTGGAGAG
>USSA01000081.1 GCA_900557255.1 uncultured Prevotella sp.
TAGATTTGCCCCAGAATAAGCGTGGCGAAATCGCATTGACCTATATCTATGGTATTGGTCGAAGTAGTTCAGCAAAGATATTGGATAAGGCCGGTGTAAACCGCGACCTGAAGGTTAGCGAGTGGTCTGATGACCAGGCAGCTAAGATCCGTGAAATTATCGGCGCTGAGTTCAAAGTTGAAGGTGATCTCCGTTCAGAGATTCAGATGAACATTAAGCGACTGATGGATATTGGTTGCTATCGTGGAGTTAGACATCGTAATGGTCTTCCAGTTCGCGGGCAGAGCACAAAGAATAATGCTCGTACACGTAAGGGTAAGAAGAAGACTGTTGCTAATAAGAAGAAGGCTACTAAGTAATTCTGAAGGAGGAAATTAATTATGGCAAAGCAAAAAGCAACATCTAAGAAGAGAAATGTACGCGTTGACGCTATCGGTCAGCTTCACGTTCATAGCTCATTCAATAACATTATTGTATCTCTTACTAATAATGAGGGTCAAATCATTTCTTGGTCTTCAGCTGGTAAGATGGGTTTCCGTGGTTCTAAGAAGAATACTCCTTATGCTGCTCAGATGGCTGCTGAGGATTGTGCAAAGGTCGCTTTTGATCTTGGTCTTCGTAAGGTTAAGGCTTATGTTAAGGGTCCAGGTAATGGTCGTGAGTCTGCTATCCGTGCCATTCACGGTGCAGGTATCGAGGTTACAGAAATCGTTGACGTAACTCCATTACCACACAATGGTTGCCGTCCTCCAAAGCGTCGTCGTGTATAACGCTTGAGGTTAGTATTATTAATTAAGATACAAACAATATAGCATTTATATAATATTATGGCTAGATATATAGGTCCGAAATCTAAAATTGCGCGTCGTTTTGGTGAGCCAATCTTCGGCGCTGACAAAGTTTTGTCCAAGAGAAACTTCCCTCCTGGACAGCATGGCAACAACCGTCGTCGTAAGATGTCTGAGTACGGTGTCATGTTGGCAGAGAAGCAGAAAGCTAAGTACACTTATGGTGTATTAGAGCGTCAGTTCCGTAATATGTTTGATAAGGCTGCTAAGGCTGATGGTATTACTGGTGAGGTTCTTCTTCAGAATCTCGAGTGCCGTCTTGATAACGTTGTTTTCCGTCTTGGTATTGCTCCAACACGTGCTGCTGCGCGTCAGTTGGTTGGTCACAAGCACATCGTTGTTGATGGTAAGGTAGTTAATATCCCTTCATTCGCAGTTAAGCCTGGTATGGTTGTTGGTGTTCGTGAGAAGTCTAAGTCTCTCGAGGTTATCGAAGCAGCTCTTGCAGGTTTCAATCATAGCAAGTACCCATGGATTGAGTGGGACGATAATTCAAAGAGCGGTAAGTTCTTGCACAAGCCAGAGCGTGCCGACATTCCAGAGAATATTAAGGAGCAGTTAATCGTTGAGTTGTACTCTAAATAAATCATTACATTAATGGCGATATTAGCATTTCAAAAACCTGATAAAGTAGTAATGTTAGAGGCTGATAACCAGTTCGGAAAGTTTGAATTCCGTCCTTTGGAGCCTGGCTTCGGTGTTACCATTGGTAACGCTTTGCGCCGCATTCTCCTTTCATCATTGGAGGGTTATGCTGTTAACACTATCCGCATTGCGGGTGTTGAGCATGAGTTCTCTTCAGTTCCTGGTGTAAAGGAAGATGTTACTAACATTATCTTGAATCTCAAACAAGTTCGATTCAAGCAAGTAGTAGAAGAATTCGAGAATGAGAAAGTTAGTATCACCGTTGAGAATTCTACAGAATTCAAAGCAGGTGATATCGGTAAGTATCTGACTGGATTTGAAGTGTTAAACCCTGATTTGGTGATTTGTCATTTAGATGCCAAAGCTTCGATGCAGATCGATTTGACTATTAATAAGGGACGTGGTTATGTTCCTGCTGATGAGAATCGTCAATTCTGCACTGACGTTAACGTTCTCCCAATCGATTCCATCTACACCCCTATTCGTAATGTAAAGTACGCTGTAGAACCATATCGTGTTGAGCAAAAGACCGACTATGATAAGCTCGTACTTGAAGTTACAACAGATGGTTCCATTAGTCCAAAGGATGCACTGAAAGAGGCTGCGAAGATTCTTATTTATCACTTCATGCTCTTCTCTGATGAGAAGATTACTCTTGAGACTCAGGATCAGGAGAGCAATCAGGAGTTTGATGAAGAGGTTCTTCATATGCGCCAGTTGCTTAAGACTCGTCTCGTAGACATGAATCTTAGTGTTCGTGCCCTCAACTGCTTGAAGGCAGCTGATGTTGAGACTCTTGGTGATTTGGTTCAGTTTAACAAGACTGACCTCTTGAAGTTCCGCAACTTTGGTAAGAAATCGCTCTCAGAGCTTGATGATTTGCTCGAGAGTCTGAATCTGTCTTTTGGAACTGATATTTCAAAGTATAAATTAGACAAGGAATCTTAAAGGTTCGTAGTCCAAAAAGCAAAAACAAAAAATGAGACATAATAAGAAATTCAACCATTTAGGTCGTACTGCTTCTCATCGTAACGCGATGTTAGCCAACATGGCTTCATCACTTATCTTGAGCGAGCACAAAAGAATCACTACGACCCTCGCAAAGGCAAAGGCTCTTAAGAAGTATGTTGAGCCATTGATTACTCGTTCTAAGAACGATACAACAACTTCACGTCGTGTAGTTTTCCGTTATCTTCAGGATAAGTATGCTGTTAAGGCTCTCTTCGGTGAGGTAGCTGAGAAGGTAGCTAACCGTCCAGGTGGTTACACTCGTATAATCAAGTTGGGTACCCGTCAGGGTGATGCAGCTGAGATTGCTTTCATCGAGCTCGTTGACTTTGATGAGAATATGGCTAAGACTCTGAAGGCTGCTGCTAAGAAGACTCGTCGTAGTCGTAAGGCAACAAAGGCTGAAGAGGCTCCTGTAGCTGAGACTGAGGCTCCTGCAACTGAGGAGGCTCCAAAGGCTGAATAATTTTCAATCATCTCAGATAAATTTAGCGTCCTTGTCTTGACAAGGGCGCTTTTTTTGTCCCTTTTTCAAAACTATCTGCTCTTTTAGGGTTTTTCCTAATCATTATTAGGGATTTTTTTGATTTTATTCTTTTAGTTCTTTGTATCTTTGCAGCAGAAATTTAAAGCTTAATGAAGATGAAAAAGATTATGCTTTTTGTAGCTTGCTCTTCTTTGCTGTTGAGTAGCTGCGATACTTATACGGGAAGTGGTGCTTATGCTGGTGCCACATTTGGTTCTATTCTTGGTTCTGCTATCGGTGGCTTGTCTGGTGGTCCTAGAGGTTCTGATATGGGTACTATCATTGGCATGGCTGGTGGTGCTGCCGTTGGAGCGGCCATTGGTAGTCAGGCTGACCAGAAATCCCAGCAGCAAAGAGAATCTGTTTATCGAGATAGATCACACCGTGATCATCACTCTTATCAGGATGGAGTTTATCAGCAATCTTCACCTGTTTATTCCAATGACGAAATCTTTGATTCAACTAATTCGGGAGATGATAGGATTTATGATTTCAATGATAGGGATTATACCGGAAGTTACAGTGCTCAGCAGCCTGTTGCCACTATTCCTAGTTCTACACTGGAAGAACTTGGTCAGAATTATGCTTATTCATCCTCTTTGGAAATAATGAATGCTCGTTTTGTTGATTCAAATGAGGACAATACTTTGAATCGGAATGAAACAGCCAAGGTTATTTTTGAAATCCGAAATAACGGAGCTCACACGTTGTATGATGTAGTTCCAACCGTTATTGAGACTACCGGCAATAAGCATATTTTCATATCTCCAAGTGTTCATGTAGAAAGTATTGCTCCTGGCCATGTGATTCGATATACGGCAATGGTCAAGGCTGATAACCGTTTGAAGAATGGTACTGCTTGTTTCTGTGTTTCAGTTATACAAGGCGGTAAGACGATTTCCAAAGTTAATCAGTTTGATATTCCGACAAAATCCAGATAAGATTCCGGTAAGATCATGAATTTGTATGATAGTATCTTATTTTAGGATTCTGTTATATATAAAAAGGTAAAGGCGAGAATCAATGATGATTCTCGCCTTTACTTTTTGCTATATCTGTATTGTGCTTTTTTAGTTCAGCCTTGGTTACCTCTTTGCTTTTATGGTGCTCTGTTTTATTTATTTCCTTTGAAGTAATTTTATTGGTTTCTTTTTTACTGCTGTGATGATTTTCCTTATTCCTGTCAGTATTTCCCCACTTGTTTGGAAATTCATATTCCGTTTCAGCCACTTCGAAATCAACCTTAGGCAATTTTGTGTCTTCTGGTTTGTAAGGAATTGGGTTTTCCACCATTTCAACTTTTACAGACGCTACGCCTTGTGAAATCATACCAATTTCTTTTGCAGCCTTCCATGATAGGTCAATGATTCTACCTCTTCCAAACGGACCTCTGTCGATGACTTTTACGATAGTACTCTTGCCATTGCTAAGGTTTGTAACCTTGAGGTGCGTTCCGAAGGGATAAAACCGATGTGCGCATGTTAAACTGTCATGATGTATTTTCTGTCCGCTTGCAGAGCGGGCACCTGTTGCTCTTTTAGAGTAATATGAAGCCTTGCCGTGCTGGTGCTTTTGTCCGTAGCATGGAACCAGGCTGAATATAGCCAAGATGGCTGTGATGAAAGTTTTTGTAACCATATCTTCATATTTTATGGTACAAATATAAAAAAAAATGCTGAAAGATGCAAGTAAATCTCAGAAAATCAGTATCTTTGCACAAACTTTAACTTCATTTATGGAAAATAATATACCTCAGGAGTGGAATAAATTCTACTTGAAAGACGTATCGTTTGTGAATCTGATGATGCGCCGTATCTACAATGTGCTGATTGTAGCCAATCCTTATGATGCGTTCATGCTTGAAGATGATGGACGTATAGAAGAGAAGATATATAATGAATATATGGAGCTGGGTCTCCGCTATCCGCCAACCTTTACTCAAGTTTCTACTACCGAAGAGGCTGCTGCTGTGCTGCGTTCTACCGTCATTGATCTGGTGATTTGCATGCCTGGCAATGCTGATAATGATGCCTTCGACGTAGCGCGCGACATCAAGGGTAAGTTTCCCAATATCCATTGTGTTGTTCTTACTCCTTTCTCTCATGGTATTACCAAGCGGATGCAGAATGAAGACTTGAGTATTTTCGATTATGTCTTCTGCTGGCTTGGCAACACCAATCTTATTCTTTCTATCATCAAGCTGATAGAGGATAAGATGAATCTTGAGCATGACATACAGGAAGCAGGCGTGCAGATGATTCTGTTGGTAGAAGATTCTATCCGTTTCTATAGTTCTATATTGCCTAATCTCTATAATTACATATTGGAGCAGAGTAAGAACTTTTCTAAGGAGGCTCTGAACCGGCATGCAGCTACCATGCGTATGCGTGGCCGTCCTAAGGTGGTCTTGGCTCGTACTTACGAGGAAGCCCAGAAACTGTATGACAAGTATTCTGATAACACGTTGGGTGTAATCAGCGATGCACGTTTCCCGTTAAAGAGTGCTGCCAAAGCTTTTGGTAATGAGGTGATGCCTGAAGAGGAGCCTAAGCATCGTACGGATACTTTCGGTCGCGAGAAGTGTCCTGATGCAGGTTTGCTACTCTTCCGTTATATCAGGAAGAACGATCCTTTCGTCCCGCTTATCATAGAAAGTTCTGAAAGTGAGAACCGTGCGAAGGCAGAGGCAGAAGGTTTCCGCTTTGTTGACAAGAACTCGAAGAAGATGAGCGTAGATCTTCGCCGTCTGATGGAAGAGCACATGGGCTTTGGCGATTTCATATTCCGTGACCCTAAGACCCATGAGGAGATTATGCGCATTCATAGTTTGAAGGAATTGCAGGATAACATCTTCAATATTCCTAACGATTCCATGCTCTATCATATCAGCCGCAACCATATGAGCCGTTGGCTTTGTGCTCGTGCCATCTTCCCTGTATCAGCTTTCCTGAAGCATGTTACCTGGGAGAAATTACAGGATGTAGATGCTCACCGACAGATTATCTTCGATGCCATCGTGCAGTATCGTCACATGAAAAACATCGGTGTAGTGGCTGTTTTCGACCGCATGAAGTTTGACAAGTATGCCCACTTTGCCCGTATCGGAGAAGGCTCCCTGGGCGGAAAGGGTAGAGGTCTTGCATTCCTGGACAATGTCATCAAGCGCCATCCTGAGTTCAACCAGTATGAGAATGCCACCGTGCAGATTCCGAAGACCGTGGTGCTCTGTACCGATATCTTCGACGAGTTCATGATGAGTAACAATCTCTATCCGATAGCTTTGAGTGGTGCTAGCGACGATGAGATACTGAAGCACTTCCTGCATGCCCAGCTGCCCGATTCGCTGATAGCCGACTTCTTCACCTTCTTTGAGGCAACCAGGAGTCCTATCGCAATCCGTTCAAGTTCGCTGCTCGAAGATGCCCACTATCAGCCGTTTGCCGGTATTTATTCTACCTATATGATTCCGTATCTGGAAGATAAGTATCAGATGCTGCAGATGCTGGCCTGTGCCATCAAGGGTGTCTATGCTTCTGTGTTCTATCGCGACTCGAAGGCTTACATGACCGCTACGAGTAATGTCATCGATCAGGAGAAGATGGCTGTTATCTTGCAGCAGGTTGTGGGTAAAGACTATGGTACAAGGTTTTATCCTACCATGAGTGGTGTGCTCCGTTCGCTCAATTATTATCCGATAGGTGATGAAGAGGCTGAAGAGGGTATAGCCAGTCTTGCCTTGGGCTTGGGTAAATATATCGTAGATGGAGGTCAGACCCTTCGTGTTTGTCCTTACCATCCGAATCAGGTGCTCCAGACATCTGAAACCGAGATGGCTCTGCGCGACACCCAGACCCAGTTCTATGCGCTCGATATGAAGCATGTGGGCAATGATTTCAAGGTAGATGATGGATTTAATATCCTCAAGCTTCGGGTGAAGGATGCTGTAGAAGACCAGAGCCTTACCTATATCGCATCTACTTTCGATCCATACGATCAGGTCATCAATGATGGAGTCTATGAGAATGGCCGTAAACTGATAACCTTCTCAAGTGTGCTCCAGCATGGAGTGGTGCCTTTGCCGGAGATACTTCAGATGTCGATGAAGTATGGAGCAGGGGCTATGCGCAGACCAGTGGAGATAGAGTTTGCCTGCAATATCAATAATGACAGGACCTGCGAATTCTATCTTCTTCAGATTCGTCCTATCGTCGATGCCAAGGAGATGCTTGATGAAGATGTGAAGGCTATCCCTGATTCCGACTGCCTGTTGCGTTCGCACAATTCGCTGGGTCATGGAATCAGCGAAGATGTGGTTGATGTGGTTTATGTGAAGTATGATGACCACTTCTCTGCGATGAATAATTTTTATGTAGCCGATGATATAGAACGAATCAACCGCAAGTTCCTTGCTGACGGCAAGAACTATGTGCTGATAGGTCCTGGCCGTTGGGGCTCCAGCGACCATTATCTGGGTGTACCTGTAAAATGGCCGCATATCAGCGCTGCCCGGGTTATCGTAGAGGTGGCTCTGAAGAATTACAATATCGATCCTAGTCAGGGTACTCACTTCTTCCAGAACCTCACCTCTTTTGGCGTGGGATACTTTACGGTAGATACAAATACAGGTGAAGGCGGCTTCGTAAATAAGGAAATCCTGGATGCAATGCCGGCTGTAGAGGAGACGCAATATGTCCGTCATGTGCGCTTTGAGCACCCGATGAGAATTCTGATGGATGGAAAGAAGCAGGAAGGAGCCGTCTTGATTCCGAAGGAATGACGGGAAGAGTTGTCTCTGAATAGACATCAGAAACGTTCTATTTCTAGTTAAAGATGTATTTACAGTAGAATAAAATCTTCGTTCATCGACGTTGAATGTCCGTTCAGTGACGTTGAACCGCCGTTCAAAGACGTTGAACCGCCGTTCAATGTCTTTGAACGGAGATTTCATCTAGCAGTAAAGACAATTTTATTTGATATAAACAACAAATAATACTGGGAAAGTTTGGAATTTCCATCGAAAAGCCTTACCTTTGTTCCCATCTAAAATGAATGCCTTATGAAAATGTTAACAGAACAACAGACAGAAACAAATCAGACAACCGACAGGAGATATCTTGTCCCGTTCATTCTCATTACGTCGCTCTTCTTTTTGTGGGGCTTCGCTCGTGCCATTCTGGATGTGCTCAACAAGCACTTCCAGAATGCGCTGCACATCAGTATTACTCATTCCGCCCTTATTCAGGTTACCACCTATCTGGGTTATTTCCTGATGGCAATACCTGCTGGCTTCTTTATCAACCGGTATGGTTATCGCCGTGGAGTAGTCTTCGGTCTGCTCCTCTTTGGTATTGGCGCCTTGCTCTTTATCCCGGGTGCCGCGGTGGGCAGTTTCTCTGCATTCCTGCTCTGCCTTTTCATTATCGGGTGCGGTTTGGTGTTCCTGGAAACAGCTGCCAATCCCTATGTTACCGAACTGGGTGCCAAGGAAACAGCTACCAGCCGACTGAACTTATCGCAGTCGTTTAATGGATTGGGTGGCATTTTCGCCACACTTTGCATCGGTCAGTTCCTGTTTAATCAGACCGAAGAGGGCGGCAATGTGGTGGTGCCTTATACCATTCTGGGTATTCTGGTTTTGGTGATAGCTCTGGTTTTCTCGCGTGTAGATTTACCGGAAATCAGTCATGTGGCAACAGCAGAAGATGAGGCAGCCGGTTCTAATATCAGCAAACTCTTTTCCCATCACAAGATGTTTGTGTTTGGACTTCTGGCTTTGCTGAGCTATGAAGTGGCAGAGATTTCAATCAATTCCTACTTCATCAATTTCGTTACGGGCATGAAATGGATGGACGACCGCACGGCTTCCGTAGCCCTGACTTGTGCGCTGGCATTCTTTATGGTAGGCAGATTCCTCGGTTCCTGGATTATGCGCCGAATCAAGGCAACAACGATGTTGCTGATCTGCGCTGTGGGGTGTGTTGTCTGTATACTTTTAGTCCTGTCGAATCTGGGTAAGCTGTCGCTGGTAGCCCTGCTTTGCAACTATATGTTCGAGGCCATCATGTTCCCTACCATCTTCAGTATCGCCCTCACGGGTTTGGGCAATCTTACCAAGACAGCCTCTTCGCTTCTGATGATGACGCCAATCGGAGGTTGCGGTTTCCTGTTGATGGGACTCATCGCCGACCGTACTCATTTCACGCTTCCTTTCCTGGTACCGCTCGTAGGATTTGCCATCGTTCTGGCTTATGCGGCTCGTGAATATAAACTTGCCAAGAAGTAACTGGCGGTTGGGCAGAAAGATGTAAATATAAAGATGTTAAATTGCTAACTGCGTTTAGCAAAACCTTTGTGGTTAGTAGGGTACAGGTGCAGAATTAACTTTTTTAACTCGATTGCAACACGAAAAATCGAATTATCATTTTGTTGTCTCAAAAGAAAAAGGTAAATTTGCACTCGGTAAGGAAAGAGCCCCATAAGTTCTACACCTTATTATATATAAGAAAGAAAAGAATGTTTCATTAAACAATAAATTAAGTAAAATTATGGCAGTAGATTACAAGAAAATCGGTCTTGTGAACACTAAGGAGATGTTCGCAAGAGCTATCAAGGGCGGTTGGGCCGTTCCTGCTTTCAACTTCAACAACTTGGAGCAGCTCCAGGCTATCATCCAGGCTTCTTCAAATTTGAAGTCACCAGTTATCCTTCAGGTATCTAAGGGTGCTCGCAAGTATGCTAACCCTACTTTGCTCCGTTACTTGGCAGAGGGTGCTGTAGAGTACGCTAAGGAGTTGGGTTGCAACCATCCTGAGATCGTTCTCCACCTCGATCACGGTGATAGCTTCGAGACATGTAAGAGCTGTGTAGATTTCGGCTTCTCTTCAGTAATGATCGACGGTTCTGCTCTTCCATACGAGGAGAACATCGCTTTGACAAAGAAGGTTGTTGACTACGCTCATCAGTTCGGTGTAACTGTAGAGGGTGAGCTCGGTGTCCTCGCTGGTGTAGAGGATGACGTAGTAGCTGAGGAGTCTCACTATACAAAGCCTGAGGAGGTTGTAGATTTCGCTACACGTACAGGTGTTGATTCATTGGCTATCTCTATCGGTACTTCTCACGGTGCTTACAAGTTCAAGCCAGAGCAGTGCACACGTGACCCTAAGACTGGTCACCTCGTTCCTCCTCCATTGGCATTCGACGTATTGGCAGCAGTTGAGAAGCAGCTTCCTGGTTTCCCTATCGTTCTCCACGGTTCTTCTTCAGTTCCTCAGGAGTATGTTGATATCATCAACAAGTACGGTGGCAAGTTGCCAGATGCAGTTGGTATCCCAGAGGAGCAGTTGACTAAGGCTTCTGAGAGCGCAGTTTGCAAGATTAATATCGACTCTGATTCTCGTCTTGCTTTCACAGCTGGTGTTCGTGAGACATTGGCTCTTCACCCAGAGTACTTCGACCCACGTCAGTACTGCGGTAAGGCTCGTGAGTACATGGTTGACCTCTATAGCCACAAGATCAAGGATGTTCTTCATTCTGATAACAAGTTGGCTAACCTCGACTAATCTTCGAGATTTTACAACACAAGATATGAGCGGGAATCCTTCGGGGTTTCCGCTTTTTTAATGCCCTTTTCTTTCATCACTCTTTCGCTTTTCTTTCATCACTTTTTCGCTTTTCTTTCGTCACTCTTTCCCTTTTCTTTCATCACTTTTTCGCTTTTCTTTCGTCTTTCTTTCATTTTGTTATGTAATAGAATGGCTGTGTACGTAAACGTTTTGTTTCTTTACATAAATTAACTTAAAACGTTTGGAACGTATTACTTTTTTCTCTACATTTGCAGTCGAATAAATGAAAGAAGTACATTTTATATTCTTGCATATCATTTGTATATTGTAAAAGATGATTTAGGCCGAAAGGTTATTATTGGAAGTCTTCCTAAGTTCTGCAACAGGGCAGATGCTTGTAAGAGGAGACCAGGTTTAAATGATTGAATAACAATTAGTAAATGATAAAATATGAAAAAGTTATTTGGAATGGTCATCGCAAGTATGATGGCATTGGGTTTAGTAAGCTGCAGTGCAGCTGACGATGATTTGACGGGCGATACAACAACTCGCGTCAACACCGTTACAACAAAGTCTAACTTCTCACTGCTCAGTTATTCACAGACAACCGGTGCTGAGGTAAATGAAACCTCTAACATCAATGGTGAGAACAACGAGAAGCTGGTATGCAAGGTTCTTTCTGGTGGTCAGTTGCAGTTGACTCACAAGAATGTAATCTTCGATGAGGACACAAACATCAAGTTTGCTACTCAGATGGTTGGCAACAAAATAATCATTACTGAGACAGGCAATTATGGCAAGTCTGGTAAGTTTGGTTATTACACACTTGTTGCGAAGGTAGGTATAGTGAAGGATGGTGACTATGTAATCGTGGTAAAGCGTAACGATCATACTCGTGAAGAGTTCAATATGCATTACGACTCTTCTAAGGCGAAATAAGATAGAATAATGCAATACCTTATGATTACGACTCAATATAATATTTCAATATGAATAGAGTAAAAATGATTATTTAATGTAATTGAATGAAATGTAATTGAATAATAGTAAATGGTAAATAGTAAATGATAATAAGTTGAGCGTCGCTTTGACGACCAGTCTAGTTTTATTTTATTAATTATTGTTGATTACGCTGATGAGCATTTCCGGCGTACAGTCTTTCAAAACCACTATGTTGCCTTTATCTAATAAGTAAATCGTAGGCATCGCCTTGATGCTGTATGTAATACTTATTTTATCATCTGCAATGATTCTGAGCATTCTGTATTCAGCAGGAATGGTCTGTTTTTTCAGCCACGCCGTAACCTTGTGGCAATTCTCGCATTCCGGATCATGGAAGTAGAGTATCACCTTTTCGTTTTGATAGTCAGTCAGTTGATGTATTTTCCCATCTTCCAGTTTGAAGGAGATGTTGGTAGCCATCGTGCCTGGCAGATTTTTCCGGGCTGCCTTCCATTTGAAGTCGATGCGTTCCTTTTCTGTTTCATCGAAGTAGGGCGACTTCTTCATTTCTGCCAGGAAGATGCTATACACCCTGTCATTTCTCATCGGCGACTGTGGGTCGTCGAAATAATGTTCTATCAGGCTTTCGAATTTCTCCTTGGCAGGCTTCTGAGCGTAAGCCTTGGCAGTGAAGGCGCTGATGCCTTTTTGGGCGATTTCATCGTTGAAACGGGCGAGGATATCGATGAAGTTGACGAATCCCTGTTCTGTAATCTCCTCGTTTTTCAGTTGGGTAGTATCAGTAAACTGATAGTTGTCCCAGTAGTGCTCGCTGAGGTAGGTAGCGCGCTGTTCTACGCTGCGCAGCGTATCAGGCAGAGCAGGGTAGGGGAATGCATTCTGCGCCTGAATATTCAGGCTGCAGAACATGAGCATGCATGCGATAAGATAAGAGATATGTTTTGCTTTCATCATTTTATTATTTGTAGAATCTGTTATTCTTTTCCGAAAATTATATCTCCTCGCAAGCCACCATTTCCGCTCCGCGATAGATAACCACCAGCTTGTGGAGCTTTGTGGTCTTTACCGCTTCTCTGACCATGTCACTGTCCGCATAGCGGGAGATTTGAGCTGAAGCCTCCTCAAAGAGCTTTTTCACTTGCTCATCTGTGGTTTGGCTCTTGCAATATTTCAGCTCAATGATGTAAGAATCCACCATGTCCTTGTAGATGTCACAGAGCGGAGAGAGGAAAATGTCGGCATAGCCGCCGTCATTGTCCAGCTCAGAGATAGGGCGATAGAACTTGTTCTGGCTCGTCATCGCCAAGGTGAAGCCATGCACGAAAGCCTCTCCCTTCTGCTTGTCTCGCT
>USSA01000082.1 GCA_900557255.1 uncultured Prevotella sp.
GGCTGCGGTGCATCCTTCGGATAGATACAGGTAGAGCCTAAGAAGAGCAGCTTCTTCACACCATGACTGTAAGCATTGCTGATGACATTACATTGCATCTTCATGTTCTGCATGATGAAGTCGGCGCGGTAGAGTGAATTGGCCATGATGCCACCCACAAAAGCAGCAGCTAAGACCACAGCATCCGGACGCTCCTCATCGAAGAATTTCTGAACGGCATATTGGTCGGTCAGGTCCAGTTCCTTATGCGAACGGCCCACTAAGTTATTGTAACCACGTTTCTTCAAATTGTTCCAAATAGCGGAACCCACCAAGCCATGATGCCCAGCAATGTAAATCTTACTATCCTTACTCAACATTTTTACATCAAAAATTTAAGTTATTATTTTCTCCGTGCAAAATTACGATTTTTCTCTCAAAGAATAAAAAGTTTTAGGGATTTATTTTGTATTTATCGCAATTTGATGTATCTTTGCACTACAAAAGGAATAAACATAATGAAAATCAAGACATTTTTAATCATCGGATTTGCCACTTTGGCCATGCTTTCCTGCCATCGTGGTCCCAAGCCACCGGTATCTCAGCAGAACTTGCCCATCAGCATGTCAAAACCAGCCAAGGGCGACAAAGCTATCTACGGACTTGCCTGCATGGGATGCACAGACTCCGTAATAATCATGCTCCCCAATCAGGGCGGCGATCCTGTAAAATATAATATTCTCGAAGCCAACCGCAACCGTCAGGTATTTGGCAATATCGAGGTTGGCGACTGGATCTGCATCATCCCTGCCAAGGAAAAGAATAAGGCAAGCATGGTCATCGACCTCGACAAACTGAAAGCCACCTGGACCTATCAGGTGATGCCTCATCTCAGAGATGTCACCCACCTCTCCAAGAGGCAGCAGCAGCGCATTCTCGCCAATATGCCCGACAGCATCGTGGAAACCTACATGATTCCGCGCGAATACGGATTTACGCTCAAGCGAATGGGAGAAGCACGCTCCGTGGGAATGGTGGCGACCAACAGTTCGGTAGAGGATGACAGTCCTGTGGAATATCCTAAAGTTCCCCTTTACACAGAGTGGCATGCTTACAACGGCAAGCTGATCTTAGTGAAAGGAAGATATGAGTTTAACAATGTCGTTTTCAACGAGAAGACCAGCTACGACACGCTTTCTTTCGTCTATATGAAGGATGATTCGCTCGCTCTCCGTGATTCTTGGGGCAATATCCAGAGCTATCACCGCAAGGCCAATGCGCGGACTGCCAATGCCGCAGCCCAGAAAGCAGCCCAGAAAGCAGCGGAAAAATTCAAGGAAGAACTCAAATAAAGTTCATGCGTTCATCGCTTGAAATCTGAGAGAAATCCTTGAAACAATACTAAACGAGATGGAGAATTTCCGAAAAATGAGTAATACGACGGAGGCGTTCATGTTCGAACTCCTCCGTTTTTTCATGCGCCCATATCGTATGAAATGGGATATGAATGGCAGAAGCTCCTATCTTGAGAGCAGGCGCAATGTCGCTCTTGAAACTGTTGCCCACCATCACCAATTCCTCCGGCAGCACGCCCAACTCACGACAAAGTCGGCGATAAGCTTCCGGTTTCTTGTCGCTCACGATGCTCACCACATCAAAATATCGCTGCAGTCCCGATCGCCAGAGTTTATTCTCCTGATCCTGCAGTTCGCCCTTGGTAAAGACCGCCAACTTATATTCCGTCTTTCTGAGTTTTGCCAAAGTCTCCTCCACCTCTTCGAGCGGTTTGGCATCCAGTCTCAGCAGCGTCTTTCCCAATTCCACCGCTCTCCCTATCACACGGGCAGGCACCTTTCCTTCGCTCACCTTGATGGCATTTTCCACTAATGAGATGGTGAACGCCTTGACGCCATATCCCAAGTCCTCCATATTTTCCCCTTCCGTCTCAAAGAGCGCAGCAGAGATTTCCTCCTTGCTTCCATAGTCAGAAAGCAAGTCACAGTACTCAGCCTCCACTTCCTCGAAGTAAGTCTGCAAGGCCCAGAGGGTGTCGTCGGCATCAAAAGCGATTGCCTTGATATGATCCAGTTTTTTCATATTTCTCATTTCTAATTTCTCATTTCTGATTTGTAATTTCTCATTATATAAGAACCCCATCTGCAAAAATAATACTTTTCCCCGAACTGACAAAGAAAAACGCGCAACAATCTGCTAAAAGCGACTGCTGCACGTCCGTCATTCATTCAATCTTAATAGAGAATTACTTTTCAGAAACAAAAGTTATTATTTATATCAGAATATGATCTCTTTAGAAACGAGTCATAAACTCTACTACAATCTTGTCCTTCTCAGAAGTCTTTGCCACACCACCGTTGCGATAGAAATACTTCTCGTAGTTGATACGGATGTCAGAGATGAAAGGCTTGGCAAGACTGAGCGTCACACCACCAGTCACACGATGACGCTTATAGTCGTTGATTTTCAACACGCCAGGGTCCTCATCCGTAGCCCCATATCGGGTGCCATCACTGTGGTCGCTCATGAAATCATATCTTGCCAAAGGCGAAACCTTTCTGATGAGACTCTTGGGATTAGCCACCGGAATATCATAGCATACGAAACCATCGAATGCATGAACATCGTGAAAGGCATCCTTGCTGTAATGCTTGTAAAGATACTCAGCCTCAGCAATGAAACCACCCTTGTGGAAAGTGATACCGCCATCATACATCGTTACCGTAACATCAGATGGCTTGATCTTCTGGGTACTCAACACCAGGTTGACATTCGGAAAGAGGAACTGAGCCTTGGCAGAATAGTTGATGCCCTTGGTCCAGTAATCCTTCTGGTTTGTCAAGCCCGAACCATTGAAGATACCGGCATTCACCACGATTGGGAAACCTATATTCCAGGTGTATCCGATTTCGGCACCCACATCGCGCACGTTGCCTACCTGCTTGGCGATGAACGAGCGGTTGGCGAAGTACTGCTGATGAGGAGAACGGTGAGCATCAATAGTGAATGGCACGCGTTCCTGACCGATGGTAAGCTGCAGTGTTTTCCAAGGCTTGATGCGGGTATAAGCGTCGAGCATCTTAATCTTACCCTCATCACAGAGATCAATCTCAGCCTTATAACTAACCTCCTTTGTTACATTTCCTGCTACATTGATACGGGCCGTACGCACCTCAAATCGTCCCTCCCCTTCTTCGGTTTGGTATTCATACTTAGAACGGATGGTTCCACCTATCTTCATAGTCTTTACGAATTCAGGCGCATCGTTTCCAAGAGAACTCTTTTCTGAGTTTTGGGCATTCATTCCCATCGACACCATAGCGAGTGCCATCAACAGATACGTTTTCTTCTTCATTTTTACCTTATTATATATATAGCATAATTGATTGTTAACAACAAGAAAGCAATCCCGTTATGAATTGAAATTCAACAAGATGCCATTCTATTTCTTTTCGGCTGCAAAGATAAGGAGAAAATGTTTCTTTCACAAAACATAAGTGTTACAAATATGTTACATTGTCTGTCTATAAAGCGTGTAATATGATTGTAACGCCCGTAATACCGTTGTAACATCATCGTCACAAACATGTAATCATCTTTTCGCTCCAGTTTAAAAATATCGCCGTACCTTTGCAACCGAAAAAAAATACAATTAACATATATGATTTATGAAGGAAAATAAAAAAGCGATTTTGGATATTCTTAAGAAGAAATCCAAGAAAGACGGTAAGTTTGAAAACTTGGTTCTCAACCTCGCCTTACAGAAGATTGACAGCGATAACTTTGAGTTTGACGGTGAGGCAGTCTATACCGCCGACAAGAAGCGCTTGGTTTACTACATGAACCATGATGCCAGTTTTACGATTCCTGAGGGAGTAGAGATTATCGGAGAGATGGCTTTCCGTGGCAAGAAACAATTGGCTCATGTCATCATCCCTAGTACCGTGAAGGAGATTGAACATGATGCATTCTATGATTGTGATGAATTGGATAACATTTATGTACCTGCCAGCGTGAAAGCTATCAGAGCATACGCTTTCGCAGAATGCGACAAACTGAAGAAGATTACTTTCGCAGGAACTCCAGAAAAGTTGAGCCGTCATACTTTCGATGACTGCGACCTGTTGCACGACATCATCGTTCCTGCCGGCAGCAGCAAGTTCTTCCGTAAAGAGCTTCACTTTATCGACGGAGATACTGATTTCCTCATTCTGGAAGTACCAGGCAAAGACTCTAAAGAACCTTCTAAGAACAAGAAGGACGAGAAAGTTTCTGAAAAGAAAGCTGACTTAGAGAAGAATGAAAAGACTTCTGAAAAGAAAGCTGACTTAGAGAAGAAGGAAACTGCTCCAGAAAAGAAAGTTGAAAAAAAGAATAAGAAAGAGACTACAAAAATAAAATAACCCACAAACTTTCGAATGTGGTTCAAGAATGGACTGAAAGCCCCCAAGCCCCTACTTCAGGGCGTATGGAAAGACATTAGAAAGTTAAGTAACTCTATAATTAGCAAACGACTATGACCAAAGAAGAATTACTAAAAAAGGCATACGTAGAACGCGATATCAGTTGGATGTACTTCAACCATCGCATTCTGCAGGAAGCAGAGAAAGAGTACGTACCATTGTTGGAACGTCTCTCATTCCTCGGTATTTATTCCAATAACCTTGACGAGTTCTTCCGTGTCCGCGTAGCATCACTCAACCGCATGCTCGACCAGAAGCTCGACAAGGATACCGAACAGCAAATTAAGAAATCACTTAAAACAATAAATAAACTCAATGAATCTTATTCGAAAGAATACACTGAGGCGGTGGATACGGTTTTCCGAGAGCTTGAAGTACACAAGGTTCGCCTGCTCACCGAAGATCAGCTCAACGACGAGCAGAAGGAATTCCTTACGCAGTTCTTCTACGACAAGCTCAATGGTTCTGTCAACCCTATCTGGCTCAACGAGATAGACGACCTCTCTACCCTGGAAGACAACCGCATTTACCTTGCCGTAGAAAAGGCCGAGGATGACAAGAAGAAGAAATACGCCGTAGTAAAGGTGCCGGATAGAGTCTATGGACGCTGGGTGAAGGTACCGGCAAGCGATGGTTTCGACAACATCATGTATCTCGATGATGTAATCAGATACTGTCTGCCTCTGGTATTCCTCGGTTTCAAGAAGAGCACCTATCGTGCCTTCAGTTTCAAGTTTACCAAGGATGCCGAAATGGAGATGGACAATGACGCCGACTTCGGAACCATGGAGAAGATTGCACTGGGTGTAAACAGCCGTAAGAAGGGTGAAGCCGTGCGCGTAATCTACGACCAGGAGATGCCGAAGGAACTCCAGAAGAAGTTGCGTGAGCGACTGAACACCAAGGAGTTGGATGCTTCATTGGCTGGTGGCAGATACCAGAACCACAAGGATCTGATGTCGTTCCCTGATTGCGGCCACAAGGAACTGAAGTACGAGAAGTGGGCTCCTATCATGAAGCCGGAGTTCCTTTCCAACGAGAGCATCCTCGACCAGATTCGTGAGAAAGACCGCTTCATCCACGTACCCTACCATAGCTTCAACGGCTACATCCGTGTGCTCCGAGAGGCTGCTACCAAGCCAGAGGTAAAAGCAATCAAGACCACCCTATATCGTCTGGCAAAGGATTCAAAGGTAGTAAAGGCGCTCATCACCGCTGCCCGCAACGGCAAGAAGGTAACAGCCGTAGTAGAACTTCTGGCACGTTTCGACGAGGAGAGCAACATCAAGTGGAGCAAGCGCATGCAGGAAGAAGGCGTAAACGTAATCTTCGGTGTAGAAGGACTGAAGATTCACTCCAAACTGCTCTATATCGAATCAAAGAAGGGCAACATCGCCTGCGTGGGAACCGGAAACTTCCACGAAGGCAATGCCAAGATCTATACCGACTATCTGATGATGACTGCCCGTCCTAAACTGGTAAACGAGGTGGCTAAGGTATTCGATTTCATCGACCGTCCATTCTCACCATTCCGCTTCAACGAGCTCCTCGTATCTCCAAACTCCATGAAGAGCCGCATCCTGCGCATGCTCGATGCCGAAATCAAGAATGCCAACGAGGGCAAGGAAGCTTGGGTGAAGATGAAGATCAACCACATCACCGATACCGATATGGTAACCAAGCTCTATCAGGCATCGAAGGCTGGCGTGAAGATAGACATCGTGATCCGCGGCAACTGTTCATTGGTACCAGGCATCGCCAAGCTCAGCGACAACATCCGCTGCGTGGGCATTATCGACCGCTATCTGGAGCACAGCCGTATCTTCATCTTTGCCAACGGAGGCAAGCCAAGGTACTTCATCGGTTCTGCCGACTGGATGCCAAGAAACCTCATCAACCGCATCGAGGTTCTCACCCCGGTATATGACGAGGATATGCAGGCAGACCTGCTCCGTACCATCTCCTATGGTATGAGAGATACCATGAACGGCAGAGTGGTAGATGGCAAGGGCGGCAACGAGTTTGTGGAAGGTGAGCCATTCCGCAGTCAGGAAGAACTTTATAAAGCCTACAGCGAAGAGCAAGAAGTAAACGAATAGTATATGTATAACAAGATTGCGGTTTTTACAGATGAAGAACAGCAAATCTTTATATAAAAAGAACAGCATGTCAGCAATGAATTTAGCATCCATTGATATCGGCTCCAACGGAGCCCGACTCCTCATCAAGCGCTTCGAACCCGAGGCTATCCGAGAGGAAGACCGCATCAAGAAACTCATGTTCATCCGCATCCCACTGCGATTGGGTAAGGATGTTTTCACCCTGGGAAAGGTTTCCAAGGAGCGTGAGAAGATGATGCTCCACATGATGAAGGGTTTCAAGCAATTCATGAAACTCAATGACGTAGAGGCATTTCGCGCCTGTGCCACATCGGCCATGCGCGATGCCGAGAACGGCAAGAAGGTGCTCAAGAAGATAGAGAAGCAAACCGGCATCAAACTCGAAATCATCAAGGGTCAGGAGGAGGCACAACTCCTCTACAACAACCTGGTAGAGAAAACAGACTCCAACGAGGGCAGCTTTGCCTACATCGATGTGGGCGGTGGTTCCACGGAGGTGAGCATCATCCACGACGGTGTGCTCGCCGAGAGCTATTCCTACAACATGGGTACCCTGAGAATGCTAAGCGGCAAGGTGACTGCCGAAACCGAAAGTCTCTTCAAGGAGAACCTGACGAGATATGCCGAGCAATACGGCGACATCAGGATCATCGGTTCGGGTGGAAACATCAACAAGTTGAACAAGCTGGCACGCCACAGCAAGCAGGACTCCAAAAACCTGACGCTTGCCGAACTGAAGCGTCTCTACTCGATGATGCAGCCCCTGAGCATCGAGGAGCGCGAGATTTCCTTCTCTCTGAAGGAAGACCGTGCCGACGTCATCATTCCTGCCGCTGAGATCTTCCTCAAGGCATGCGAATATCTGAAGTGCGAAAACATCATGGTGCCAAACATCTCACTCGCCGACTCCATCGTGGATGGACTCTATGAGAAGATGATGGCAAAAACAGAAGAATAATCCACTTCATCCACAAATAAAAAAGATCCGAGACAGATGGCTAGCAATAGCCGCTGTTTCGGGTTATCGTTTTTTATACTTGAGTCCACTTTAAAAAGTCATTTTTGATAATTTCTTCAAATGTAATCATCTGATAATCAACTGACGTTTTCTAGGATAAAGAACCAAAAGCTACTTTTTAAAGTGGGCTCATACTTCAGATAAAAGAGTAAGTACCGCGAATTCAACAAGCGCAACGAAAGATTCGACGGCAAGAATAGTGCGGAAGATGAATTGAACCGACTGTAGCCAGATAAGCCCCTATCACAAATAGTAAAAACGAGGACAAAGGGATGTTTTATGTTAAATAACGTGATAAAATCAAAGATATTTCGCAAAGTTTTTGTAATTTTGGAGGCTAAAAAGGCTTATGTCTGGCTTATACCCCAAAAAGGATAGCTTGCCATAGTATCAAGCCTATGACATTTGTGGAATCGTATATAACAACATAATGTTATAATGTGAACAGCATGGCAAAGAAAATCAAGCAAAAAGTACAACTGATAGAGGGCGTTGACTCAGGCTTGTTCGGTCAAAAGTATTCAAGCCGAGATTACAGATACGAGGAATCGTGGGGAAAGAACCAGTTCAACAGTTCCTTCCCAGCCTCCCTTGTGGCTTACATGAGCAGCAAAGGGCTGAGTCCCGTATTCATCTGCACCAACCGCAAGAACGAGATTGTTCACAAGCCCATCACTGCCACAGCACTACTGGGCATCGACCCCTTGAGCGAGGATGCCTACTATGACTACGAGGCAGGGTATTACCCCTATGAACAGTATTACACGGCGAGCAAGAAAGAGAAGATAGACCTTGTGATGATCAACCGCTCCAACTCCACCCCTCTTTGCGGTCTCGAAGTCAAGTTGACCACCCTACCCGACAACACGACAAAGGATTTGCCCGACTCTGAGTATGGCAGTGAGATAGTAGTTCGTTCGCCTACAATTTTGTTTGTTGCATGCAGTATTTGCGCTTGCTACGACTCCCCGAGGGGAAAGATGAAGCTACACGATATGCTGAACACCATTGGCGAGGAAATCAGGGACTGGGGAGAGATCAGGCAAGTGGCTCCACATTTCGAAGCCATCAAGCAAGCCGTACTCAATGTCTCCAGCGACCTAGCAGGCAAGCAAGTGCCACTCATCATGCAACCGATTTGGAAGACCGACCGCAAACTCACCGACTTGGACGAGCACTGTCTTGATGTCTTCGTATGGTCCAATTTGTCAGTCATCCAGATGGCGTTAAGAGAGGCATCTTCCGAAGATGACATTTCGAGAAACCAGCGAACCATCATCTGGCTTTACAAGATGCTATGGGACTTCACGCAGTTCGGCAAGTTCAATTATACAGCTATCGTGAACAGCCTCTCCTACAAATACAAAACAGACAAGGCCTTCGCCATAAGCGGCAAGTTGACCAATCCATTTCTTAAGTCGGCAGAGCTAGGGTCACCACGAATAAGCAAGTATGAAATCAAGAACATCATACTGGGCGATGGACAGAAACTACTTCGCCCAGAGAGAAGATTCGATGCATACCTAGTTAGTCATCCTGAATTATTTGAAAAAGAATAAGAAGAATCATTAGATGAAAGTAGTAGATTTATTTTGTGGCTGCGGCGGACTAAGCCTAGGATTCGAGAAGGCTGGTATGGACGTGGTGGCTGGATTCGACAACTGGACTTCCGCCCTGGAAGTATATAGAATCAACTTCACTCACCCTGCCATCATGGCCAACTTGGCAAACATAGAAGAGTCTGTGGGGAAAATTCGCCAGTTTGAACCAGATATGATTATAGGTGGACCTCCGTGCCAGGACTTCTCGTCTGCGGGAAAACGCAACGAGAACAATGGACGAGGGGACCTAACCATATGCTACTCACGCATTATCTCCGAGATAAAGCCTCGATGGTTTGTAATGGAGAACGTGGAGCGCATTCTCAAGACCCAAAAACTCCAGGATGCGCTAGCTGTGTTTAGGGCAGCGGGGTACGGACTCACCTATACCGTTCTCAATGCAGCCTTGTGCGGAGTGCCCCAGAAACGCAAACGTTTTGTCATGATAGGTAAGTTGGGAGAACAAGACGATTTCATCAAGGCTACCCTCCTGTCCAATCTCTCCGACCATGAGATGTCGGTGGCAGAGTATTTCGGCGACAAACTTGACATCAAGTATTATTATCGCCATCCACGCAGCTATGCACGACGTGGCATCTTCAGTACTGCAGAGCCTAGCGCCACCATCCGTGGAGTGAACCGCCCTATGCCGCAAGGTTATCAGCTCCACCCTGGCGACCCGGTGGACACTTTGGAGGGGATTCGCCCTCTTACCTCGCACGAAAGAAGCATGATACAAACCTTTCCAGAGGATTTCGATTTCAAGGGAACGAAGACGAACGTGGAACAAATGATAGGCAATGCCGTTCCCGTAAACCTAGGTTATTATGTGGCCGATGCCATTCTAAGATATTCGGGCGAAGAACGCATCGCAAGAAAACACGTCAAGCCAAAAATCAACCAGCAACTCAGTTTCCTTGATTTGCATCCCCTAACTTCCGAAAGTAGAACTTAAATATCAAGTTTTTATGCTATCTTTACACAGAAATGTGCAAAGGTAGCATTTTTTTGTTATCCCACTCCCAGCAGTTCTACTTCGAATATCAGGGTAGAACCGCCTGGGATGCCCGGCTGCGAGAACTTGCCGTAGCCCATCTCGGCTGGGATGTAAAGTTCCCACTGGTCACCCACGTGCATCTGCTGCATGGCAACAATCCAGCCATCTATCAGGTCACTCAATCGCATGGCGAACGGCGTACCGCCACGGCTGGAATCAAACTTCTTGCCGTTGATGGTCCAACCGGTGTAATGGGCCGTCACGATGCTGCGTCGGCTAGGCTGTGCTCCCTTCGGGTCGCCCTGCTTCAACACCTTATAATATATACCACGAGGCAGCGCCATAACGCCCTCCTCCTTTGCCTTTTCCTCCAGCCAACGCTTGTTGGCCTCAACATATTCTCTTTTTGCCATAAATCTATTTGGTTTCTTGATATACTATGATTTTTGCGCAAAGTTACAAAAATCTATCGTATCTGCAAAAGAAAAAGGAGAACTTTTCTTCTTTTATCAAAGAAAAGCACAGTACCTTTGCACCCTAATCAACCAAAAATACGATAAGCCACAATCACTACATATTGCAATTATTGGTGGGGGTGCCGCAGAATTCTTTGCGGCGAAGTGCTCGACATCGATGCCATCACCGGCGGCTTCAATCTGCAGGCCGCCTGGACCACAGGGTATGTGGTGGGACAACATATCGGAGAATAGCCTATTCTTCTTTAGAAACAAAATCTTTCACGATGCGGGTGTATTCCTCGTGATGGTCGCGATATGCCATGGCATGAACGGAGCCTTTGGCGATGAAGATAGCTTTTCTGCCTTTCGTCTTTGCCTCATAAAGCGGATGAAGCATGACGTAGGGCACGAAGGCATCCTTATCGCCATGGATAAAGAGCATCGGTTTGGTGCTCTTACGAACCTGCTCTATCTGCTGTGCCTCGGCAAACGACCAGCCGTAGCGATACTGGCAAAGGGCGGAAGTGGTATTCATCAGCGGGAAGGCAGGCAAGCCAAACTGGTCTTTGAGCTGAGCAGCAAACTCATCCCACACGCTGGTATAGCCGCAGTCCTCCACAAAGCACTTCACGTAATCGGGAGTCTTCTCTCCCGATACTGCCATCGTGGTTGCCGCACCCATCGAAATGCCGTGAATCACCTGACGGGTATTCTTCACTCTTCGTTCTTCATTCTTCACTCTTCGGCCTTCACTCTTCACTTTAAAAATCTCATTGGCGATTTCCGACCATCTGATGACATCCCATCTATCCTTCCATCCCATCTGGATATGGTCGCCCTCGCTCTCTCCATGTCCATACAGATCTGGCAGGAGCACATTATACCCCATATCGTGATTATAGAGATAGGCGATGTGCAGCATTCCCTCGGAGCGCACCTGATAGCCATGCACCACCACGGCAGTCTTTTCCGTAGTTTTCGGTGCATAGAGATAGATGGCATGTGCCTTGTAACCCGATGGCATCGTGACAAAGGTATCCTTCACGCAATGGTGCTGATACACAGAGTCCATCCAGCCTATCATCCAAGGGCACTCATTCTTCATCCTATTCTTCCAATGCTCAGCCGTCATTCTCTCCTCCTTCGGATAGTTGAGCGAATAATTGAGCATATAGTTGCTGGCACCATACAGTCCCAGCATCACGAGCACCACCAAGCCCAGAGCCGAAGCGATGCCTATCTTTCTTATCTTTTTCTGTTTCATCTTCATTCTTATTGCTATTAAAAATATCTATTATAGAGTTTCCGCTGCAAAATTAAGGAAAAAGATGGAAATGACAAAGAAACAGAGGAAAAATTCCTGTTAAATTGAAGCATAGGGCGAATTGCTAAAAATAGTGTTAAAAACACTAACTCGCTCTAAATTGGACTTTGATTGAAAATCAAGAAGTTGGGCGTTTGCCTATATTATATAGGTAACAATATGGAAACGAGCGGACTTCTGCTCGTTTCTGTATTTTGCAATATGCAAAGAACGCCTCAATTCGGGGACAAAGATACGATATTTTTCTAAATATCCCATGACTATCTAGGAGAAATTTAGAACTTTTGCGTAAAATTCTCTACCCGATAAGCTGGTTTCTTAGAAAATATTTGGAGAAGGCGAATTAAAGCCACATTTTTGTAGCTATAAATCCCACCACTCCTCTCAACGATGTGTACTAAGATGAGGCTTTACTTTTTATTTGGATATATGAGCTACGCCAAACAACTAATATATATTTAACAATTAGTCTTACCCTCAAATCCGCAACCTATAGGGTTTTGTGGGATTTTGCCTGTAAAACGACAAAAATTCTTTTATTGTACATATTCCTTGGGCATAACAGAAACGTCGTAAACACAAAATCCCCTTACCCCATAAAGCGACTTGAGGTAATACGCCGGTTTAACCAGAAAAGCATGGCCTTTAACCAAAGTCTGTCTTGAACAGGTTGGCATAAGCATTGTTGTCTGAGTAAA
>USSA01000083.1 GCA_900557255.1 uncultured Prevotella sp.
CCTTATATTATGGCAATGGTGGCAGTTTCATTCCAGGAACAATAGAAAATGCCCTGGAGCATAAAGGTCCTCAATTTCATTATCGTAACGATTGTCTTTGCAAGGGCATGGTCAATTTCAATATGATTGATACAGTAGGACGTGGTATCAAGAAGATCTACACAGAGCAACGCAACCGATTCTTTCCAATGCCAGATTACGACATTGACAACGAACATCGTACTGTTGGCGTAACTATCTATGGCAAAATGATTGATGAAAAATATACCAACTTGCTAAAGAGCAACCAGTCTTTGTCACTAAAGGAATGCCTTTGGCTAGATGCCGTACAAAAGCATCATCCTATCACAAAAGAAGCAGCCAAGCTACTATTTGATAAAGGTTTGATTGAAGGACGTGCTCCACATTATACCATATCATTAAAAGTAGCCAAACTGACAAACCAGATTGGTCACTACACAAAAGAGAAAGGACTTGCAGAAAACAGCATTCAAAAGCTATTATTGCAATTGGCACATAATGCAGGAAAAATGGGATTTTGGCGCAGAGATGCATTCGAAAGTCTTCAGCATGTTTTTCCTGCAAATAATAGCCATGATGAAAAATTACGAAGAATAGGTCGCCTACTAATTAATATGGCAAAAGATGGCCTGCTAACAAAATCACCCAATGGTAAAAAATGGATTATAAGCCAAAAAGGTGAAGAAGAATTTGGAGCATAAGAGCTATCATATTCCAATCGTCATTGCAGTCGTTTGCGGTCGTTATTGCGGTTATTTGTGGTCGTTTGCGGTCGTTTGCGGTCGTTTTTGCGGTCATTTGCGGTCGTTTGCGGTCGTTTTAAGTCGTTTTAAGTCGTTTTAAGTCGTTATTCGGCTATTTGAGATTGTTACTTGGGCATAACTCATGCAACTGGCATGTAACTGAGCAACTCGAAATAGCCCTTAAACTGTGCAAAAGCCCTTTAAAACGGTGCCTGACGCATGTAACCAGCATGTAACTGGCATGTAACTGAATAAAAAAAGAGAGTGTGTCATAAGTCCATGACGCACCCTCATCAACTTAAATTAACGTGACTCAGTTTATTCTTCTCCCAAAGCAGAGAGAGACCTACATCATCCCTTCCAGTTTTTCCTGTGCCTCGCGCATATCTTTTTCAAAATTCACATGGTCTAGAAGGAATTCCGTTCTGCCTTGCGAAAGAAGAAGATAGAGCTGCGGATTCATGCCCTCTACATACTGGGCGATGGCATACTCTATATCATCACGCTGCATAGGATTGGTGGAAAATTCAAAAACCCTGAGCTTCTGATGAATAAAACAATATGCCGACTCTATACTATCTCTAGTGATGCCCCCTGCCAAGAGAGCATCACCATTATTATTCTGATTCATTCTGAATATCCTTTCTATTTCACGCCTTTCATCGACAAGGCGATGCGCTTGCGCTTCAAATCTACTTCTGCCACTCTCACCATCACATGTTCATGAAGCTTTACCACCTCAGAAGGATCCTGAATGTAACGGTTTGACATCTGGGATACATGAACCAGACCATCGTTGTGGACACCTATATCTACAAAGGCACCAAACTTGGTAATGTTGGTAACAATGCCCGGCACAACCATACCCACCTGCAAATCCTCTATCTCCTTGATGCTGGCATCAAACTCAAACTTCTCTACCTCACCACGAGGATCCAAGCCCGGCTTGTCAAGCTCAGCCATGATATCGGTCAAAGTAGGCATACCCACCTCGGCACTCACATATTTTCTGATATCAATCTTCTTCTGCAGCGCCTTGTCTTCTACCAGCTGCTTCACCGTTACGCCCTGATCTTTCGCTATCTGCTCTACCAGCGCATAACGCTCCGGATGAACGGCACTGTTATCCAAAGGATTCTTAGCACCAGGAATGCGGAGGAAGCCGGCACACTGCTCGAAGGCAGAAGGACCCAGACGTGGCACCTTCTTCAACTGGGCACGGGAAGCGAAGGCTCCATTCTCGCGGCGATATTCCACGATGTTCTTGGCGAGCGTAGGTCCCAAACCGCTCACATAGGTCAGCAGATGCTGCGATGCGGTATTCAGGTTGACACCCACCGAGTTCACGCAACTCATCACCACCGTATCCAGACTCTTCTTCAGCTGGGTCTGGTCCACATCATGCTGATACTGTCCCACGCCGATGCTCTTCGGATCAATCTTCACCAACTCAGCAAGCGGATCCATCAGTCTTCGTCCGATGCTCACAGCACCACGCACGGTAACATCCTCATTCGGGAACTCATCTCTTGCAATCTTCGAAGCCGAATAGATAGAAGCGCCATCCTCACTCACCACATAGATATCCACCGGATGAACGAAATCGATGCTATGCAGCCAGTCGTTGGTTTCGCGGCTTGCCGTACCGTTACCTACAGCCATTGCCTCCACCTGATACATCTTTACCATGCGCTGGATGGCAGCCGTAGCCTCGCTCTTCCTGTTGCGGGGAGGATGAGGATAAACGATTTCATGATGAATCAGATTGCCCTGCGCATCGAGACAGCAAGTCTTGCAACCATTGGCAAAACCCGGGTCAACCGCCATCACGCGTTTCTGTCCGAGAGGAGCCGCCAACAGAAGCTGGCGCAGGTTTTCGGCGAAGACCACGATAGCCTCCTCGTCCGCCTTCTGCTTGCTGAGCGCAGCAAATTCGGTTTCAATGCTAGGCTTCAGCAGTCGCTTGAAGGCATCATCTACCGCTTCACCCACCAGCGTCTGGCACTCACCGAAACCATGTACATAGTGGCGCTTCAGTTTATCCTGACACTGCTCATCATCAGCCGAGATGCTGACACGCAAGAATCCTGCCGCCTCGCCTCTACGCATAGCCAGCAGTCGGTGCGAAGAACATTTCTTCAATGGTTCTGAGAAATCGAAATAGTCGGAGAAGCGCTGCGCCTCTTCCTCATCCTTCTTCTTGGCTACCACCTTAGAAGTGATGATGGCACTGCGTCTGAACTCACCGCGAATCTGATTGCGGCTCTGCTCATTCTCGCTTACGGTTTCGGCGATGATGTCCTTGGCTCCCTGAAGTGCAGCCTCCACATCCTTCACCTTATCGCCCACAAACTTCCTGGCAGCCTGTTCCGGATTGCGTTCACGCTGAAAGAGAAGCAACTGTGCCAGAGGCTCCAAGCCTGCCTCACGTGCTATCTGTGCACGGGTGCGGCGCTTTGGCTTATAAGGAAGATAGATGTCTTCCAGTTCGGTAGCATCCCAGCACTGTTCGATGCGTTTTTTCAGTTCATCCGAGAGTTTTCCCTGTTCCTCGATGGTTTTGAGGATAGTTTCCTTTCTCTTCGCCATCTCAGAGAGTTTCTCGTTAGCCTGTGCGATAGCTTCAATGTTTACCTCGTCCATATTACCGGTTTTCTCCTTGCGGTATCGCGAGATAAACGGAATGGTGCAGCCCTCTTCGAGCAGCGCCAGAGTATTTTCTACAGCCTGCTCCTTCAGATTGAGCTGGGCTGCTATCAGCTTTGTAAATTGATTCATTTATGATATTTATAAAAAAAAGATTCAAACTGTTTGTTCATGCAAAGATAGAGAAAAAAGTTGGTTTGCCCAAATATTCCCTCATATTATTTGGCGGTTTCACTAAAAAATCGTAGCTTTGCAGCAGAAATTGATTATCACCACAAGGAATCAATAAGGCACATGAAGCGTTTCTTTGACTACGCCCGATTTCATATTTATCTATTTAAGCATTCTTTCAAATCATTTACTCTGTCACGGCTCACTTCTAATTCTTGATCTTTGAAATGTCTGAGTTTTAGTTTCAGTTTACTATTCCAAGTCATTTCTATATTGACTATATCATCAAGATTGATAATACACTGCCGATTGATGCGAAAGAATATAGCAGGATCCAATTCTTGCTCAAGATCATTCAAACTCTCATTAAGACAAACAGAAGAACCATCCTCCAAATAAGCTATCGTATTTTTTCCGTCAAGCATAAAATGATTGATGGAGTAGGAATTGACAATCTGCAACTGCTCCCCTTTGGGCACAAGAAATCTCTCCCGATATTTTTTCTTCGAATTGACTTTCAGCAGACTAATCAAGTGAGCCATCTCCTTTTGGGGTTCTATCATTTTCATTGCCTTATTAATTGACTCTCTCAGTTCATCCACCTCAAAAGGTTTCTGGAGATAGGCAATTCCATTATTTTTGAAGGCTTTGAGAGCATATTCGTCATAAGCAGTAACAAAGATGACTGGCGCATCCGGTTTCACTATATCAAAGGCATCAAAGCAGGTGCCGCCATTAATACGAATATCGGCAAGAATGAGCTGGTAATGGTTACTGCCGGTGAGAATTTCCTTGAGTTCACTTACGCTGTCTATTGGACCTATTACCTCAAAGTTCTTGTCTATTTCCAACAATTGTTTTTTCAGACGGGTAAAGTTTCTTTTCTCGTCTTCTATGATTAGTATTTTCATATTGTTCTGATTTCTGTGTATATATTTTAAATAATGGGTACTTTTACGATGTATTCAGACTTTGTTTCCAACACGACAGGTATTCTGTCGGTCAGAAGTTTATATCTTTCGTATAGATTTTTCATCCCTATTCCAGTAGAATCGACGAAGTTTTGTTGCTCGTTTTCCGGATATGGATGGAGCGTGTTGCTCACACATATATAATTATCTTCCCGCATGATATGAATCATAAGAGGACTCTCTGTACTATGCTGATTATGCTTGATGGCATTTTCTACTAGCAGCTGAAGACTTAGAGGAAGTATGCTTTCTTCCGAACTCTTGACAAGGTCTTCAGCTATTTGTATTTTAAACTGTTGAGGATAACGTATCTCTATCAGCCGGCAATAATTACAGATAAAATCGATTCCTTCTTTCAGAGAGATGAAGTCTGCATCAATATTTGCCACAATATATTTATAAACACGTGACAATTCTAATGTGAAATGCTCAGCTTTCTTCGGATTCTCATCAATTAATCCAACAAGTGCATTAAGACTATTGAACATGAAATGAGGATCAAGCTGAATCTTTAACATATTGAGTTGTGCCCGGGTAGCCTTTTCTGATTCTTTTTGTAAATCAGCCTTGAGACTGACATTAAGTTCAGCATTCTCTTGAATTACCTGTTTGTAGTTCCTTATTATATATATAACGGATATCAGAGAGGAAGATATAGTTCTTAAGTATATGCTTTTCCAAAAAAGCTCTGAACTCCCAGTCGATAGGTATGTTATTCCTAAATCAAAAAACAAAACAGTTAATAACGTATATAAATAGATAAGTATTGAATAGAAAAACAACTCCTGGTTCTTGGCGTTTGCATGGAATTTGGTCTTTTTGAAATAATTGCTTATTTCAAAAACAGTTTTGCCTAAACCTGTATAATACGCCCAATTGATTATCAGGTAATAAAAACAAAAAAAATACAGTTTCATCGTTTCCAAGTCAAAAACGAGGAAACACAACATATAGAATACGACCATTGAGATGTACGCCATTCCTATGTCGAAATAATTTATCTTATCGAATCTCAGTTTCATTTTTTGTGCAAAGTTACAAAAAAAATATAAGATTAAGCCCCTTGTAATGCCTAAATTGTAGAAATCTTTTGCTGAGTTGCTTTTTAAGGCGAATGAATCGTTTTTATCTTCTTATTTTTATTATACACACGATTCAATAAGCTTATAATTCAACTCAGTATCTGTTTTATTCCATTCAGAAAAATAGACTTGCAAGAGAAGAAAAATAGTACTACTTTTGCACCAGAAATTATTAATTGTAAAAAATAAAAGCGTATGAAAAAGTTATTTTTATTTTTAGTGTTGGTAATTGGCGTAGTCTTTGTTTCTTGCTCTTCGCCGATTGAAGAAGCAAAAACAGCAAATGTCATTACAAATGAGTCAGAAACTATTGAATCATTGAAAACTTACAATGCTTCATTACTTAAATCGTGTCCACAAACTAGAGGTGGGAACCGACTGGTAGTAGCATCAGCCGATATCGTTGGAGCTATAAAAAGCATTAACGCTGGTAAAACCATTGCTGGAATAGTTGGCGCAGCAAGTGGAGGTATAGGATATGCTACTATTGTTGTCGGTGTAGGATTAATTGGTGGAGCAGCATCTTCATATCTTGCTTATAAGAGTAAAACGACGTGTGCTTATCCTGCACAAATTCCTGATTTACTTACCTATACAACAAAAATTGTAAATAGAAAAATTGTAAAAGAGGAAAAACTTGATGGAATGACAGCTAGAACTGATGAAGACAAATGTGAAGACATCCCTACGGAGCAAGGAGAGGAAGCTAGCGATAAAATAAACCTGCCCCAAGAATTCAATTTTTTAAAAAAAATAGGAATAGAGCATAATGCCATCTTAAATGGTGCCAATGTAGATAAAGAACTTCCTGATGCCAACAGTGTTGACGTGAATGACTTAGAGCAAGTACAATTAAGCGAAAGAGAAATGGCGCAATATGAAGAAGCTATGAGTTGTCAAGAACTAAAGGATTATTTTTATGAAGCTATGGAAGATGTTCAAAATGGTAGGGACATAGAAACTTTGACCTGTTCTGCAAAGGTAAAACAGGCATTGCAAAGTTATCTAGACTTATTTCAGACATATCCTGAAAACGTAGATGAACTTGTAGAAATAGCAAATGAATATATTCGTATAATTGAAGCAAATAATGAATTTTCTGAAGAAGAGAAAGAGTTGATCTATTCAGGAATCATGGTTTCGGTTTATAGTCCTCAACTTTGGGATAATTTTAAATAATGAGCGTATGAAAAGTTATTTTATAAAATTCATTTTGAGTCAAATTTGGTTCGTTGTGGCAGCTTATGTATTTTTCGGTGAATATCTGGCAGTTTTTTTCATTGAATTTGACTTAGTCGTAGATTTGGTATGTCTGGTGGCTTATCTCATCCGAAAAAGAAAAGGTGAGAACATTGAGGCTTCAATCATGGGAGTCTTTGACTTTATGCCTAACAAATGGCTCGGTATTGGTGCTTTTATTGGAGCTTTTGTAATGATGCATTGGGAAGAAAATTCCCAGTTATGTGTGTTCTTATGCGTGACTGCAATCATTGGATATGTCTTTGATATAATAAAGAAGTATAATACATGGAAAAAAGAACACAGAAAAATTAATTCTTAAAAAAATCGGGCATGCCGCTGTTGCGAAACGCCCGATTTTCTTGATTTACATCAACAATACGGCTTGTTTTGCAAGAAAAACCGAGAAATAGTTTTGAGTTTCAAGTTATTTCCTATATCTTTGCCGCCGAATTAGAAAGTGCAGGGCATGTCTGGGATGTGCTTTGCTATCATAAATAAAGGGGCTGAAAAGCTACCTGATTAGAGTGATAAAAGAAAGTAATAATTAAAAGAAAAGATTGATAATGAAGAAGATTATGTTGAGCCTTGCTATGGTTCTCGTTTCAGTTTGCGCTAGCGCACAGGTTTACATCGGTGGTACAGCTGGTATTTCCAGCAACAAGATCGGTGATGGTGACAGCAAGACAGCTTACGCCTTGATGCCTGAAATCGGTTACGAATTCAACAACAAGTGGGAGGCTGGTCTCGAGATTGGTATCAAGAAGGGCGAAGTTTGCAAGCTTTCTCCTGTAGGTGAATCTACAACATTCACTGTAGCTCCTTACGTACGTTACACAGCCGTAGAAACCAAGTTGGTTAACCTCTTCGTAGAAGGTACAATCGGTTACAGCAGTTACAGCAAGGGCGGTGGCGATTCTTACGAGGTAGGCATCAAGCCAGGTTTGGCTGTTAAGCTTTCAGACCACGTAAACTTCATCACAAAGGTAGGTTTCCTCGGTTACAAAGGTTATTCTCCTGACCATGGTGACAACTCATCAACATTCGGACTTAACGTAGATGCGAGCAACATTTCATTTGGTGCCATCTACAAGTTCTAATCTTAGGGTGCTCATTTACTCATAAGCAATAATATCAGGGGCGCAAGCGATTCCTTTCCAGGAAACAGCTTGCGCCCCATTTTTTATCTGCAAGCGAACACGCTTTTACTCTTCACTCTTCACCTTTCCTTCGGAAACCCCTGTGTTTATCGGCATTCCGAGGGGTGAAGAGTTAATAGCGACTCTTCACCCACTCTTCACCACTCTTCACCGATTCCAAAGACCAACAGGCGTAAATTGCAGCGCAAGACCGCTAGTTGTTAAGGAGAGATGCAAGACCGCCAGGCGTCCCTGAGGAGGGTGCGCCATAAGTCTGGATAATAGTTTGGCGCATAACAGTTGACCATCGCATGCACATCACCTGTTGTGCATGCGCATATCAGCTGTTATGCAAGCGCACAACAGCTGTTGTGCGACCGAAGATACTGGCTCTTCCAACAACATATTCTAACTCTTCCTACAACATATTCTAACTCTTCCAACAACAAGAAGAGGGTGAATCATAAACTTATGACACTCCCTCCGCCGAACCAGCCAAGGTGAAGAGTGGTGAAGAGTGGGTGAAGAGTGTCCAAGAACTCTTCACCCCTCGAAACGCCCATAAACACTGGGGATTCCGAAGGAAAGGTGAAGAGTGAAGAGTATTTCCTTATCCTTTACTTACAACATTTTTACAGGCATTTACGCTGACTGTTGCAGTAGAACAGCCAACTAGCGAGCGTACGGCTAGTCAGCTGTTCTTCATTCGCCAGTACACCATTTCCGGTTAACAGCCAACTTATTCCTCGGCAGAATATTCTTCCATAACTAGGCTATAATCGCTACATACTGATAAAAATCTCTGGCAATTATTAGAAATAAGGGTAAAGGAAACTTTTAGCAAAAATAAATAAGCAAAAAGTTTGGAGTTTTGAAAGAAAAAACATATATTTGCACCTCGGAAGGTGCATATTGCGCATAAATGTGCACCTTCCAAGGTGCATATACTACAAAAACAGCATCTTAAAAGATGCATAAAAATGGTGAAATATGGATATTACACTCGTAAACTACATGAAAGAACAGCTGCGTCTAGTAAGTCTGGACTTTAAGCGCTATATGTATGACAAACTTCCTTGGCAAGCGAGGTTCGTTGGACTCATGGGACCTAGAGGAGTAGGGAAATCAACTTTGATTCTTCAACATCTTAAAGAAATGGATGCTGATACTCAGGCAAAAAGTCTCTATATATCAGCAGATCATAGCTATTTCACAACCCACACACTAATTGATACAGCCGACCAATTTGTACGTGAAGGAGGTGAAACGCTTTATATAGATGAAGTACATAAATATGATTCATGGTCGAGGGAATTGAAGCAAATCTACGACTCCCACCCTGAACTCAAAATTTTCTTCACAGGATCTTCTATGCTTGATATTTTAGATGGAGAGGCAGATTTGAGCAGAAGAGTCGTATTATTTGAGATGCAGGGTATGTCTTTTAGGGAATATCTGGAAATGTTCGAAGGTATCAAGACACCTGTCAGGTCATTAGATGATATTCTGAGGGGAAATATTGAAATAAAAGAGGTGCTCCACCCTATTCCGCTCTTCAATAAATATCTGAAAGAAGGATACTATCCGTTTTCCAAGGAAGGCTTCTTCCAGCAAAGACTACAGCAGGTAATACGTCTTACGATGGAAGTAGATATTCCACAATATGCCAACATGTCGCCAGCAACAGGCAAAAAACTCCGCCGCATGTTATCTATCATAGCAGGTAATGTGCCCTATAAGCCAGAAGCTACAGGATTGGCAAACGAAATTAAAGTGAGCCGTAATGATATTCCTACCTATCTACTATACATGGAAAAAGCGGGAATGATTGGTCAGTTACGTGACGAAACAGGCGGAATGAGAGGATTGGGAAAGACAGAGAAAGTTTATCTCGATAATCCGAATATCATATATGCACTTTCAGGCAATAATTCTAATATTGGTAATGTGAGAGAGACATTCTTCTACAACCAAACCAGAGTCAATCAGGATGTTACATCATCTAAGATTTCCGATTTTACAATAGGAAAGTATACATTTGAGATTGGGGGTGCCAAAAAGAGTCATAAGCAGGTGAAGGATGTAGAAAACGCTTATATTGTGCGTGACGATATAGAATATGCTAACGGTGACATATTACCATTATGGAGTTTTGGTCTTTTATATTGAAATTAAAATATTCCGGAATACAGTTTATACTGCAACAATAAATAAGGGGCGTGCTTAAATGAGCACGCCCCCAGGCGAGAGATTTTATGTATTCTTTTCACAAAGAACTCTATAAAACATTATGTATATAGTTTTATTTCATGATGAAAAGTTTAGGTGTCGCAACGTTCATCTTTTTGCGAGCACCCGAAGCATCTATCTTCAAGAGATAAGGTGCTATCATATTCATCAAACCACCAATACGGGTATTACTTGTGAACTCCTTTGAAGAGAATGCGTAAAGCGACAGATAATCTACGTTATAAGTCCATGAACCATCATTTTCGAACTCAGCATAGGTTCCATCTTCACCATTATGGAAAGCAGCAGAGTAGGTAACAGACGGAGACCATGTTATATAACCAGCCTCCGAATCACCTAAAACGATACCCATATTATAGATTGTATTCTCATCTGCCTGGTAGTCGCCGATATAAGAGCCTGCAGCAATAGACAACTTACAAGAAGCCGCATCGAAAGTTACAGGAATAGTAAAGTCTAAATCAGGCAATATCAAGGATAGCTTTCCTGCCTCATCGGCTACCAAGTTTGCTTTAAAATAACTTGTCTTACCCGTAGAAGCATTTGTAAATGCCAGATAATACGTGCCTGCAATATCTTCTGCAAAATCATACTGAGAAACAAGAACAGAATCCTTAAATTCTCCAAATGAATACTTTACATAAGCCTGACGCATATGACCAGTTTCATTGGCTGCTGAAGATACTACTACGCTGTCATTCTCAACACTGGCAGTAAGCCAGTCTGCAGTAGTAGAAACAACCGTTTTACCATTGGTATTCAAGGCAAAAGCCTCTCGTGATGCGCCATTAGCTAAGGAAATGGCAGTACCCATATCACTCTGGAAATAGAAACCCTGCTGCTGTACTGTTACATTTACAGAATCTACTCCAGACTTGATGGTAAGCAAACTGGAACGGCCACTATTAGTCTCGTTATTATCTACCGAAACCTGAACGGTAGAATCATTCAGAGCCGTAGCCTTACACCAGTCGCTGGCACTGGAGAAAGTGATAGGACCTTGCGACTTAACCACAACAGTTCCTGTACCAGCACTGGCAGAGAACAAAACATCTGATTTTACCACAGAGATGGTAGACGCACGATTGTATACTGCCCCTACCTCATCGTCGTCGCTACAAGCGACGAACGACAAGGCCAAAGTAGCCACACATATTAAACTAAATATCTTTTTCATATCAAATTCATTTTTTATTGTTTAACCAATCCGTACAAATATGGAAGACGGTTGCTACCATTGACCAACCATGAACTATTATTGAACTGACCAACAGAAGAACCTGATGGAGTTATCAACCACAAAATGAACGAATCCGTAACCAAGCCTGAATAAGAATTAGTCTGGAATGTATATACAGGTTTTTCTGTATCCATATTCCACTGTGTCTGAACTCCGGCTTCCGATGCCCAAGTAAGGTTACCACCAGCTGCAAGACCCCAAGCGCAGAGCCAGACATCGTTGCCACCATATGAGCCAACAATCTGAGAGTTCAATTCCAGATTACCCTTGCTCTTGTTAAACTTCAGTACAGGCTTGATATTATCATTGAGACCTTCCATGATGAAGCCAGACTTATCTTCTGTAGGTGTCAATGTAACATTGAGAGCATAATAAACACTCTTACCGGTAGATGGATCCTTATGTGGCCAATAATACAGTTTATAATTACCTGCATATTGATCATACTTCACATAGTCGGCTGGTAAAGTACCAATAAATGTTACGGCAGTACCGCCAGAAGTTACACCAGTAAACGTGTTAGTCTCAGCATTGAAGTTCAAAGAACTCAGTAGCTCGCCATTGATACTGAATGGCTTGTAGAAACGAATACCAGTATCAGTAAAGGCAAAAGCCTGCTGCTGTGCATTGGAACCATCCTCATTGCTAATCAGCAACTGTTTGTTATCCAAATCAAATTCACCCAAGAATTTTTTAACCCCAACAGTACCTTGCAGACCAGAGACTATGAAATTGTCTTCCATTTCCAGTACCTTATTGATATACTCTTCAGGTGAAGTTTCCAGCTTACGGAAATAGAAGGTATTTCCTGTTTTCTTGCCATGTACCTTGATTGCATCATCATCGATAGAATCTACAACAAATTCGAAATCACCATGATATGCCTCATAATTGCCAGCTGATGGTGTAGCAAAGAGATGCATCAGATCATTATATGTATCAAATGTCAAGACCGGTCCCTGGTCATTTGTCATCTTATAAAGACTTTCACAGGAATTGCCCGGTTTCAGGTCACTAGAAACCGTAGCTTTTCCATCAGGAAAGTATATATAAAAAGTGTTTGAGAGAAGAATGAGGAAAGTTTACTGGTTATCAGTTACTTTCCTCATTTTGGTTAAAAGTGGCGAGGACAGACGAAGACGGGAATACGACAAGATGAGACAGAGG
>USSA01000084.1 GCA_900557255.1 uncultured Prevotella sp.
ATATGTGTATGGCTAAGTGTGCCATCAATGCACCGGTCTATACCATCGATGATACCACTCCAACCAGCTACAGCGCCTTTGTAGGAACAGACAAGAGCGGCAAGGCTACTGCCAGCGAGGAGCAGGGAAAGACGGTTTCTGAAATGGGCAAAAATATAAACATCACTTTGGATGGTGAAACTCGCAATGCGTGGGAAACAGCAGTCTATTGTGCTGATCAGATTGCCAGCTTGGGTTACCGCCTGCAGCCTAGCTATGCAGATAACTTCATCGTAGCCAACCAGAATTCCGTGGAGAACATCTGGACCCGCCCGAATGATTGCGTCAACTATAAGATAGAGGATTACAACATCGTGCGCACCCTGCATTACAACCATGGTGGTGCCATCGGTTACCAGGGCTGGAATGGAGCCTGCTCTTCCAAGCAGCAGATGCTGGTATATGGCTATGGAACGGCTAATCCGGACCCTCGTCTGAAACTCAACTTCTATACCGATAAGGATTATATGGAGGAGACTGGAAAGGCTGTAGAGGATGGTGCCACAGACAAGCCACTGGAGTATATGCCACTGGCTGTAAAGGTAGATTTCACTGCTGCCGATGACCCTCATGCCATGAAGTGTTCCGGTGCCAGAATGAAGAAGTATGAGTTTGACAAGTCCACTACCCAGCAGTATAGCTTCAACAACGACCTGGTGATCTGGCGTTATGCCGATGCCTTGCTCCTGAAGGCTGAGGCTGAGTATCGTATGGGTAACAAGGCTGAGGCTCTCACAATTGTCAATGAGGTTCGTGGCCGTGTTGCTGCTACACCTCGTACAGAACTTACGCTCAATGACATTCTGAATGAACGTATGCTGGAACTGGCTTGGGAGGGAGTACGCCGCCAAGACCAGATCAGATTCTGTACCTTTACAGAGCCTACTGCTGACCGCTTCAAGGGTGTGACCCACAATGCTTCTGCAGGTGATTACAATGATGATACGCAGGGCTATACCATGGTTTATCCTATCCCTTATGCCGTGCTCAACTTGAACAAGAAACTCGGCCAGAATCCTGGTTATACCAAGTAGAATGGTAATTTTACTGAAGTTTCGTAAGCGAGCTTTTGGGTCTTCAGCCCGTACTTGAACCACATTCGAAACTTCAGTAATTTTATATTGAATATTACAAACTAAAAAGAAAATAATATGAAAAAACTCTTTTTGCTCGCAAGCCTTCTGATGGCTTTTGGCATCTCAGCAGATGCAGGAGACATCACTTCTCCTAACGGACAAATCAAGGTGAACTTCACTTTGGATGGCACTGTGCCTACCTATAGTGTGACCTATCAGGGCAAGACCATCATCAAGCCTAGCCGTCTGGGTTATCAGCTCGCCAAGGGCGGCAAGGATGGCAAGGATCTGCTTTCTGATTTTAGTGTCATCAATGAGAAAACTTCCACTTTCGATGAGACCTGGACTCCTGTTTGGGGAGAGAACAAGTCTATCCGCAATCATTATAATGATATGCTGGTAGAGTTGAAGCAGAATTCTACAGACAGTTATATGAACGTCCGTTTCCGTGTCTATGACGATGGAGTAGGATTACGCTATGAGTTCCCTCAGAAAGGCAATCTCAACTACTTTACCATCAAGGAAGAGCGTACAGAATTTGCCATGACGGGCGATCATACCGCCTGGTGGATTCCGGGTGATTACGATACCCAGGAGTATGAATACACCAAGACCCGTCTGTCGGGCATCCGTCCAGCCCTGCATGCTGCTGTCAGCAGCAATCTCTCACAGACTGTCTTTTCAGATACCGGTGTACAGACCTCACTCCAGTTGAAGACTGATGATGGTATCTACATCAACCTGCATGAGGCTGCCCTGGTAGATTATCCAGCCATGCATCTGAACCTGGATGACAAGACCATGACCTTTACCTCTTGGCTTACCCCTGATGCACAGGGTATGAAGGGATATATGCAGACTCCGTTCAAGAGTCCTTGGCGTACGATGGTCATTACAAATGATGCTCGCAAGGTATTGTCTTCCAACCTGATTCTCAATCTCAATGAGCCTTGCAAGATCAAGGATACCTCCTGGATTCATCCTGTAAAATATGTAGGTGTATGGTGGGAGATGATTTCTGGTAAGGGAGAGTGGGCTTATACCCATGATTATCCTACCGTGAAGTTGGATGGAACCGACTATGTACATGCCAAGCCATCGGGCAAGCATTCTGCCAACAATGCCAATGTACGCCGTTACATCGACTTTGCTGCAGCCCATGGTTTCGATGCAGTCCTGGTAGAAGGATGGAACATCGGTTGGGAAGACTGGAGTGGTTATATGAAGGAAAAGGTATTCGATTTCCTGACTCCATATCCTGATTTCGACATCAAGGCACTCAATGAGTATGCACATTCCAAGGGAGTGAAGCTCATCATGCATCATGAGACCTCTTCTTCTGTGATGAACTACGAGAAGTATATGGACAGAGCTTACCAGTTGATGAAGGATTATGGCTACGATGCTGTAAAGAGCGGTTATGTGGGCAACATCATCCCTCGTGGCGAGCATCACTACAGTCAGTTGGAAATCAATCACTATCTGCATGCCGTAACCCGTGCTGCCGATTATCACATCATGGTAAATGCCCATGAGGCTGTGCGTCCTACCGGTCTCTGCCGCACTTATCCTAACCTGATTGGCAACGAGAGTGCTCGCGGTACTGAATATCAGGCTTTCGGAGGTACCAAACCGGGACATACCGCCATCTTGCCTTTCACCCGTTTGCAGGGTGGTCCGATGGATTATACACCGGGTATCTTTGAAATGGATTGCGCCAATGGTTCTCATTGCAACTCTACCATCTGCGGTCAGTTGGCACTTTATGTAACGATGTACAGTCCATTGCAGATGGCTGCCGATTTCCCAGAGAATTACGAGAAGCACATGGATGCCTTCCAGTTTATCAAGGATGTGGCTGTAGATTGGGACAAGTCTATCTATCTGGAGGCTGAACCAATGGAGTATATCACCGCAGCCCGCAAGGCAAAGGGTTCTGATAACTGGTTTGTCGGTGGCGTTACGGGCATGAAGGCTCATCAGTCTACCGTAAAGCTCGATTTCCTCGAGAAGGGCAAGAAGTATGTGGCTACCATCTATCAGGATGCAAAGAATGCCAACTACAAGACCAATCCGCAGGCTTATGTCATCACCAAGAAGACTGTGACCAGCAAGTCAGTCTTGAAGTTGAACTCCGTTGCAGGTGGTGGATTCGCTATAAGCATTCTTGCACAATAAAAAGCAGGATTTTAAGTTGTTATGAGAGAAATTTTTCTTGAATTAATAATGATGCTCATGAAAAGAATGAATAAAATGTTGTTGGTTGCTGCCTTGGCGGCAACCACACTTTCTGTTCAGGCAGAACAGAAGAAGGGACCGGCTTGGTTGAGTGATGCACTTTTCTATCAGATTTATCCATCTTCCTATATGGATACTGATGGCAATGGTATTGGCGATTTGCCGGGTATCACTTCCAAGTTGGATTACATCAAGTCGCTGGGTGTGAACGCCCTTTGGCTCAATCCGATCTTTGAGTCGGGATGGTTTGATGGTGGCTATGATGTCATCGATTTCTACAAGGTGGATCCTCGATTCGGTACCAATACCGATTTGGTTACATTGGTCAATGAGGCCCATAAGCGTGGCATGAAGGTTTGTCTCGACCTGGTGGCAGGACATTCCAGCACCAAGTGTGCCTGGTTTAAGGAGTCTTCCGAGAAAGATCCTAACCAGCGTTACAGCGACTATTATATTTGGATGAACGATATTCCTGAGAGCGAGAAGAAAGAAATAGAAGCCCGTCATCAGGAGGCAAGTCCGGAGTCTAGTACCCGAGGCAGATATGTGGAGGCGAATGCTCCTCGTGCCAAGTATTATGAGAAGAATTTCTTCGAGTGCCAGCCAGCCTTGAACTATGGCTTTGCTCATCCAGACCCAAATCATCCTTGGGAGCAGAGCGTAGATGCGCCTGGACCACAGGCTGTTCGCAGGGAGATACGTAATATCATGGCTTTCTGGTTTGATAAGGGTGTGGATGGATTCCGTGTTGATATGGCATCATCGCTCATCAAAAACGACCCTGACAAGAAGGAGGTTTCCAAACTCTGGAATGAGATGCGTGCATGGAAGGACAAGTACTATCCTGAGACCGTCCTGATTTCAGAGTGGGCTAATCCGCAGCAAGCCATTCCTGCCGGCTTCAACATCGATTTCTACATCCATTTCGGTCTTAAGGGCTATGCCTCTCTGTTCTTCGACCGCAAGACTCCATGGGGCAAGTGGGAGCAGAGCTATCAGAACTGCTATTTCGACAAGCAGGGCAAGGGTTCGCTTAAGGAATTTAGCGAGAACTATACCAAGGCATATAATGCCACCAAGAATCTCGGCTACATTGCTGTTCCATCTGCTAACCACGATTACCAGCGCCCTAATATCGGTACCCGTAACACGCCAGACCAGCTGAAGGTGGCTATGACCTTCTTCCTCACCATGCCAGGTGTTCCGTTTATCTATTATGGTGATGAGATTGGTATGAAGTATCAGATGAATCTCCCTAACAAGGAGGGTAGCAATGAGCGCTCTGGTACCCGCACTCCGATGCAGTGGACCAAGGGCAAGAATGCCGGCTTCTCAACGAGTGCGCCTGATAAACTCTACTTCCCTGTAGATACGGAAAACGGAAAGTTGACCGTTGAGGCTCAGCAGGGAGATCAGAATTCTCTGTTGTCATATACCCGTAAGCTGACCGCTTTGCGTCATTCAGCCAAGGCTCTTGACAATGAGGGCGATTGGAAGCTCCTGAACCAGAAGAGTCAGGAATATCCGATGGTATATGAGCGCACTTTGGGTGATGAAAAGTATGTTGTTGTCGTGAATCCTGGTGCCAAGGCAGCCTCTCTCAACATCAGCTCTGTAGGTGGCAAGGCAGTTTCTGTTCTTTCTACAGGCAAGGTTGTATATAAATCAGGCAAGAAGACCGATGCCATCAAGGCTTCAGGCATTAGTGCCGCCGTATTCAAGGTGGCTAAGTAACCTGTGAACATGATTATTGCTAGCTTTATTAAATATCAGAATCCGCATGGCTCTCTGGGCTGTGCGGATTTTTTATACCGATTTTTCTTTTTAATAACTAAAGATATTTAAATATTTAACTCGATATTTGGTGATTAATAAAGAAATAACTATATTTGCAGCATGATTACGGAATATGGTATAGAGGCAAAGTCTAATTCTGAGATTATATCAGAATTGGGAGGACGATTCAAGCAATATCGTCTGTTCAGCAATCTCACTCAGAAAGAGGTGGCTGTAAAGGCTGGTGTGAGCATTTTCACCATTAGCCAGTTTGAAAAAGGCGAAGCTAAGAACATAGGCTTTGGCACTATTCTTTCTCTGTTGAGGAGCATTGGATTCCTGCAGGAAGCAGAGAAACTCTTGCCGCCGCTGCCAATTCTGCCTAGCCAAGTGAAGAAAATGAATGAAAAGAAGGAAAGGGTAAGACATGAAAGATAATGTTGTGCAGGTGAATTTGTGGGATAAGAATGTGGGCTTGTTGTCTTGGAATGACAAGCGGGGCTGCTCTGTTTTCCAATTCGACAAGGATTTTATGCAATATGGATGGAATATTGCACCATTGGTAGCGCCGTTGGATTCTGTTTATGTTCAAAGAACTTTCCCTATGTCTGGAAACAGAGAAAAATTTTATGCAGGTTTGCCTGAGTTCATAGCAGATTCTCTGCCTGACCATTGGGGAAATGTGGTCTTCCAGAAATGGATGGAAGCCAATCATCTGCAATCCAAAATGGTAAATGCAGTGGATAGACTGTCTTTTATCGGTAAGAGAGCAATGGGAGCCTTGGAGTTTCAACCTGCTCATATCCAGGAGGATGCATCTGTAAATATCGAATTGGCTTCACTTTATGAACTTGCTAATAAATTATTCCTGGATAGGCAGGATGTGAACATTGATATGAGCAACAGTCTTATTCTGGAAGATTTGTATAAGGTGGGAACTTCCGCTGGTGGTCAGCGTCCTAAGGCGATTATCGGCATGGATGAAACTACAGGTATTATTCGTTCAGGTCAAGCCGATTTGCCAACCAACTTTAAGCACTATATATTGAAGTTTGATACAAGCAGAAAAAATGAACTTCCTTTTACCAGGGTAGAGATGGCTTATTATCTGATGGCCAAGGATGCCGGTATCAATATGATGCCTTCTCGTTTGGTAGAGATTGAAGGAACCCAGAATTTTCTGACCCAACGCTTTGATAGAGTGGAGGGTAGAAAAATATATACTCAGACTTTAGCTGCCATGAGTTCCTTGGCTGATACTTACGAAGATTTGTTTGTGGTGGGTAGAAAACTGAATTTGTCTGCTGAAGAGCAGAGTCAGCAATATAGGAGAATGGTGTTTAATGTTCTTGCAGAGAATGTAGATGACCATACCAAGAACTTCTCATTTGTGATGTACCCCAATGGAGAATGGCATATATCGCCAGCTTACGACATCGTGTTTTCCGCCGATCCTGATTCGCATTTCTATCGTAACCATGAACTTACGGTTCTTGGCAAGCGAAAGAATATAACGAAGCAGGATTTGATGCTTTTCGCACAAAGACAGGATATCAGAAATGCTTCTAGTATCATAGAAGAAGTGGAAGACGTGGTGATGAACTTCAAGTCTTATGCCGAAAAAGTGGAAATCGATGAGCACTGGATACGCAAAATAGAACGGGTTTTGGAAGAAAACCGTAATTAAGCGATTTCATCAGGCAATATTTTTAGCCCCCTTACTCCTTTATCTCTTTCATGTTTGCAGGATTATAGGGAGTCAACTGCTGCATCTCCTGCTCTGTTGCTTCAGGCAAGGAAGGTATCTTGTTTCTGATGCAGAAATCGGTAATGGCGGCAGCTGATTCTTTGGGAGTAGAAGAATCCGGTTTGATGGATTGCTTCTTTTCTACATACTCCTTTTCCGTGATATATAGTTCGGTAATCACATGGATGAGTTGCTGCTGCTTGTCTTTCTTGTGAGAGAAAAGATAGCTGTTGTCAGATTTCTGGAAGAGCAGGTCCTTGAAGGAATAGTAATCTTCAGGACTTATCTGATAGATTTCCACCACATGGTCGTAGATATCTGTCTGGGTATAACCGAAAAGCTGGTGCGTCAGATTCTTGTAGGTAGGAAGCTGGTTGATTTCTATCTGACAGATGTTCCGGGTGCTGTCCGTTTGAATACTGCCTATTGTCTGCTGATTAAGCTGAATGAGTTGAGTACCCAGAGAATCTTTCAGCTGATATTTCTTTCGATATTGCTCAATAAGTGTCTTCTCTTCCGGCCAAGGTCGGAAGGTTCCTTCGTCGCTGACCATGAATGCTCGCTTTTTGTCTTCGGAAACGAGTCGGCTGTTGTGAAGATTTCTTTTGGAATAGGCATTGAGATTCGTCTTTCCATTCTTCAGGTTGATGTAATACTCCACGATGCCGTCGTTGAAGTATTTCATTACAGAGTCGTTGGTCTGGTAACTGCGATAATATCCCTTAAGTCTGATGAAGTGAGGACGATTCCCTGTTACGTTCACATCCTCCAGTTTCTGTATTTTTGTGATATGTCCAGGCATCTTCTCTTCCTTGTTCTGTGCCATGAGACTGGTAGGAAGGAAGAGGAAAAGCACAAACAGATATTTCATATAATGATGATGTTTCATATTGATGATGCTTTAAAAAGAATACTTAATGATGTGCAAAAGTAAGAATAATCAGTTAGATGCGCAAAGAAAATCTGTTATTATTAGGTTAAAACTGTAAATAAGTAAACGGTTTCATATAATTTGCCTGTGCTTATCCATCAAAAATACTACGCAGAAGAAAAAAATCTCAATCTGTGAAACCAACTTTCATAGGTACCTCTTAATTTTGCATCCAAAAAAGAATGTATTAATGTTGTATGATGATGGTTAAGCAAATATCAGATAAAAAAGATGTGGAGCCGATAGACTTGCTCCAGGCCTTCGAAATAATCGTAGAAAAGGCAAAAGGGTCTTCTCTCGGAGAAGAGTTTTATCAGAAAGCAGAACCGTATCTTGGTTTTGTTTCTGATAAACTGTGTATCTCCAAGCGAGCAAGTGTTATTATGACCCTCTTTGCCGACCGGTGTTATGATACCCATATCCGGTTTTCTGATTTGACGGAATTCCTGGATTGCAGAATTCTGACATTGCTCAGATATTCCAACGAAACTCAGGAACTTATCGATAAGGAATATGTTTGTCAGAATCGGATTGAAGGACTCAGCTATAGCATCCCGATGGAGGTGATGGAGGCATTCCAGCATAATCAGCGATATATTCCTTCGGATGTGGATGAATTCACAGCCAGAGAACTGTTTGATAAGTTTGATGAACTTTTCTCGAAATGCCGCTGCGAAAAACTGAACAAGCAGGTTTTGAGAAAGAAACTCAGAGCACTGGTTGTCAAGAATAGCAACCTGGCATTTGTCAAGGCAATGGCATTGTATGATATAAATGTGGAGGATAAAGATTTTCCGCTTTTCATCTTGCTGTGTACACTCTTTGTTATTGATGGCGATGATGACATCCGTTGCCATGACTTGGATTTCATCTATGAGGAAGGTGAGTCGGTCTGGCGATGGGCTAAGCGAGACCTTAACCAAGGCAATCATCGTTTCTTGCAGAAAAAGTTCATAGAATATACCAACGATGACGGCTTTGCCGACAGGGAATCCTTTAAGATTACAGACAGTGCGAAGAAGCTGCTCTTTTCGGAGATGAACCTTTCTGCTATGCGAGGCTCCCGTCCTAAAGGTGGCATATTATCCTTTGAGAGTATCAAGCCTAAACAGCTGTTTTACAACGACAAGGAACGTAAACTGGTAGAAGAACTCGCAGCTCTTTTGGATGAAAAGAATTTCCAGGGTATCCGAGATCGCTTGAAGGAAACCAATTTCAGAAGTGGCTTTGCCTGCCTATTCTATGGTGCACCAGGTACCGGAAAGACGGAGACGGTTCTTCAGATAGCCAGGAAAACGGGTCGTGACCTTATCCAGGTTAACATCTCGGATATCAAGAGTATGTGGGTAGGGGAGAGCGAAAAGAACATCAAGGGTATCTTTGATGATTACAGAAAGATGGTGAAACAATCGGCAAAGACTCCTATTCTGCTCTTCAATGAGGCAGATGCCATCATCGGTAAGCGTATGGTGGGTGCTGAGAAGGCTGTGGATAAACTGGAGAACAATATCCAGAACATCATTCTTCAGGAGATAGAGCAGCTTGATGGCATTCTTATTGCCACAACCAATCTTGCCGAGAATATGGACAAGGCCTTCGAGCGTCGTTTCCTCTATAAAGTGAAGTTTGAAAAGCCTGATTTGCATGGTCGTTTACAGATTTGGCAAACGATGATACCATCTTTGAATGATGCTGATGCTTCTTTCCTTGCCGCCAGATATGATTTCAGTGGTGGAGAGATTGAGAACATAGCCCGCCATTATACCATCCAATCCATTTTGCATGGCAAACCGGCGGATATGCTCAAATCTCTTGTCGGGTATTGCGATAGTGAAAGGCTGGAAGGAAGAACCCCCAAGAGAAAGGTTGGGTTCTGATGCATCACCCATAAAGAAAAGGCGGTAAATACGAAAAATGTATTTGCCGCCTTTTTCTCCTAGTTTCAGATGATTGTATCTGATATTTCTTGATAGATTAAATCTGTTATTCCTTAATTGATTAAATCTGGTATTTCTTTGTGAGATTTCTCAATTTTTCGGCAATATCCTCCCTTAGCCATTGAGGTTCCAATACTTCCATGGTATCCATGTTGGAGAATATCTCCTGTTCAAAATCGAACTCAGGCTTCAGATGGTATTCAAAAATAGAATATTCATCTGTGCGCTTCGTTTCCTTTTGTGAGGTATGGAGAGGAAGGTTGCGGATATAGTTGCTTTGGAATGCATCCACCTTGAGTACCACCTTTTGCACCTCAGAGTCCTCGTAGTTGATGATGCCGAAGCAATCCTTGAAATATTCAGAAGGATCCAGATCCTCAGGCAATTTGAATGTTTCTTCAGAGATGGTGACATTCTCCATACGGTCGAGCGCATAGCATCGGATGTCATCTGTGCCAGGACTGTAAGCCACCACATACCAACGCTTCTTGAAAGCCTTTACGAAATAAGGATGAATATCAAATTCATGATACTCCTCTGTATTGAAGCTATAGTAGGATATGGAGATGATACGATTATCACGCATTGCCTTGATGATGTCTTCCAGATAGTTTCTGCCAGAAGGCATATCTTCCAGGAGTACACGCTCCTTGAGCTTGTGACTGTTGCCAACCATGGCATTGAGGGAGAAAGCATTGAGCATCCAGCTTCTGGCACTTCCTTCCTCGAAGCAGTCACCATACTCAATGTAATAGCGGTATCCGCTGCCACAGCAGATGCTGATTTCAAACAGTTCCTCGATGGAATGGAGGTTGTTGATGAAGGTACGGCGAGAGAGTTCCGTTCCTTCGCTGAGATCAGAATCCTTCCATCTGCTTTGGATTTCTCTTAAGGTGATGCCGCCCCTTTTTCTGGCCCGATGGATGGTTTCCACGAGCCAGACATATTTATTCAATTGATTGATAGCCATATTCTGTTTCTTTTATTTGGTACAAAGATAACGGAAAAGTAGGAAAAGATGTTGCACAAGATAGATTTATTTCATGCAGATTTCAATTATTTCATCATTTTATGAAAATAAAACGAACCTGTGCAGCCAATTTTCATATTTTATTTGTAATTTTGCCATGTCATTCTGAGTTTTGCTATTCTATTCATGCAGCACTAAGATTAGAGGAATTTCTGATATGGCATAATCCTAGGCAGCTTTTTGCAGCTTGGGTGTTTGTAGAATATAAATTATAGTGTTGCGAAGTTTTAATTAAGTAAAAGAAGATTATGGAAAAAAAACGTTTTTTTGAACCATGGATTCCTGAAAAGTATAATGAGGGTATCAATGGCAAGAAGATTTTGGTTTTTGGTGCCAGCTATTACTGCCCAAAAGTAAATTGTCCTTATTATGAGGACTGCACAAGTGTAGAGAACAAGGATAGTAGTTTATATGATAAACGTTGCCCATCGTATATTGCTAGCAATCGTTGTTTGCATGATGAGCCATCATATACTACAGGTGAGGCTAAAGTGTATTCGAATTTTGCTCGTCTATTTTCCCCATATGTAAAAGATGGTGAGGATATTTGGGACTATCTTGCTTTTACAAATTATGTTCAATATTTCTTGCCATGTAGCAAGGATGATTCGGGAAAGGTAAGTTTTGCTCCGACTCTACCAGAGCATTTGTCTCTTCGAGATTTTGATGCATTCATTGAGGTTATTCAAGAGCAAAAACCTGACGTCGTAGTTATTTGGGGAACGGTTATCGCTGAGCCTATAAGAGATAGACAAAATAATCCGTTTATTTACGATCTGGATGAGTGTTTTGATAATACTGAAGGATATATTTGTCATATGAATATTCCAAATGTAGACCATGATATAGCATTGTTTAGTTGTTACCATCCAAGTTCTAGATCTTGGAATGAAAGTTTTGAAGATGCTGCTAGATATTTGGATGTTCTTTTAAAGAGATAAATAATTTCCTTTGTACTCATAAGTTAGGTCTTTAGAATTTTATAAGGACCTAGCTTTGTGTTATAATACGAGAATATATAAAGTTGGATTTCATAACAGCCAAGCATCAATCTCATGAAAGAAATCGCATTAGATTCTTTGCTGCTGATAGCTGCTGACGATGTTAGTCAGCAAGCTATTAATCAGCTTCGCTCAGATGGAATATATTCCATCGAGAACCGTTCTTGTACACTTATCAATATGGTAGTGGTATCTACTGCCGAAGGAGCAGAACATATTCATCAGGTATTGGAGAACCACGAACGTGCCAGAAAGAATGTAGTCGTAAAAATGACTCCGGAACTCTGCATCAAGGATGAATCTGATATCGACTCTATCTTGTCTTTTCTGCAAAATCCAGGCTGCAATCCATTCATGGAGTTGAAGCACTTCTTGCAGATGTATAAGGAGAATGTGGAGATTCATGGTATGGTAGGCTTTGATTTCAGAAGTTTCTCCGATATCATCAGAGGAAAGAATGTGCTATCTGTCTATTCGTATGAATATCAAGACGACATAGCTGAGGCTATCAGCCACCTAAAGCCAGTCAATCTAAAAGACAATGGCAAATATCTTCTGTCGTTTACAGTAGGTAAGTATGATGAGAAGGCTCTATCCAGGCATTTGGCTTCTCTCAATGAATACATGGATACTTTCCCCGAAGAGAGCAGCCTCTACTGGGCATACAGAGTAGCAACTCCTCAAAAACTAACTTTGTTTGCTTCTATATCTTCAGAGCAATAAAAATATGAAATGCCTCAACCATACAGGGCGAAATCTGTTATTATTTAAGTTAAATCCGTAATTAAGTAAACGATTTCATACAATTATAATAAGGAATCGTGTGGTTATTGCTTTTCT
>USSA01000085.1 GCA_900557255.1 uncultured Prevotella sp.
TGATGATATGCATCCATTCCTCCATCTTCACCATATAGGTATTCTTCCATTTCAGGAAACTGCGAACCAGGAAGAAATCGCTCAGCATGAAGGCATCGGTGAAGAAAAGACCGAGGAAGTTGCCTCTTCTGTCATACCCCTTCAATATCTTTTCCAGTTGGGCAAAGGAAGGCAGGGCATCTGCCAGGGATTCTTGCATCTCCTTGCCTGATTCGCTATGGAAATTGCGCCTGTTGATAAGCTGAAGTATCTGGGCATAGGCGATGAGCTGATGGCGAAGCTTGCCGCCATTGCTGTCTATCTTATCAAGTGTCTGCTTGCAGACGAAGAACACCACCATGTATTGAACCAATACCCACCACAGGGCGAAATCCACCGAAACCATATCGCATATCGATAAAATCACGGAACCGATGACTCCGATAATCAGCAGCCATCCGATAACGAGCGAAACCGGAGACCCAAACCATGTCGGCACCTCCATCTTCGAAACCTTCTGCATCGCATCCACTACCGCAGCAGAATCAATCTTATTCGTCTTGCCATTCACCATTTTGCCATCCGCGGTTTGACTTCTGTTCTTTTCGCCAAGTGCCAGAAATTCCATTCGCCAGTTTTCGCCTTCTCCAGCCAGTTCCTTCTGCAAATCTCTTCTTCTTTTGATATCTTCCAGGCTCAGAGGCGTTTCCCGGGTAAGATTCCTGGCGAGTGCCTCTGAACCGCCCGAAGTAATGGTTCGGCAGATGCGGTTGAAAAGCGAACTCTTGCCGAAGACATCGAGGTCGAAGGAATAAGGATGCTGCGGATTCTGATAGGAATCGCCCGTCTCGAAAGGCGAGAAATCCCCCTCCAAAGCCTTGATTTCGTCCTGATAAACTTTGAGCAAAGCCGAAAGATGCTCTATCTTCTCCTTATTCTTGTCGTCAAGTCGTCTGATTCCCAGATAGGCAATCAGGCACAGCGCCGCCCCCATCAGATAGTTCTGTGTATCCCCATCCAATGCGAAATAGCAGACCAGGGAGGCGAGGATGCCGCCAAAAGCCAGCAGCTCGCCCGTTATAAATCCCGTATTCTTACGCTTCAGGGCAGCCACCTCAGAAGCGTATCGGCTTACATATTGTTGATAATTCTCCTTGATGTTCATACTTTTTCTTTATTATGAATTTTTCTCCATCCATTTATTATAGGATACATTCTCCTCTTTCCACTTATCCTTTGCTTCCGCCAGATTCTTCGGATATCCGATGATGAGGGTGTTGAGCGGAATCATCGTCTTGGGCAGATGCAGCAGTTGCTGCATTCCCTCGTATCGTTCTTTCAGGGGGTAGAGGGCTGTCCATACACCGCCAAGTCCCAAGCCGTGAGCCATCAGCAGGATGTTCTCCGTGGCTGCCGAACAGTCTTGAATCCAGAACTCCTGCTCTGTGCCTTCCAGCCCCTTGTCAAGGCATCCGCAAACCACGATGGCAAGCGGTGCCTGCTTCACCATGCTGGCATAAGGACTGAACTGTGGTATCTGGTCGAGAATCTCCCGGTCGTTGATAACCACAAAATGCCAAGGCTGCTTGTTGCATGCCGATGGAGCCGCCATGCCGGCACGCAGCATCATCTCCACCTTCTCCTGTTCTACAGGCATGTCTGTATAGCTTCTCACCGATGTACGGCTCATAATATTTTCAAAAATCTGATTCTTTTCCATCATTGTTTTTCTGTGTGAGTCTTATTTTTTAGGCGAATCATAGCATTCCATAAGCCAGTCGAGCACATATTCTTGCTTGATTCCATCATGAAACTGGACGGGGTCGTTGTCCAGGGTGAGCAGATATTTTGGAAAATTGTCGGAGATGGACTTCAGGGGTGCCAATTCTCTCTGCATCGTGGTCTCATCCCTTACGCTGAGCGATACCTGATAGTATGCCTTGTGTTCACCAATGATTACCACGAAGTCTATCTCTGCATCACCGGCTTTGCCTACATAGATTTCTCCGCCTCGTCGTGCTAGTTCCAGATACACGATGTTCTCAAGTACGTGCCCCAAGTCGCCACCTTTGGTGCCATTGATGACTTGGCGTAGACCTACGTCGGCAAGATAAAGTTTCTGTCCTGTCTTCAATAACTGCTTACCCTTGGCATCATATCTCTGCACAGGGTAGAAGATATAGCTGTCGGTGAGGGCAGAGACGTAGTTTTCTATCGTATGAGATGTAGTCTTTCTTCCCAGCGAGGTCATGGTGTCGCTGATGCGCTTGATTACGGATATGTTGCCTATATTGTCAGCAAGGAATCTTACCACACTTTGCAACATCATCACATCGGTTATCTTCTTGCGGCTCACCACATCTTTCAGTACGATGGTGTTGTAGAGACCTGACAGGTATTCACGCACCATCTCTCGGTCTTGGCTGATTTGGGGAATGTATGGGAAGGAACCCAGTTCGATGTATTGGCGATAGGCGAGCTCTCGGGAAGTATGGGCAGGCTGCGTCTGCATGAATTCTCGGAAGGAGAAAGGGAATAGCTTGATTTCGATGTATCTTCCGGTGAGCAGGGTGGCTATTTCGCCAGAGAGCAGGTAGGCATTGCTGCCAGTAACGTAAATGTCTACGTTGTCTAGCAGAAACAGGCTGTCTATCACTTTCTGGAAATTTTCCACCATCTGTATCTCGTCAAAGAAGAGATAGTTCATCTTGTCTGGGCACAGGTTCTGCTTTACGTGTGCGTATAAAATTTTATAGTCGAGGAACGGTTCGTTGTCGAGATCCTCGAAGTTGAGGTTCTGTACTTGTTCTTCGGATACTCCGTCCGAGAGAAGTTTCTCCCTAAACATTCTCAGCAGCGATGACTTGCCACAGCGTCGTATGCCTGTTACTACCTTGATGGCCTTCTTGTCTCTCCATTTCTCCAGGAGATTCATGTATTCTTTACGCTCTATCATATTCTCTTTATGTTCTATTTATTCACTTTGCTATTCATTTTGCATTCTATCTTGATTGCTAAAAATGAAATGCGCTGCAAATATACGAAACTTTTTTGGGAAATTTGCAGCGCATTGCAAATTTCTTGTGTTTTTGGGTGAAATTTGCAGCGTATTGCAAATTTCTTTCTGTAAAACTGATAACACTTTCTGTAATCTGTATATCCGAGAATTTGTATTTATTTAGTTTTATTACCCGATACATCCTATAGTTTTTATCGCCCGATACATTCTATAGTATGCGTATATATAAGCCGATGTTGTGGTTATCATACTGATGAGATTCATGCAGGTGAAGGCTGCCTGCTGGGTGTTACCTGCCAGATAAAACACTGCAACAGGGAGTATATTTGAGCATAGCAGCCATGCAATGAAAACCAGGACAAGGGCTATGCCCAGTTTGCGCATGTTGCCCCTGTGCTTGCTGCACAGATGACAGCCGGCTACCAGGGAGGCGATGACGGAAATCAGGCCCATCGTGCTTTCTGTCCAGGTGAGTATGGAAGCCATTTGGGTAATCTGTCCGTTCTGCATCATCGTTACGAGATGAAGATTGAAGCATTGGCCCAGGATGAATGAGAGCACATAGTAAAGTACCATCAACTCGCTGCAGCGTCGTAGCAATTTTACGCCTGCTGGTAGCGTGTAGCGGAATATTCCCCATAAAGCTAGAGGGGCGAGCTGCAAGACCAGTTGCTTGATGGTAACCAGGATGGGACTTATTGGAATCAGGATGGGACTTGTTCTGAAGGATAAGCCCGCTTGTCTGCAAACAGAAAATGCCAGCGAAAACAATGCGAAAATGCAATATGCATACATGGCATATTGTGCAATGCGATTTATATCTATAGAATAACTTTTTCTTTCCATAATTCTACGTTTGATGATTTTATAAACAGCTTATCTTGTATAAAGCCATTGCAAAGATACGAAGTTTTTGGGAAATTCTAGCAAAATAGGTGGAAAATGTCTGGCTATGATATATACTTGTTAAAAGAATGGCAGAGAGACCGATAAAAACTCTTAAAAATCATAACGTATCTTCTTGAATACCAGTATTTGTTGTTTTCTTTGCACGGTATATACTAATAACGCAGTGTATCAATTAGTTAACCAATATGACACCTTGAGACAAAGGGCATGGGTAGTGACAGGTCTGAAGAAGGATGGAAGCGAGGCGATGCGTCGTACTCTGATGCTCTATGTCAACGAGAGCGGTTTCTATGCTTTGGTGCTCGGCTCTAAGCTTTCTACTGCCGTGAAGTTCAAAAACTGGGTTACGGCTGATGTGCTGCCACAGATTCGCAAGACGGGTGGTTATCCATGTTTGTTGTTGCATTTAGATATTGATTTAGGATAAGAAAGTAACTTTTTGTAACTCAAAAACATAAATATTCGAATTTTTGTTTGGCGGTTAGTGAATTTTATTATACCTTTGCAACCGAATACATTTTTTATATAAACTTGTAAAGGATAACTGGCAATATATAAAGAGGTGTATTCAAGATAAAGAGAGATAATAATTATAAGAAGAGACAGATATTATGAGAATGAAGGTTTTATTTGCTTCCCTGTTGCTGGCTACTTCGGGGCAAGTGCTGGCACAGTCTTCCGGACAGGTTGGGGGACAGGTCTTCGATGAGAACGGAGACCCTGTAGTAGGTGCCCAGATCATGGTGAAAGGTTCCAAGACTGGAACCGTGACCGACATTGATGGTAAGTTCAGCTTACCGAGTGCTAAAAAAGGAGAGGCGATAGTCATCACCTATCTCGGTATGGATTCCCAGACCTTGAAGGCGGCTCCAGGCATGAAGGTAAGCATGCACTCTCAAGACCGCCAGCTCGACGAAGTGATTGTTGTGGCATACGGCGAGCAGAAGAAATCCTCTTTCACTGGTTCTGCAGGCGTAGTGGATGCAGATAAAATAGCCGTGCGTCAGGTAACCAATGTGGTAGATGCCCTCAATGGTCAGGTAGCTGGTGTGCAGATGATAAATACATCTGGCAATCCGTCTTCTACCCCTACCATCCGTGTGCGCGGTATCAGCTCCATCAATGCAGGTCAGGATCCGTTGATCGTGGTAGATGGTGCACCTTATTATGGTTCCTGGAGTGACATCAACCCAGCGGATGTGGCTTCTGTTACCGTATTGAAAGATGCGGCAAGTAATGCACTCTACGGAGCCCGTGGTGCCAATGGTGTCATTATGATTACCACCAAGAATCCGCAGGTGGGCAAGACCGTCATCACTGTTGATGCCAAATGGGGCAGCAATAGCCGTGGCTCTCAGACTTATGATATGATATCCGATCCCGGTCAATATTATGAGACACACTATAAGTCATTGTATAATTACTATACCAATGGCAAGGGTATGTCAGCTTATGCGGCTCATGTGGCTGCCAATAACGCGATTGGTGGTTCTTCAGAAAAGGGCGGATTGGGTTATATCTGCTACAATGTGCCTGAGGGACAGTATCTCATTGGCGATAATGGAAAGCTGAATCCTAATGCTACATTGGGAAACAAAATCTCTTATAACGGAAAGGACTATACGATTAGTCCGGACAACTGGCTCAAGGCGGCTTACCGAAACACCCTCCGGCAGGAGTATAATATGAATGTGAATGGTGGAAACGACAGTTCCCAGTTCTATGCTTCGTTGGGCTATCTGGATAACCCAGGTATCGCATACGGATCTCAGTTTAAGCGATATACTGCACGCCTGAAGGCTACCTATAAGGCAAATGAATGGCTGAAGGTGGGTGGTAACGTAAACTATGCCCATACCGTTACAGACTATGCCACAGAGGTAGATTCTAATGGAAAAAACAGTTCCACCAATACCTTCTACATGGTCAATACCATCGCTCCTATCTATCCGCTGTATCTCAGAGATGGCAATGGCAATATCATGACCGATGATAATGGTAAGATATATGATTATGGTAACGGAATGAATGCAGGCTTGAATCGACCTGTACTCTCTCAGGTCAACCAGTTGAAGAATGACCAACTTCAGGCATCCCATTCTGTAGGAAATACTTTCGGTATTAATGGCTTTGCTGAGATTACCCCAACATTTGTCAAGGGACTGAAGATTACCTTGAACGGTACGGTGGATGACTATGAATATCGCTATCAGAGTACCCAGCAGCCTTATTATGGATTTGGTGCAACGACTTATCCTAATGGTGAGGTAACCGTAGGACATTACCGTTATTATACTGTCAACTTCCAGCAGTTGGTAAACTATGCCCGTTCTTTTGGTCTGCACAACATGACATTGTTGTTGGGCCATGAGAACTATAAGCAGACTTATGAATACGTATATGGCGGCCGTTCCAACATGTTCTCTTTCAAGGAAAACCATGAGTTGGCAGGTGCTATCACTAATGAGCCGACATATTCTAATCAGACCAATTACAACACCGAAGGTTTCTTCTTCCGTGGCATGTATGATTATGATGGCAAGTATTTCGGCCAGGTATCTTATCGCCGTGACGGTTCATCCCGCTTCTCTCCAGCCCATCGCTGGGGCGATTTCTATTCTTTCGGTGGTGCCTGGATACTGACCAAGGAAGATTGGATGGCAGGCACCAAGTCTTGGCTCAACATGCTGAAGGTGAAATTCTCTTTTGGTCAGCAGGGTAACGATGCCATCGGTAACAACCGTTATCTGGATACTTACGGCATCGGTAGCATGAATGGTGACATGGCGCTGACCTTTGCTTCAAAGGGTAATGATAAGATTACCTGGGAGACCAATACCAATATCAACGCAGGTCTTGAATTCGAACTCTTCAAGGGTCGTCTGACCGGTGATGTGGAGTATTTCTACCGCAAAACCACTGACATGCTCTGTTTCATCAGCGTGCCTATGTCAATGGGTTATGCAGGCTATTACTCTAATGTGGGTAACATGGTGAACCGTGGTGTAGAACTGAATCTTGCAGGAGATGTAATCCGCACCAAGGATTTTGCGTGGAACATCAGTCTCAATGCCACACACTATACCAATGAGATAACGAAGCTTTATGAAGAGAACAAGAACGAGATGCTGAGCGGATATGCCGGTTATCATAACGGTTCTTATTATTATGGTGAAGGATTGCCTATCTACACCTGGAGACTGAAGAGATATGCGGGCGTAAATGAGAAAGGAGAATCCACATGGTATGTTGAGAACGAAGATGGTTCGTTGGGTAAGTCAGCAAAATGGTCGGAAGGCTCTTATTTTGCCTGTGGCGACCCTACTCCTGATCTTTATGGTGGATTTGGTACATCGTTGTCGTTTAAGGGTATCGATGTCAGTGTGAACTTCACTTATTCCATCGGCGGCAAATCTTACGATTCAGGTTATCAGAGTCTGATGGGTGTTCCTTATGACAGCTGGACAGGTTTCAATTTCCATAAGGATATGCTGGATGCCTGGTCTCCAAGTAACAGAGGATCCAACATCCCTCGCCTCCAGTATAATGATACGGATGCAAGCTCATCTTCTGACCGTTTCCTGATCAATGCAAGTTACCTCAACCTGCAGAGCATCAATATCGGTTATACCTTGCCAAAGAGCCTGACACGTCGTTTGGGCTTGACTAAGGTTCGTGTCTATGGTGCGGCAGACAATGTCTATTTGTGGAGCAAGCGAAAGGGATTCGACCCTCGTACAAGTTTCACCGGCTCACCTAGCAACGAGCAGTATGCGTTTGTTCGTACCATCTCTGGTGGTATTACACTTCAATTTTAAACTATTAGATAAGGAGATTTTTATATGATGAACAATATATTTCGCAAGGTTTCTCTGTTCTCAGTAGTGCTCTCTTCATGCTTGATGATGCAGAGTTGTCTGGAGGAGGAACTGCCAAAGGATTATGCAACAGGCAGTCAGGTGCAGGGGTCTGAGACGGCTCAGCAGGGCTTGCTGACCGGCTTGAGTGCCTATATGGTAAAGAGTGGTGTGTATGGCAACGGTTCGGCTTACGACAACGGTTATCCCAGCCAGATGATTATCCGTGATGTGATGACGGCAGATATGCCTGTTTATAATGCAGATTACGACTATTTCTCATCTATAGAGAATGGTAAGGGGCTCCGTAGCCCTTTCAATTACACCTATTTCTACTATTATGGTTTGGTGAACAATGCCAACAGTATCATCTCGTCGCTCGATGTGGAAGGAGCATCTGAATCAGCAAAGGCGTCTGCCGGTGTGGCTTATGCTTACCGTGCTTTGGCATACCTGGATATGGCAAGAATGTTTGAATTCAAGAAGACTGGATTCTCTGACTTTGATGCCAAGGCAGCCAAGGTTATGGGACTTACCGTGCCTATCGTGACCGAGAAGACTACTGCCGTTGAGGGTAAGAACAATCCTCGTGTACCTTATTATACAATGTATCGCTTCATCCTGCACGACCTGAATAAGGCTGAGGCATACTTGAAGGGCTATAAGCGTACGGGCAAGGAGCAGCCGGATGAGAGCGTGGTAGATGGTTTGAAGGCACGTTTCTGGCTGGAACTGGGTTCTCGCTTTTATGATTCGGCAGATGACCTGACAGCCCAGTTGTCTCATGAGAATGATGCTGACGGCTATGATGCCTTGGGCATCACGACGGCTAATGACTGTTTTGCCAAGGCTGCCTCATACGCACAGGCCGCCATCGACAATTCCGGTTGCCAGCCAATGTCTCAGAGCGAATGGTATAATAAGAAGACTGGTTTCAATACAGCTAATTCTTCCTGGATGTGGAAGGCTTCGCTGGGAACAAAGGAGCAATTGGGCAGCTGGTACCATTCCTGGATGGGTACGGTATCTTCTGAATCTACCGCATTCTCCATGGCTGGTTATGGCAAGGCTTACCGTATGATAGGTGCCTCGCTCTATAATCAGATACCTGATGCCGACTGGCGAAAGAAGACTTGGGTTGCCCCTGAGGATGCTGGCAAGGCTGAGGTTCCAGCAGGCTATTCTACCTTGCTGGATGGAGCAGGATGGGCTAAACTGCCTGCTTACACCAACCTGAAATATCATCCGGGTTCAGGTAACTTGTCTGATCTCTATGTGGGCTGTTTGTGTGATATTCCATTGATGCGTGTAGAAGAGATGTATCTCATCTATATTGAGGCCATTGCCCATACAGAAGGGGTGGATGCTGCCAAGACCGTATTGAATGATTTCATGAATGCTTATCGCTATACAGATGGCTCTTATAAGTGTCAGGCTACAGACATCGAATCACTTGAAGATGCCGTGCTGCTTCAGAAACGTATCGAACTCTGGGGAGAGGGACTGCTGTATTTTGATTATAAGCGTCTTAAGAAAACTGTTGTCCGCACCTATACGGGTACCAACTTCCTGGAGAGTCACCGCTTGAATTCCAAGTATGGTTTCGTGGCTCCATGGATGGATTGTTATATCCCTGAATATGAGAAGAGTTCTAATCCGGCTGTGGTACTGAATCCTGACCCTACAAGTGTGGTAGAGGCAAAGAGTGAGTAAATGAGGAGATTTTTCAATCTTAAAAATGGAATTGACAATGAAGAATATAAAGTTTTTTAGATATTTGGGGCTTGCCATCTCGACTGGTCTCCTGTTAGGGTTCTCTTCCTGCAGCGATGACGATGATTATGCGCCAGGTAATCCTGCACCAGACAATTGCATGGGAGTGTATTTTGATGCCGGCAATGCGGCAGAGTTTATTCTTACTCCAGACCAGGAAACCGTTGATGTGAAGGTTTGCCGTAAGGTAGCCGCTGAGGCTGCGAGTGTTCCTGTCAAGGTAGAGTATACTGATACAGCTGCCATTCAGGTGCCTGCAACGGTGGAGTTTGCCCAGGGCGAGAAGGAGGCTACGCTGACCATTTCTGTAAAGGGTTTGACACCTAAAAAGAAATTTGGTTTCAAGATAGATGTCGATGAAGCCTATGCCAATCCTTATACCAAGCAGGATGGCAGTACGGTGCTGCAGTCAGCGGTGCTGGTTTCTCAGTGGACGAAAGTACTGGAGAATGTGCGGTTCTATTACGAAGGTTACACAGAGCTGCCTGTAACCTATTCCGATATCTACCAGCTGGAAGGTGTCAATCAGTTTTATATCACCAATATGTTGGGTTCGGGTGCTGATCTTTATTTCAAGATTAATGGCACTTTCAATGCCGATAATCTGGCTGATTGCTCCGGTGAACTGGTTCCTGAGGAAGGAAAGGGTGCTACCATATATGACTATCAGACCTATAAGAAAAACTATATCGTAGCTGGTGTTGATTCTTCTACAGGTAACTATTTGTGGAACTGGACGGTAGGAGATGTAAATATCAACTCTTTCATGTGGTATGGTGGATATGGCTATAATACCTATTCTTATATAGACTTCACAAAGAAATATATCTATCTGAATGGATACATAGATTCCAGTGTTGCGCAGCAGTCTGTAAATGTGTATGGCGTTTGGTAGAAATATCGAATGATTTCCTAAAGATTTTGGACTAATGAAGAAGATTTTTATATTTTCTATGATGTTGGCTTTTTTCCTTTGCTCTGAGGCAAAGGAAAGGAGCCTTCAGCAGAAATTGGAGATAGCCAGTGAGGTGCTGGGGGAGCGTTTGCCTTCTGTTGGCGGGAAAACTTCTCGTGGAGGAGTAGATGAGAGCCTTCGGGTTATGCGCCAGTCGAATGCTTATACGGTTGTAGGACGCAACCGGAACGGATTTGTTGTTCTCGCCAATGATGATGCGTTCAAGGCTGTAATAGGTTATTCTGACGAGGGTACTTTTGGTGATAATCCTGCTTTGGAGTGGTTCTTGGCTAGAATTAATGACGCTTCACTTCGTGCTGCTTCTACGGGGTATCAGGTTATCCCTGCAGGTTGCAAGTCGAGCGTTGAGCATCTGGTTACGACAAAATGGGGCCAGGATGCTCCTTTCAATAGTCAGTGCCCACAAGTGAATGGTAAAAACTGCTGGGTAGGTTGCGTGGCTACGGCTATGGCACAGATTATGTCTGTATACCAGTATCCATCCCGTGGCAAGGGCGTCGCTTCTTATAGCGTCGGCGATGAGAAACGTACTGCTATGCTGAGTATGGGAGAGTATAAGTGGACAGAGATGTTGCCTGCTTATTCGGGTGATAACTACAGTTCGGAACAGGCTGCCGCAGTAGCCAAGTTGATGTTTCATTGCGGTTGTGTGGCTGGTATGAATTATTCTCTTGATGGCAGTGGCGCATCTTTGCAAGATGCGGCGGCTGGTATGAAGAAGCATTTCGGCTATCTTACCCAGTACTATGGCTATAAGGATTATCCCCAGACCAATAACTATGATGATGCAGCCTGGAGAAAGGTTATTTATCGGGAATTGAGCGCCGGGCATCCTATTCTGTATGCCGGTACATCCAATAAGCAGGGAAACGACAAGACTTCTTCCCATGCCTTTGTGCTGGATGGTTATGATGCTGATGGAAACGTAGGAGTGAATTGGGGGTATGGTGGTTTAGGTGATGGCTATTTCGACTTGAGCCTCCTTCCTCTGGAGTATACGGATAATGGTGTCTCCGTTGATGAGGAGTATCAGTGGTATCAGGAAATGGTGGTTATTCATTGTCCTGATGATGGTGAAATAGATTATGATTTGACTTCCGGCTTAACTCCTGTTACCGGTTTTACTAAGCCTTGCAGTTCAGATGTTTATGATATCAATGGCCGAAAGGTATCGCTCCCGGCGAAATATGATGGTATCTATATCCGGGGTGGCAAGAAATATATAGTAAAGTAGATTTCTCATCAATTGCAGATAATTAAAAAATCCCGACAGCTATGTTGTTGCCTGTCGGGATTTGTTGTTACCTATAGGTATCTTTTTTCTCTTATCAGTCGGCTATCACCATGCAGAGTCTGAGTACGTTCTCCTCGAAGTGCTCCTTGTCGATGGCATTGTTCTTGAGCAGGGAACGGTAGTTGTATACGGTTTGTGGCGAATAAGACAGGATGCCGGCTATCTTGGAACTTTCGGTGATGCCTAATCTTAACAGGGCGCACACACGGAGGATAGGGGGCATTTCTCCGTTCTCTTTCAGCTGGATGTGTGCCGATTCTGTAAGCTGCTTGTTCAGCTCAGTTATAAAAGTTGGGTACAGAGACAGGAATGCCTTGTCAAATTCCGTCAGAAACTCCTTGTTCTCTTTCTCTGTATTGGTTGAGGAAGAAAGGAGGCTCAGCAGCTCCTTACTCTGGTTGGCCTTGATCTTTCTTACTGCCAAGGTGCGCAGTTTGCAGTTCCTCTCTATGTTCTTATAGCACAGGTCTATATACACCTTTATCAGTCTCTCGCGCTTCTGGTTGGTGTCCTTCAGCTCGTCGTTGATAAGGTGCAACTGGCTGTTGAGAACTTCCATTTTTGCCGATGTAGCCGTGATTTCGTCTTTCTTCTGTTTCAGAAGTTTGTTCTTCTTACGGATGAACAGACTGCTAAGTCCCACTCCGAGCAAGAGCAGGAAAATGACCGACAGCGCACTGTAGAGCATGCTGTTGGTGGCTCTGATGTCATCTGTATAGGCATTGGTAATCATCTGCAATTTGGATGAAATCTCAAT
>USSA01000086.1 GCA_900557255.1 uncultured Prevotella sp.
TTAGGGCTCGTTAGGGACTTGCACCCATTAGAATAAGCTCATGCCGAGCATACCAAAAAAGAGGGCGAGCCAGTGATGGTTCGTCCTCTTACATTTTTATCCCTTAATTCCGCAACTGTTTCAATAAATCGCTTGTTGACTCAAAAATGTCATTATGTTGGCTTTGCATCATACTTCTCGGTCTCTATGAACTGATGGTCAAAATCTACATCATACTCACCGCCCTCTTTTAGTTGACCAGTGGTCAACAGACAATTTAGAAGTAGCGCGTTGAGCGTGTCTGCCGTATTGAAATCGTAGTTCTTACCCGTATCTGATGTGTATGAAATGTTTTCTTGCGTCAGTTCCTTTATCGCTCTGAGGATAGTGTCAGAGCTACAAGTGCGAAGTGTCGGATGAAGCGAGAGATGGTTCATCAAATGAGTTGTGACATCCTGGGGTACATGAGCCACCACAGAAATAAACACTCATAAGTGAACGGATGATTTCGCTATATTGATAACCATACTGTTTGCTTCTTAGACCCAATGTAGAATCGATTATAGAAGACAATGTGGAGTCAAATAGCTCCATGATTGAAAATATTCCTCCAAAAGGAGTGAGTTTCTCAGATTTTATTTGTATCTTTACCATGTCATATCAGAGTTTTGCTTATTGGTTTTTGCGACACTAAGGTAAGTGAAAATTTTGACATGACAACATCCTGAGCAACTTATTGTTGCTCAGGATGTTATAAAAATGTTAAACTAAAGTGTTGCGGAATTAAGGGCAATCAACAAATAAGCTACTTCTGATGAAAAAAAACGTTATTTTTATATTTTTCAGTCTTTTAAGTTGCGTTATTCTTTGTGCGCAGACTGTGAGCAAAACAGTCGTTTATGGAGCCAATGAAGGCATGAATCAATGGCACATTACCAAGATGTTGCAAGACAGAATAGGATTTATTTGGATTTCCTCTTGGGACGGACTTACACGTTTTGATGGCTACGAGTTTGTAACCTTTAACTCGAGTCCTGGTGATGGTTCTCCCCTGGAAAACAATCGTGTGAGAGATATGCAACTGGCTGCAAATGGAGATATTTATTGCTTGGTAGACGACCGATGGTTTTTGTTTTCGCAGTCAAAAGGAACGTTTGTAAATATCTCTGATGCAGAAAACGAAGAGCTATTGAAGGCTAAGGAACACAACAAGCAACGCCCTGGTAAGCAAAATCAGATGACGCAGAGTTTGCAAAAGAAAAGGGGACGCAAGATGACAGATAGACAGGGTAACTTGTGGATTAGTACTCCCGATAGTATTATCAAGACCGTATTTTATCGTAAGCCAGCAGTTCCATTAGTTTTGAGAAATCAAGAACAGGCTCGCTGTTTTTTTGTTGACCGTACTGGAAACTACTGGGTGGCAACACTGAAAGACAAGGCAGTGAGCATTTACGATCGTAGCAACCGCCCGATGGGTTATCTTTCTCCATCAGGTAAGATTTCCCCTTCGCACGTATCTTTTTCTTCGTCTGTATATGTCATTTATCAGCATAGCGATGGCATAATCTACTTAGGCACTAAGCCAGGAGGACTCTACAAATTGAAGAGCCAAAAGGAAGGTTTTGAGGTGCAGTCTGTCAGTTTGGGCAATGCTAATGCCAATTCAGTCTATGACATTAAGGCCGACCCTTCAGGTCGCCTTTGGCTTGCCACCTTTGACGGAATCTATTGTCTGAATGGTGACAAAATAGAGCATATAAAGCAAACGAAGGGCTGGAAGGTGAGAAGTCTGCATTTTACCCAGCATCATATTCTTATGGCAGCCACAACGACAGGACTTGCTGTAGGGAAAATGACGGATAAAAACATTAGCGACATGAAGTTACGCTTACATTGTCGTGAACCTAAGCGTGTGGAAAGTTTATGCAATAGTGCGACGACGGACATCCTTGAAACCAGCGACCATCAGATCTACGTGAGTACCGAGAGTGCGGGCATTGATAAGATTATGAGCCACGACCTGATGGCAAGCAAGTTGGATTTCAAGCATTTCGACAAGACGATGGGGCTACAATGCGAAACGGTTTCAAGCATGGCGCCTTATCGTAAAGATTGGATATGGGTAGTGGGTGGCTACACACTCATGATGCTCAACACTCAGACGGGCGAAGTGCGAAACTACGGCACAGGATTCTTTCATGATTCATATCGTTATAGCGACGCCCATCCAGTATGTTTATCCGATGGTCGTTGGATGTTTGGCTTGAAGGATGGAGCATTCTGCCTTTCAGAGAGCGAACTCTCGAAGACAGGCGGTGAGCGTCATGTCGTATTTACGGGCATCAGTGTGGAGCATGCTCCGATGCAATATGCTGTAGCCTATCTCGATTCGCTTACCCTTAATAAGCAACAGCGCAATTTGAAAGTGAGTTTCTCGACGCTCGACTTTTCAAACGCAGAAGACCTATCTTATGCTTTCAGACTGCGTGAATGCGACAAGTGGATTTTCTTAGGTAAGGAACACACCGTGACCTTGCCCGACTTGCAACCTGGCGACTATCAGCTACAAGTGAAGTGTACCAATGCTGCAGGTGAGTGGACGAAAAACTTCTCCACGCTTCACATTCATGTCACCCCCAAGTTCTCGGAAACGATATGGGCTTTTATCCTATATGTCTTTTTGATATTGGTCACTATTTTCACCTTATTATATATATATATCTATATACGACGCATTAAGACGAAGATGCGCGAAACTTTGGAAGCCTATTTAGCATTGCTTGAAGACAAGAATCAAGTGGGTCGGGAAATGGTAGATGAAAGTCAGGAAGCAGTTCAGATTGTTTCGACCGAGGAAGACGATGAGATAATGAAGCGCCTCATGCAGTTTATCGACGCTCATCTTTCAGATTCTGAGGTAGGAATAATCGAAATGGCAGAAGCGGCTGCAATATCTCGTTCGGGACTGAATCGCAAGTTGAAGCGGATAGTAGGTCTGACGCCAGCAGAGTTTTTGCGCGAAATTCGCATTAAGCGTGCTCAGCAGTTTTTGCTTAGTACGTCGAAGGGTGTGTCTGAGATAGCTTATTCGTGTGGTTTTTCCGACCCTAAGTATTTTGGTAAGATATTTAGGTCGATGACAGGAATGTCGCCAACAGATTATCGTCAGAATGGCGGGAAAGCCGATAAATAAAGGCTTTTGCGACAAAAACACCCCATGTTTGAGAAAAAAATCCCCATTTAGTTTTGTATTTTAGGTTTAATTTTGCAGCCGAAGAATTCGTGTTCTTGACAATAATTATTTTCAAACTTAAAATACAAAACAATGAACAAAAAAACAACCAGTCTTTTTCTCATGGTGTTGTTGCTGTGTAGTATGCTTCAGGTGCAAGCTATCACGGTACACACCATCGGCGACTCTACGATGCAAACCTATGATGAAAGTAGTACGGTTACTCGTGGATGGGCGCAGTATTTCCAACAGTTTTTCCAGAACGTCACCATCAATAATCGTGGTAAGGCAGGAGCCAGCAGCAAGAGTTTCTATCAAGAGGCCGCATACTGGCAGAGCGTGAAGCAGCAGATGAAGCCTGGCGACTACGTGCTCATTCAGTTTTCTCACAATGATGAGAAGAGCAATGGTATGGATGGTGATGAACTGAAAGCCTATTATAATAAGGTGGGAGAAACAGATAAAGCAGCAGCCATCGATTGTCGTGGCACTACACCTTTTGGCACCTACAAGGATTATCTGCGCAAATATGTGAAAGAGACACGCGACTTGGGTTGCACTCCCGTACTCGTGGCTCCTATCTGCCGTATGTATTTTTCGGGCAATACGATTCGTCGAAGTGGACAGCACGACCTGGGCGATAAGTTCAGCAAGCTGACAGATGGAGGTGTTGTAGAAAATCAGAAGTTGCCTTCTACTGATCATACGATGGACTACGTGTACCAGATGAAGTCGGTAGCCGAAGAGCTGAAAGTTCCTTTCATCGACCTGACCACGGCTACCCGAGAACTCTATCTGAGCTATGGAGAAAAAAAATGTCTCGATATGTTGAGCGACCATGACGGAAGCACCCATTTGTCGACTGTTGGAGCCACGTTGATAGCCCGCCAGGTGGCCTCTTTATTGAAGAATGATGGCATCTTGGCAGATAATATTGTGATTCCTTCCGACTTGAGTGTTTCGCCAGTCAATGCCGATTTAGGAGAGGGCTATAAAGGTCAGATGATGACGAAAGAAATATCTGTCAATGGCTTTGGGCTTACACCAGCCGATGGTTCTGTGGAAGTTTCGGCAACATCAGGACTAAAGGTTTCGCTCGACAAGGTTACTTGGACCGACAAAATCTCTATACCTTATTCTGGCAGCACCCTCGTAACGAGCTTCTATATGCAGCTCGAACTTGCCGCCACAGGCAGCAACGAGGGAGTCATCACTATCAAGCAAGGCTCTAAAACAATAGAGATACCTGTAAAGGCTACAGCCATCAGTATGGAAGGCGGCACACCTGTAAAAGCCTATTGGAGTTTAGAGAAGAACGACGATTGTCAACTTACAGGTCCTGCTACGATAGTGCCTCAGTCGTTTGAAGGCATGTATGTGCAGAGATACGCCAGTCCTAATGCCAACACTGTATGGCCAGAATGGACAGGCTATAATGCCACTCATAAGACACAGCGTTGCCTGATAGTAGGCGACAACTGGCCTGAGGGCGAGATAGACGAGGTTTCCACCCGATACATTCAGTTTGGTATCACTGCAGCCAAAGGAACAACGCTCAAGATTGACAACATCAGCATGTTTGTATGTGGATGTGGAGGAAATGGAATGCGTTGTCACATCAACTATTCCAAGGAACCTAATTTTGCCAATCAGCACACCATTTTCTCGCCCACCAGCATGCCTGCCAACAATATGCTCGAAGTGAAGGACACGCCAGTCATCTCTCTCGATGAAGGCGAGACACTGCTTGTGCGTGTTTATCCCTGGTACACCAGCAAGGCTACAGGAAAGACAATCTGTCTGAGCGATGTCATTATCAGCGGAATGGCGCTGGACAAGGAAACAACAGGTATCAACAATCTGCAGTCAGAGACGCAGAAGTCAGACTGCCAGTATTACACGCTCTTGGGCGTCAAGGTCGACAAGCCTGGCAAGGGAATCTATATTTGCAATAACAAGAAAGTCGTTTTCAAATAAAAATTTAAAAAATACCCTAATATGATTATGAACAAGTTTAAACATCTATTCTTAGCACTCTTATTGGTTATGGTGCAACTACCGTTGTGTGCCACCGATATAGAGATGAAATGGAATTTCAATCAGGGCGACGCTAAAGCCCTCGAAGGTACTATTTCTGCAGACGGCATACTCTCTTATGCCACAGCATCGCTTGGCAGCGATCTGGAATTTTTAGGAACCTTCAAGGTTGGTAGCCTTACCGTAACCAAGATACAACCTAAGGTGGTGGCATCAGGCAATGGCGAGGCAAATGCCATCAGTTTCTCGTTGAAAACCAAGAAAGGTCTCTCGTTGTTGGGTAAATCCTTCAGCTTCGATGCCTGTAAGGTGGGAACCAATGGTGGTAATCTGGACGTCGTGGCAGAAGTTAGTGGTAAGAGTTACGACCTGCTGACGACGCTGAGTCCGCAAACTGCCAATATCGATCCTTATTACTCGCATTACACAGCCAACTTGTCTGAGATACCAGCCACAGGAGACGAGTTAGTAATCAAGGTGTTTATCAAGAAAGTGGCAGTCAACAAGCAGTATGGTTTTGCCAACTTTGTCATCACAGCCTCTACAGAAGGTGAGGTGGAACAAGTAAACAGCTATCAACTTTCGGCAACATTGGCTAATGCAGAGGCTGGCAGCATCCAGGTGTCGCCAAAAAGCAATGTCTTCGATGAAGGAACCCAAGTAAGTGTGAAGGCGACAGAGAATTTTGGCTACCATTTTGAGAAATGGATAGATGAGACGGGTAAGACCATCAGCACCGAAAATCCCTATTCGTTTGCCATCACGGCTAATACCTCACTGCAGGCTGTATACACATCCCAACCCGTGTATGCGCTTAATCTCTCGCTCACTTCGGGAGCCTTAAACCACATGGTGACGATGGTGCCTGAAGGAAAAGTTGTCAACGGAGTGCATTATTATGAGGAAGGCACCGACGTGAAACTCGTAGCTTCCAACAACAAGATACTTACCTTTACCAATTGGGAGGACCAAACGACACAGGCAGAACGTATCGTAACAATGGATAGCGAGAAGAAGATCGTGGCAAACTATTCTGCTTGCGATTATATCGTGGCTTGGGACTTACACAATCTTTCTGCCCGTCAGGATGTAGCAGCCGACTTTGCTTCGGAAACAGAGAATGCAGGATTGTTGCAGATGCGCAATGCTGAGGGAACATCTAAAGCATGGCTTGTCTCTGTGATGCGTGATAAGTACAGCGCTCGTGTATGGCGTCCGCTGGCAGAGAAGAATTACTTTGAGCTATCGTTCTCTACTAAAGGTTATAAGAACATCAAAGTGGCAGCAGCCATGGGCGACGACTATAATGCTTATTCAGTCAACTATATGCAGGTAAGTACCAATGGCACTGATTTTGAAACTGTAGGAACCTATCATCTGCCCAATCGTGGATGGGATGAGGAAGAGTTTACGCTGCCAGAATCTTGTAATGGACAAGATAAGGTGTGGGTTCGCTTTATGCCCGATTACAGCTCTTCGCTGATAGGTGTGAATAATGTAAATGACGGCACAGCTGTAGCAGAAATCTATGTTACTGCTGATGTCGAACAAGGTGATGATCATCAGGCACCTGTGCTCGTAGCATCTATTCCTGCCGACAATGACGAAGGAGTATCGGCTACAGGTTCTATAATCCTGACCTTCGACGAGAAAGTGGTCTTGGGAGAGGGCGATGCTACGCTTGGCGACGAAGTTCTTACCCCTACAGTGAGCGGTAAGACTGTGGTCTACCCTTATAGCGGACTGAAGTATAATCAGGCTTATGAGTTCGTATTGCCAGCTGGCGCCATTACCGACCGTAGTGGCAATGCCTATGAGGGTGTCAATATCCATTTCGTCACGATGGAGCGTAAGCAGCCCGCAGCCCGTCTTTATGATGCAGTGGTGGCTCAAGACGGAACAGGCGACTATACCACCATACAGGCAGCTATCGATGCAGCTCCTGCTAATCGCACACAGCCTTGGCTTATCTTTATCAAGAAGGGTGTCTATAAAGGTCATCACGACATTCCTGCCAATAAGCCTTATCTGTATCTCATCGGACAGGGACGCAACCAGGTGAGCATTTCCGACGATCGTCTGAGTGGAGTCGGCAATGACTACAAGGTGAACAAGGGCGCCACCCTCACTGCCAATTCTGATAATCTCTATTTCGAGGGCATCAACTTTGTCAATTCATACGGAGTAGAAAAGAATGACGGACCTCAGGCTTTGGCTCTTTATACCATTGGTGATCGCATTGTATTGAACAAAGTGGGCTTGCTGTCTTATCAGGATACATGGCTCACCACCACTAAGCCCAACAACCGCCATTACATCAAGGATAGTTGGATAGAGGGAGCTGTCGACTTTATTTATGGCCAGGGCAATGTTTATCTCGACCAAGACACGATCAACATCGTGCGTAAGAGTGGAGGCTGGATTGTAGCTCCTAATCATGCCAAAGAGACAACCTGGGGCTATGTGTTTATGAATAATGTCATCACGGCTCCAGGCAATCCTGCCGAGACGAATGTGTGGTTGGGACGCCCTTGGCACGATACGCCTATCACGCTCTTTATCAACACCCGTTCTTATGTCACGATTCCTGCTGCAGGTTGGTATTCAACTATGGGCGGACTGCCAAAACTTTGGGCAGAGTACAATACCATGGATGGTAACGGAAATCCTGTAGACCTGAGTCATCGTAACACCGATTATTATTATACAGATTCTCAGACAGGACAGAAGGTTACGGGCAAGAGCGAAAAGGCTGTGCTCTCTGCTGAGGAAGCTGCTCGCTACACGGTGAAGAATGTGCTCTCTGGTAGTGACGCATGGCAGCCCACACTCCTTTGCGAAGCGTGCGAGGCTCCTCAGGTAAAGAAGGTAAACTCGACATTGGAGTGGCAGAAAGTGCCTTATGCCATCAGCTATGTAGTGACGGCAGGAGACGAGGTTATCGGTTTCACCGAGACTACTACCTTCGAGATTCCTATGGCTTATCAGGACAAAGAACTGCGTGTACAGGCTGTCAATGAGTATGGTGGCTTGAGTGCTTACGGCAAGGCTTCGTTGTCTACAGGCATAGAAGACGTATCTTGCAAGGAGGAAAGCGACGACAAGGCATGGTACAATGTGATGGGCATGAAGGTGAGTGCTGGAAGTAAAGGTATTCTCATTCATCAGCACAAGAAGATAATAGTCAAGTAGAGATTTTTTGATATTGTTTTTAGTAAATCCTTAATTTCGCAACACTTTAGTTTAACATTTTTATAAAATCCTGAGCAACAATAAGTTGCTCAGGATTTTGCTATGTCAGAATTTTCACTTACCTTAGTGTCACCGTTGCATACTGACCAATGATTACGAATCTTCCGTGAGAGAGATTGTCGATTGCGGAATTAAGGTTATCAAAACTTCCCTAAAAAAAGAAAAAGGCTTCGATGGCAAACGAAAGTAGTTTCGTTGGAGGTAGAAACTAGTTTCATTGGCCATCGAAGCCTGTTTCATAAAAAGGGGCATAACAGGGGGTTCTAATCCTTGAAATCAATACTCAATTCGCCAGTTCCCAAGAGATTATAGCTCATACGATGATAAGGCGTAACACCAAATTCCCTGATGGCAGCACGATGCTTCTTGGTAGGATAACCCTTGTTGCCTTTCCAGTCGTATTGTGGATATTCTTCTGCAAGCGCATCCATGTAATCATCACGATATGTCTTGGCAAGGATGCTGGCAGCTGCAATAGACAGATACTTGCCGTCTCCTTTTACGATGGTTGTATAAGGCAAATCCTTGTAGGGCTTGAAACGGTTGCCATCCACGATAACTGCTTCCGGACGAACCTTGAGCTGATCCAGAGCACGGTGCATCGCCAGGAAACTGGCGTTGAGGATATTGATTTTGTCGATTTCTTCGGGAGTAACAATGCCTACAGCCCAAGCTACGGCATCACGCTCTATCTGTTCGCGAAGCGCCTTGCGCTTCTTATCCGTGAGCTTCTTACTGTCGTTCAATTCGGCATTCTGATAACCGGGAGGAAGAATAACGGCGGCGGCATACACGCTGCCAGCCAGACATCCTCTGCCAGCCTCGTCGCAGCCAGCCTCTACCATATCCTTATAATAATGACTTTCTAACATAATTATGATGAATTTTACGTTTACCTCTTCACTCTTCACCTCTACCTTATAACTACCTGATTATAGGATAGTTACAAAGACAGAAGCGTTTCAACTCTTCACCAGCTCTTCACCCACTCTTCACCTACACTTCACCCTCATAGCACCAAGCGGTGAAGAGAGGGTGAAGAGTGGGTGAAGAGTCAGAGCGTCTCTTCAGCGCGTAAGTACCAGTATAACAACACGTTACGATTAAAAGGTGAAGAGTGAAGAGTATTTTGGCGTTCCAGCCTTAACTTTTTTGATAACTGCCAAACGCAAACAGCCAACTGTCCGCAGTAGCGCCAGTTGGCTGTTCTTCGCTTGCCAGTGGGTTGTCTTTCGCTCGCCAGTTGGCTAAATAAGGCTTTTACGTGCGCCGTATACGGCTAAAATGATTTTTCCTTAGAACATCATAGCCACGCGCTTTACGCCCGCTACAAGCGCATCTATTTCTTCCTTTGTATTGTACAGGGCAAAGCTGGCACGAACGGTACCGAGAATGCCGTAGCGGTCCATCAAAGGCTGAGCACAGTGATGACCGGTACGAACAGCAATGCCCAGACGGTCGAGCAAGGTTCCCATATCCATGTGATGAATATCACCAACCAAGAAGCTGACAACGGCATCCTTGCCTTCCTGTTCACCAAAAAGTCTGATTCCATCGATGGTTCGCATCTGCTCCATACAGTAACGGGTAAGTTCCTGCTCATGCTTGGCAATGTTGTCCATGCCGAGCGCAGAAACATAATCGATGGCTTTAGCCAAACCATGGGTAGCTACATAATCAGGAGTACCAGCCTCGAACTTGAAAGGCAATTTCTCGAAAGTAGTCTTCTCAAAGCTTACACTCTCAATCATTTCGCCACCGCCCTGATATGGAGGCAACTTCTCGAGCCATTCTTCCTTACCGTAAAGCACACCGATACCAGTAGGACCATAAATCTTATGTCCGCTGAAAGCGAAGAAATCGCAATCCATATCCTGTACATCCACAGCAAAATGAGGAGTACTCTGAGCGCCATCCACCATGACAGGCACATCGTGCTCATGAGCAATCTTTATCATCTCTTTTACCGGATTCACCGTACCGAGCACGTTGCTCACCTGGGCAATGCTCACGATTTTGGTGCGTTCGGTAAATAAATTGGCGAATTCATCGAGGTTAATCTCACCTTTATCGTTGATAGGGATTACTCGGATGGCGATTCCCTTCTTGGCAGCCTGCAACTGCCAAGGCACGATATTGGAGTGATGTTCCATGGTAGAGATAATCACCTCGTCGCCCTCGCTCATAAAGGCATCGCAGAACGATGAAACCACGAGATTCAGACTCTCTGTAGTGCCACGGGTAAAGATGACTTCCTCAACCTTAGGCGCATTGATAAACTTGCGCACGGTTTCGCGGGCTGCCTCATGAAGGTCGGTAGCCTGCTGAGAGAGATAGTGAACACCACGATGCACATTGGCATTTACATTGAGATACTCGTCGCGCATGGCATCGAGCACGCACAATGGCTTCTGCGTGGTTGCCGCATTATCCAGATACACCAATGGCTTATCATAGACCTTTCTCGATAAAATCGGGAAATCTGCTCTTACTTGATTGATATCATACATATTTTTAAGAACTTAACTCCTTTAAAAGGATATTATCTACTTGCAAAGCTTGCAGCCCTCGCACTTATTGAGTTCACCACGGAATCGCTTCTCTACGAGATGATGCAGGCGATCGCGCAATGGCTCCAGTTCCATCTTGTCGATGACCTCGTTGATAAATGCAAACTGAAGGAGCAACTTAGCCTCCTCGCGGCTCACACCACGCTGCTGCATATAGAACAGGGCGGCATCGTTGAGCTGACCAACAGTACTTCCATGCGCACACTTCACATCATCGGCATAAATCTCCAGCATCGGCTGGGTGAACATACGGGCAGTCTTCGTAGCACAGAGGTTCTGGTTGGTTTCCTGAGAAATAGTCTTCTGGGCACCATGACGAACCAGTACTCTGCCGGCAAAAGCACCACGTGCCTCACCATCGAGCACATACTTATAAAGCTCGTTGCTGGTACAATGACCCACCTGATGATCGATGAGCGTATTGTTATCAACCACCTGGTTCTTATCGGCAATCACACAACCATTGCAGAAGCACTCGGCTCCCTCGCCCTTGAATACGAGGTCGAGGCGGTTGCGGGTGATACCGTTATGAAGCGTGATGACGTTATGGTTCACGCGGCTGTTTGCCTGCTGCTCGATATACACGTTGCTGACACGGCGGTTCTTGTAATGAGTCTCCTCCAGGCAATAGAGGTCGAGACTGGCATTCTCGCCAACATAAGCCTCGATTACCTGAGTAGCGAGAAAGTTCTTGTCATCGGCTGCATGGTCGCAGAAGAGGAACTTAGCCTCAGCACCCTGTTCCATCACGATGAGTACACGTCGGTTTACCATCAAATCAACATCCGAACGGAGAATATTGATGACCTGAATGGTTCGCTCTACCTTTACATTCTTTGGAACATAAATCAGCAAGCCATCCTGTGCCAGGAATGTATTCAATGCGGTGATGCCATCTTCGTCGGTTTTGGCAATCTTAGCGTAGTATTTCCCGATGAATTCAGGGTTTTCTGCAGCAATCTTGTTCAAAGAGTCCACGATTACGCCCTCCGGAAGCTCTACTTTAGGCAATGCTTTGTTATAAAAAGCATCGTTTACAACGAAGTAGAGCGAAGTGCTCAGGTTAGGCACATCGCAGCGGAAAGCCTCGTATGGATCTACCGGAATTTCCAGACGGTTCAAGTTCAAGCCATAGTCTGGCTCGAAGATGGCGCTCATATCTGTGTACTTGTATCTTTCTACCTTTCGGGAAGGGAAGCCCAGACGATGGAAGTCCTCAAACGCAGCATCGCGCACCGCATTAAGCACCTCAGCACTGTTCTTCTTGATTATTCTCGAAGAAGACTGATACAAGTCTAAATATTGTTTTTCTGAATGCATAGCCATCCTCCCTATTATTTCTCATCTACTTCTGCCTTGATCCAGTCGTAGCCACGAGCCTCAATCTCCTTGGCAAGTTCAGGACCGG
>USSA01000087.1 GCA_900557255.1 uncultured Prevotella sp.
ATTGTAATAGTATTTATTGTAGTTGTCCTAGCATTAGTTCTAGCTTACATCTACGAAATTAAGTATACCTACAGAGACGGAGGGTTATGGAAGAAATAACGAAACAGCAAACAGTTAATTCAGAGAACACTATATAGAAGAATAATATGGAAAATGATATTCTAAAAATTGAGGTTGCCAAACAGGATCTAAAAGAAGCTCCTGAATATTGGGCTTCGGAAAGTTACGAAACCATGATAGGTAAACTGCAAAAGCTTGTTGAAGCGAAAACCGGATATCCGCCATGTCGTAACACCAAAGTCATAAGAGAAGTCAGCTTCAAAATAACATCACGTACAACCCTAGAGCAAATTAGGGAACTACTGAACGACATTGAGAATGATTATAACATATCCTGTTTTCAAATTGCTATTGATAGGGGAAATAATACAGCCCATCTGCTATTTACTTGGATTCATCCGAAAACAGCATTACCTGTAAGGTTTAACAACAAGACTAGGTTCAAGCTGCTATCAGCTTACTTTGTGAGACGTTTACATCTGGAATATCCGAAAGATATGACAGAATGGGTCAGATATTTCATCATGGATGCATATATTGAAGATAAGTCTGTATTTAGTAATGCACTTGCAAGTTTGTCGAAGAAAGAAGACTCAACAGATAAAACGATTTTGGTTGAGTCTCTTCTGTATGCCCAGTACATGAGTGAAGGAAAAGTTAAATAGATAAAGAAAATGGATTTGTTAAGTTACCAAAAAGGAGATATCTTGTTTAGTAACTGTCAGACCCTTGTAAACCCAGTATCTTGTGATGGAACCATTGATAGTTACCTGTCAAAGAGGTTCTTCACGAGATACCCAGACATGTATGCCAAGTATTTGTATTTCTGTAAAGAATATGCTGCTTACCATCCCCACTCTCACAAATATACAAGAGAGCTGCTTCGTTCATATTAAAGAAGTTCTCTATGATAAGCATCACCGTATCACGCATTTTCAAGTCTCGTGGAGAAGGTATTTTATTTACATTGATGATAGAAAAGACATATGATTCTGCATTTTCAATAATGTCATCATCATCAAAGCCAATAGCAAGTACCACACCAAAATCACTTTTAAAGCGATAAGTTCGAGACGTTTCATGCCAATAAACCTCATAAGGAGCAGAAGCATTAATTATATCCAAAGGAAGTGGTTTCATTACCAAACATTTATATATTTAGGATATACCCCCGTTCGTTCCTTATATTCCTCACAAAGGCTCTTAGTAATTTCAGCTACACGAGCCTTTTTACGCTCTTTTGCCGCCATAAATCTTTTCATAGCAGCTTCACGTTTTTCCCAAAATTCTTTATCTAATGTATCCATAATAGTTCTCCTTTTAAATTCTTTAATTGCAATCTGCCGCAAAAATACGCTTTTTCCTCGAAACCACCAAGAAAACCACAAGAAATCTGCAACTCATCAGCGAATTACTACAAAACCAGCACTTCAATAATCCTATCCACCTTTAGCAAGGCGGTCCCAGCCCGCATAACATGGCGCAGACCGCTTTGGTCCGCCAACCTTAAGGGGTCACAGGGACAGGTACCTCTGACCCACTTATTTATATTTCAGTATTCTGGGTACTTTTCAAATTCTCCATCATCACAATAGGAATAATAGAGTTCGTCCAGAGGAGAATCTTCACTCACAACTCCTGTCTGTAATTTTTGTTCGTTTGCTTTGCTTGTAGCGCGCTGCACAACGGAATAAGGTACACCGGTGAGACGCGAAAGCGTTCGGGGGCCTACACCTTGTTCATGTACCATATAAAGGTAATGCTTCTGTTTCGGACGTTCTAAGGCTTGAAACTCGGTAGCGTTAGTGGCTCCACTGAAAGTTGAAAGAAGTTGCCAGACTTCTTCATCGGAAAACCCAGTCCGCTTCGATTTTACATATATATCAAGAAACTCTTGATCTTCCTCATCAGAAAGCAGATCGCCTACGAGACATTGAAGTTCGCGTAGCGGTATGCGTCTTAGCACGGCGTCTATAGAGGTGAAAGGATGCTGAAGTATGGAATTGTATTCCAACCAACTGCTCCAACGATAGTCCTTGAGGTCAGTTACGAGATGTGGCTTCAGCGGGTTCTGATGAATATAGCGGAAAAGCTTTAGAAAACAATCCCAGTCGTTGACTGGTTGGCTTTGGAAGCGCTCCTGAAAGAGATGTCCTATACGGCCATACTTGTGATTGTAATAGTAAACGTATGACGACGAAATACGCTTCATCACATCACCTATGCTTTCATTATGTTCCTTGAGAAGGAGATGAACATGGTTACCCATAAGGCACCATGCATATATGTAGCAGTGACGTTCTGCAGGTTCGTTTGGTTCTTCGTCGATTTGCGAGGGACGGGTACTGACTGCAATTCCGCATTGACGACGGAGAATGCGAACAAAATGTGCATAGTCTTCGTCACACTCAAATATCTGCTGTTTGTTCACTCCTCGAAGTATGGCATGATATACTCCAGTTCCCGATTCTGTTCGCGCCTGCCTTGACATACGATGTATAATGAATTAATCAGATTATTAATGATGAAGTGGGTCAGCGGTACCTGTCCCTATGACCCTCTATGACCCTCATCCTGCACGCCAGATTTCTTCATTGAACTTTTCCTAAATAGCACGAACGCATCCATCACTAACATTATGACAAAAGTCAATGCAATAATGAACTGTGTAGAGCAGATGTTAAATCCACTATTCCAGAATGGCATCATCGACAGCAAGAGCAACAGCATTTTCGAATAAGCCAACCACCATGGCAGATATAGTTTTTTGCGTATCCATATAACATAGGGCACAACCGTCACAAGGCATGCAATGCCCTCTGTAATCAGCAGCTTACAGCAAATTGCATCAGCGTAGCCCAAGAAGGGACACGCCTCCCCTATCTCTGGCATCCAAAACACTAGAAGCAAGAAAAAAATATTACCAAAGTCTTTTTCATAACAATTAAACTCTTAATCCCCTTCCGGATTCAATGCCCACTGATGGCTGGGCAGTCTGCCAGGAAGCAAAAAGTTCTCCTCCATCTTTTGTGTCTGCCGTCCGTAATATTTCAGGTGCTCAATTTCAAGCGTTGCCCAATTGTTTACGTCTGGGTTGTTGTGCTTGGTCAGAGGCTCAATCAACGATGCTCTGTCGTTGTATGTCGATGCAGGCCCAGCGAACGTGCCGAGTTTGTCACTCAGGGCTGTCCGTACCATTTTCTGACTGCCATAGTTGTCAAGCAGAGCCATCACTGGCTCCGACAAACCATCTCCATCAATCAATGGAGCCAACGCCATCAGCCTGTAAGGGGCAACGTCGGGGTGGTTCTTACACCAGTCCATCAACACAGGCATATTCTCCTTCTTGAAAATCAAGCCTGGGAATGGATTATGAAGCGAGGAAAAGCCAAAAGCGAAATAAAACTTTACAAAGTTATCAGCATCATCCTCTGTTGACATCAGACCAGCCATCTCCCGCCATGTGATGTCGAAATAGTTCTCAAAAAGCCGCTGCAGTACGGTTTCCACCTCATATCTCAACGTCGTGGAGTCCGAGTTTACAATATAAGAGAATACGCCCTTTGCCATTGCTCCAGCAAGACCGTCTCGTTTGCCCTTTGTCAACAATGCTCCAAGGATGTGGGAGTACTGCGGATTGGTGATAAGTTCCGGCACCTTGTCTGCCCGCTTTGCTATCTCACTCTCCATCAGTGCATCCATCTTGTCGTTATTGTGCTGACTGCTCAAATATTGCGACATCGCCATGTGCAGACCTATCTCGAATCCGTCTGGCAGCTGCATCACGCGTGCCAACAGGTCAACTCCTTCTGGCGTTGACTGTCTGTCTATACGCACATAGCTCCAATAACTTACGAACCCTCCCGCTTCAACTTTCTTCTGGGCCACCAACTCAAAGAGCTTATCTACATACGGATGTGTGAAGCCATAATTCCTTATAGCTACAAGGGAGAAAAGCAACCACTCTTTCTCTTTTGCCTCAATGATAGAAACTATCTGCGCAAACACCTCTTCCGTCACATCCTTCACGTAATAGACGAAGATGCTGCTCGTTCTCCCCTCCATCAGGTCTATCGAGTCGGAGGCAAATTGCAGCTGCTCTTCTGGAGTGCTCAAAGCCACCAACTTCATCGGGAATGCGTATGCGAGGAAGGTCTGGCTGTCATATATGTCTTTCAGCAACTCTTTGCTATATAGCTTCTGATTAACCAGGTCATCTGCCAAGGCCTCATACTTCCCATCCACTATCTTCTGTCGCTCAAAGTCAGCCATCCCCAAGTAGTCATTCTTCTCAAAACTTTCCACAGCGGCAAAGCGTGATACGAAATCTGTCTTTGTCAGCTTTTGGATAAGTGCCTCTATCCGCTGCTTGTTTTGAGCGGTTCTCAGTTTTTCTGGGTCTCGCCTTGCAAAATGCAGCACCTTCAACATATCATCCCAATCATAGTTCAGCGAGGCAGCAACCTTTTCCACCCGTGGCATCACAGCGTCGAACGACCCGAAAGCGTTCAGCGACCTGAAGTTGGAAACCAGCATTCCGATACTCTCATCCTTATACTCTGTGTTGCCGTCTATCTCTTGTTGCAGCAAGTCAAGACATCCGTTGATGTAGTCATCAATCTCTTGGTCGGACTGAGGCTCGTAGTAGCCATATACCTGAGTACCCACTTTCTGTTTGCCTCCAAAGTGGATAAAGTTTGCTGTGCTCAACGCTCTGCCAAGGGCCTTCATCACCACAGGCTTCTCTTCCTGACTCTTTATCTCTCTTTGCAGGAATGCAAGTCTCTTTGCAAGCGGCACGGATGTTGAGGGCAACCTGACAGGAAAGAGCGCCACAAACTCACCCGTTGCGTTGTTCGATATAAACTCGTTTTCAGCGCAACTCAACCGCAGGAGCAACTTTGCGGCTTTTTGGAACGTCTCTGGCTTATAGCAGAGTTTCTCCAATGTCCATACCAGCTCCCTGCGTCCATCCCTTATCTCCTTCAATTCGTCTATGCTCAGACCACCAAGGCTCGTATATAGGCTGTCGGCGACAGCCTCTGGCACCACCTCTATCAGCGAGCGATATATCTTGGAACCCACCTCTGTATTGATAAAATCCCTGAATGTCAGCAGTCTGTTCGGTTGTAGCAACTCCTTCAGCAAGTCTATCACCCTGCTGTTGTTGTCCATGTCGCGCACCTTTTCAAAGAAGGGCGGAACCAGATTAACGGCCATGCCCACTTGCCCGATGGTTATAATGACTTGCTCCAGCTGCTGTGCCGTACACTTGTCAAACCATTCCATTGCCAGCATCTTTGAAATGGCAGGTGAGCGGAAGCGGACAAACACACCTACACGTTGCATCAGGCCACGGTCAAGATATTTCTTGATAAGTGTGTCGAACTTGTTCACCAAGACGGTATCATCCCCATTCAGCCCTGTAATATTCTTGTTCTTCGCTATTGCCTCTATCTCCTTGTGGGCATCGCCATCGTAACCGATATTCGAGAACAAAGAAAGCGTCTCTGCTATGACGCGCTCTTCACTACCTTCTGCTGCCGACAGCATATTGGCCATGAGCTTTCGGTCATCGAAGTCTCTCAGGTCGCCCGTCTCTTTGAGACCCTTTATCGCCTGAACAGCAAACAGCGGATTGCCACAGGCATTGTCTTTTATCCTCGCGCTTACCTCGTCATTCTGACCGTAAAACTTGGCTATAATACCGTCAACCACTTCCTCGTAAGCATCATTAAACAACACATATTCGCATCCGTTGCTCGGTGCTACTGTCTCATCACTGATGGCATACAGCCGGTTCTGTGCGTTCTTCCTGCCGTACAGAGTCTTGAGTTTAGCGAACAAGCCCTCATTACAATTGTCGAGTATCAGTATGGTATTTCCATATTTCTCATAGATTCTGGTCGTGGTGTCTATGACGTACTGTTCCGCTGCCAGCAGACAGTCACAATAGAGTTTTGGTGTTTCTTCTGTCTCCTTCAGCACCGTTTCCATCACCAGCCTCGTCTTTCCTACGCCATTCAATCCCAACACCCTCAAAAGTCCTTTGTTGTCGGAAATGGCTTTTTCCATGTCCTTCAGATTGCCCTTGAAGATAAACTTTCCCTCAAACTGCATTTCCTTGATGGCATCCTCGCACCGCTCGTAGGGCAACAATTCTTTATGGATATGTTCCAGTGCAGCCTTGGCAGACTTTTTCAGAGCTGTCTTTAAGTTCTCTGTCAACTCCCTCCTCACCTTTTCAGCTTTCGGTCCATCATTGGCTTCCAAATGAAACGTGATGGGTCTGCGCTTGTGCCGAATATCTATTGGTCGCAGATAGTCGTTCTCAGACACATCGCCAAACACCGTGTTGGCCACCTGTATCACCTGCCCGTAGTCCAGATGTCCGTCAGCTCTGCCCAACTCATACATCACATTCTCGTTGGGACGTTCTCTAAGTTCTGGCTTCCTGTTCGCCCACCGCTGCACCTTGTTGAAGTGCTTGTCAACGGAAATGTCAGCTATGAAGATATGGCACTCATCATTTCTCCTCAGACAGGTCGCTATCATGTCAGGAGTGCCAGGTTCGCCACCAGTACCCTGTTGCACTCTGAAGGTGATACCCTTCAGAGTGCCCTTGTTTTCTATAGCTATCACCGCTTTCTGAATACATTCCAAGATAAACTCCTTGTTGTTGAGTTTATCAGTTTTCGACGATGTCTGCCAAGAAAAAAATATACGTAATTCCATTTTCATAACCCTAAATCTTGAAACACAGGGACAGGTTTCTGTTGCATCACATACGAAATATCATACTTTTTCCGATTCCGGTCAATCTCTCCAATTGGCGAAATGATGCTCTCATACCCTTCAATTCAATCAAAACCGACCGTTTTGTTTCTTTAGGCAATTGCTGAAAGGCACTGCTATTCATTACGCCAGTCTTTTCTTTAATCAGTAACATTACCTGATTATCCGAAGGACGGCCTTTCGATGTATCTTCTATATCAAGGCATGCAACATCATCAGACAAAGGAATATTCACAAGGTCATTCAGTTTATTATATGAATAGTCCTCATGCTCCTCAAAAATGTTTTGATGATTTATACCACGCATCATCACGTGATAGATTCCCGTTCCTGAAGGTTGTCTGGATTGCCTTGCCATTAACTCGATATTACGTATTCCATTTTATCTGAAACAGAAACCTGTCCCTGTTTCTTTATAATCTAATCTTGATATCTATAACCATTTTACTGCAAGAAATCTTTAAAATCATAGTCTTCTTCTGCCAACATTCTTAAATGTTCCTCCACCGAAACTTTTACCAGCCCCTTTTCCACCAGTTTCTTCTTAACCTGATACAAGGACCTACGTATGGCAAACATAACACTATTACGCTTCTTTTGAAATGCGGTAAGTTCATAGGTGCGTATTTTGTGCCTAATCTTACCTTTTTCGTCCATCCAAGCATATCCACCTACTTGTATACTTGGCCAATAAGTTCCTTCTGGTTTATACGTCCGTTCCATCAGTATGGGCCATACAAGACTCTTACCCGTCTCATGCAAATACTGTAGCAGCAAATCTTTTCTGACAAACAACCCTGCATGACCACCATAAACCCAAAAACTATCATAGCATGCCACCGAGCCGTCTGGAGCAAGCCACACACCATCAGCAACGGAGAATCTCAGATTAAGCTCATCAAACAAGAAGGGTGATGGCAATATCATTTCACGTGAGCTGCCCACAGAATAGTCCGCATCCGAACTGATGTCATATAGCAAGTAAGATGGTTGTACCTTAAACGATGTGCTACTACTTCCTGTTTCATATTCTCTATTGATATAGTCTTGACCCTCTATTTGGGTCTTGTAGCTATCCGCCCAATAATACTCTCGGTAATAACTATAGCTTGCTTCATGATTTTCAGTACCGCTACGACCACCCAAGCCGTCTCTGTCTATTAGAGAACACATCCCTTCCCGATGAATACTATCTACAAAAAATGATTGTGCGAAAGCCCACAATTCTCTCTCCGTTGGATATTTATCTTCTTCCGAAAGCGATGAAATTGAATAGTATGCATACAGGCATATCCACTCTCTATTATCATCCCCTTTATAAATTAAATAATCTTTAAGGGATGGAATCTTCTTCCAATCCAACATCCATTTCCGATTGTCACCTCCTGATATATCATACTCTGGAACCTTGTAAGCAGGGATGCTAGTCGTAAAGTCCCTCACATCAGGATTCATCATAATGGTAGGGTCAAACCGTCGCAAATGGTAAATCGTGGGTGACTTCCAATCCCTGTCGAGTGGTTCTCCAAAATGGTTGTCTTCCAGAATAGCGGCTATTTTGTACAGTACAATCCATTCATATTTCTTTCCTATTCGCTCTATCTTATTTCCATGCCGCTCCCAACTGGCGTGTTGACCATCAAATACTTTAAATAATTGCGCATCATACCCAAAGTCCTCAAAAATCGTTTTTATTCCATAATTGGATATTTCCTCTATATCGTCTTTCCAATTATCCAATGCACTTTGAAAAACATAGCGGCCAAAATCTCCATACATTCCCCTGCTGCTATATTCGGTACACATCGAGTCAAGAATATTGTTCTGAGCCGTTATAAGCTGTGTGTCACCATCTTTATCGAATGGTAGTTTGTATTTTAGTATTTCTTCCGTCTCAACATACACATTCTTCTTCGTCTTGCAGTAAGGAGGGCACACTTTCTCGCTATCATATTTTAATGCACATCCTATGGAAACAGCATAATCCACAATACACTTGGCGAAGTCTCTTGTCAGTATATCCTCTGGAGGATTGCCGGCTTTAAAAGTTTCGTCGTAAATCAATTGTGCGATTTTCTCTACATACATTCCGCTGGCATTACCTGTGCAACACCCAAAAACAACTGCATATACCCGTTCTACAATATAGGGGTCATCAACCTTTACAAAGGTACTGATAAAATCAAGTATCAACTCCTGCTCATTCTTCAAAATATTGATGAGGGCTCTGCTTGACTTATCGCGTAGTTCAATATATGTGGTAGATAACGTCCATGCCAACAGATGAACAATATTCCTTAGACAGCCCTTCTCTATGCTGCCGATAATTGATGGCGAAGCAGACCAACCCCATTTGGCCAAAGCCATCAAAGGATTGTAAAGTTCTGTCTCCCCTGAGATTAACTGTGTCCACATCTCATCCCTCTCCACCATTCTCATCGGCAAAAGAAGGGTGTCAAGCTTCTCTACCGTAATCGGCAAGTCATTCCTGAATGGATTATTTACAACAACCCTGAAGAAATTGTAATAGTCACCCTCTTCCAGCAAACTGTTTAAAAGATTGGCTCCTCCATCTGTTATAGTAGAGCGTGATGAAAGTGTATTTATGAACAAATCTTTCAGATAATCTGCATATGCCTCATCATCTGATAATAACTCAAACAATTCCTTTCCCCTATATAATGGAACAAGATCGGTCAACGCCTCCAGTTCTGATTCCGAACCATAAGTGAGATCCTTGTATGATTCATCTTTCGCTATTGCCACCCCTTTCATGTAAGCACCAATCGTATCGTATCCGAAAGAATAACTGACACCATTGTCGCTTTCATATTCGTTCAATATGCCCTCATCTACAAGGGCATCCAGAAAAAGGCCTTGCTTTTTATCAATCTCAGGGAATCTATTTAATATATCTTCAATAACATTTCGCTCAACAAACCACCTACCTTTTGTCTTAACTATTGCTTCGCTTATCAGGCCAAGAGCGTTTTGAACCAACGGGGTCAAGCTCGAATACTTAAAAGTTTCTGCCAAGCGGCCATTAAAATGGCCAAGATAGTTCTTGATAATGTCAAGTTTGCTCTCAAAACGAGGGGCAAGTTTTTCACCAGAGTGAGTCCTGCAAAACAGGGTCAACAACATCGGATTAGTAAACTCTCTTTGAAACAACGGCCATGTTGGAAGAGGAACGTCAAATGCCCTGAACATATATTCCACAGCTCCTGCAGCATTCTGCTCGAAACCAGTATGTCTGTATGAGGGGAACTGATGCTGCTGCTCTATGAACTTACTGAACCAGTTATGGCTGCTATTAGTTCTTACAGACAGAATCAGAGATATATTCTTATACTCACTGAACTCATTGATAAAACTTAGAAGGTGGTTTTTCCATAAAGACAGTCCCTTGCCTTCATTGATACCATCTATTACTATCAGCACCCTACCATGCTTGAGGCCATAGTCATCCAAAGCTTTCAGGAATAATTCCTTTTTGCTGTGTACGTCAAGAATCGTTGCTATTTGAGATAACGGGTTACTTGTATCCGTTATTAATTTACCCAAGAAGAAAATGGTTGGCAATCCTAGCTTAATTCGTTCATCCGACAGTTTTGCAAGCAAATGAGTCTTTCCGCATCCTCCTTGTCCTGTAATGATAAATGTCTGATTTGAAATGCTGGCTATCCAAGGATTCTCGCATCGTTCTCTGATTTTCCCTACAGCCGAGTGCAGTTGAGTGTATCTGTAGTCGCCATAACTCAGTTTTCCCGTAGTTATCGCCTCCATCAGAATATTGTCTATCTCGTCTGCATCCTTGAGTGTCCTTTCCAGTTCTGAGCCTTCAAATTGCGTCTTGCTTGTCAACTTCTGAATTTCCTTGATGAGTATCTCTATCTTCTCAATACTTTCTGTTCCAATAGACTTCTCAAGAATCTCCTTACCTCTTCTATAATCAGATGCCAGAGTTCTCACGTCTGGTGCGAAAACTTTGGCCACACGACTATCTCTACATGTTGATGCAAGTGCTTCGTCGAAATACTCGTATGAGAAGTTTATCTCCAAGTCGTATGCCTTTCCTAAATCTTTTATTGCCTTCTTAGTCTTTAGTCGAAACCATTCCTGATTTGGGGTAAAATTAAAATTATCATTGATAATCGCAGATGCAGTAGCCAATATGTCTGCCTTGTATCTCTTAGTCCTGCTATTCAGATAGGCTGTGTAAGCTATCGTTAATAATAAAACTAAACTTATAACAGCCCATGCAGGAAGGCCATTGTCATACAGAAGTTCAATGCCGTATCTGGCATCGCCTTTCTTTACCGTGATTATACCCTTCGCAAATGAAAGCAACGTGTTACCTCCAGCAACACAGATCACTGCCCTCATATATGCCTTGTGTGCGGCATTCAGACTTCTATTTTCCAAAAAGCGTTTAACTGCCTCTGTCATTTCTTTTCGGTCCATAGATGTGCCCTTTTGGACACTTTTTATCGCGCCCTTTATCAAGGTGAGGTCAAACCAAAACACAACAATCACCCCCAAGGCGATTGTTACGACCAATATGATAAATAAAATTGCTAAAGACATCGTCGTTCTATTATTAAACTATATTCTTTTTCCCTTTACTTCAGTAACCATCTATATTTCCACACACCCTCTGAACCGCCTTTATTTACAGGCGATTCACAATCACTTTTAAAGCGATAAGTTCGAGACTTTTCATGCCAATAAACCTCATAAGGAGCAGAAGCATTAATTATATCCAAAGAAAGTGGTTTCATTACCAAACATTTATATATTTAGGATATACTCCCGTGCGCTCCTTATATTCCTCACAAAGGCTCTTAGTGATTTCGGCTACACGAGCCTTTTTACGTTCTTTAGCTGCCATAAATCTTTTCATAGCTGCTTCACGTTTTTCCCAAAATTCTTTATCCAATGTATCCATAACAGTTCTTTTTTAAAATTCTTTGATTGTAATCTGCCGCAAAAATACACTTTTTCTTCGAAACCACCAAGAAAATCGCAACAAATCTGCAAGTTATCAGCGAATTACCAGCAAATCCCCCGAATATAAACTGCTGAACTTTCGCATGTGGTTCAAGAACGAGCTGAAGACCCAAAAGCTCCAGAAGCTTCTGCCCTTTACCTTTCCCTTCGGCCGGTGACCGTTGGTTCAGGGCGTGTGGGGCATAAACTTGCGAAACGTCGAAAACATTACGATATCTGTGGAATCCGGCGGTTGCCGGATTCCACTTTTAAATTTAAAAGAACGCCTAAAAAGGCAAAAAATAGCAAAATAGAGCATTTGGTTTGAGTTTCAAGTGGTTGTGGCAGTCGTTGGCTTTAGTTGGCAGTGATAAGGAAATGAGGAAAAAGCAGATTAGAGAAATAGAAACGCTTTCAAATCATTACCCAATGGAAACGCCCTAATAAGCATTTTTAACGGTGGCGGTTCAATCTTCTCCATTCTGCGTAAGTTTTGGTTTTGCCATGCAACTCTCATAGTTTAATTTTGCACCGAACAAAAAAGTAAGAATT
>USSA01000088.1 GCA_900557255.1 uncultured Prevotella sp.
TGGCTATATCCTAGCCTTTTCAGGCCCGATGATTTCTAAACGGGACAGCAGTGATATAAAGATTTAAAATATACCCTTCACCTCGTCACCCCAACACGATTTCCATATCTTCTTTATCGGAGATATTTTCTTATCCTTCAGAGATATTTTGCTATCTATCGGAGAAAATTTCTTATCTATCGGAGTTATCTTTTTATCCTTCGGAGATATTTTCAGAATGATTTCATGGTATTTTCTGTACTTTATTTCCCGAATCCACGCAAATCGCACAAATCGCATAGGTAGGAAACGGAAATGTTGTATCTTTGCAACGTCAATCTGAAGTAACAACGAAATGCAGGATTGCTGAAAAAAACAACATAAAAATTTGGAAGTTAGAATTATTCAGCGTAATTTTGCAGATGAAATAAAACAAGAAACAATATGCAAACAAGCAAATACCTATTAGCAACAGATTCAAGACCACCGGCGATGCCGATGGGTTGAAATAACACATACTTTTTATAGAAAGTAATACAGAATTGAGTACTGAAACGAGCTTAATTTGCAAGAATAAGGCGCGTTTTGTTTTTTTATATCCCTCCTTATTTCTTTTTATCTCTTAAAATTAGGCATTTCCAAATATTTTGCTTAATTTTGCCTGCAAAATAATTTTGAGTAAGAAAATGATAGATATAAAAGGTATAACCAAGAGCTTCGGCTCCCTGCAGGTGCTTAAGGGCATCGACCTGCATATTGACAAGGGCGAGGTGGTAAGTATCGTCGGTCCTAGTGGTGCCGGCAAGACTACACTCCTCCAGATTATCGGTACCCTCGACAAGCCTGATAGTGGCAGCATCATGGTTGATGGCATCGATGTAAGCAGCCTCAGCACCAAGAAACTGAGCGATTTCCGCAACCAGCATCTCGGTTTCGTCTTCCAGTTCCACCAACTTCTCCCTGAGTTCACCGCCCTGGAGAATATCATGATTCCTGCCTTCATTGCAGGCAAGAGCCGAAAAGAAGCCAAGGAGCGTGCCGAGGAGTTACTGGCGTTCATGGGCTTGAGCGATAGAGCCAGTCACAAGCCTGCCGAGTTATCTGGTGGTGAGAAACAGCGTGTAGCCGTGGCGAGAGCTTTGGTCAATAATCCTGCCGTCATCCTTGCCGATGAGCCATCAGGAAGTCTCGACACCAAGAACAAGGCTGAGCTTCACCAGCTCTTCTTCGACCTCAGAGACAAGTTCGGTCAGACTTTCGTCATCGTAACTCATGATGAGGGCCTTGCTGCCATCACCGACCGCACCATCCATCTCAAGGATGGAATGATTGAGAAGACGGTGGAAGCAGGAGCTGCTGATAGCCCGGAAGAAACTGCAGAAGTTGCAGAAGCCCCAACAACAGAAGAAAAAACTGAAGATAATATTATATGAGCAAAAAGATAAAACTAGGCGATTACAATCGCCTTCGCATCGTAAAGAAAGTTGATTTCGGTCTGTATCTCGATGGTGGTGACGAGGGAGAAATCCTCCTTCCATCCCGCTACGTACCTGAAGACGCAGGCATCGGCGACGAGCTGGATGTCTTCATCTATCTCGACCAGGAAGAGCGCCTCATAGCAACCACCGAAACCCCATTGGCAAAGGTGGGCGATTTCGCCTATCTCGAAGTGAAATGGGTCAACGAATACGGAGCCTTTCTGGGTTGGGGGCTGATGAAGGACATCTTCTGCCCATTCCGTGAGCAGAAGAAGCGCATGGTGCTCGGCAACTCCTACATCGTGCATATCCACATCGACGAGGAGAGCTATCGCATCGTTGCCTCTGCCAAGATTGAGCGTTATCTCAACGAAGACCATCCTCACTACAAGCATGGTGATGAGGTGGATCTCCTCATCTGGCAGAAGACCGACCTCGGCTTCAAGGTTATCATCGACAACCAGTATCCGGGTCTGCTCTATCAGGACCAGATTTTCCAGTACATCCACACGGGTGACAAGATGAAGGGATACATCGGAAGAGTTCGTCCTGACGGAAAGATAGATGTCACCCTGCAGAAGACCGGCATCCAGCAGACAGCCGATTTCGCCGAAACCCTCTACCAGTATCTCCTGGACAACGACGGCGAGTGCAACCTTGGCGACAAGAGCGAGGCCGACGACATCTACGAGCGTTTCCACGTGAGCAAGAAGGTTTACAAGCGTGCTATTGGCGACCTCTACAAGAAGCGCCTCATCACCGTAAGCCCTATGAGCATCCGATTGGCAGAATAAAGCAGATTAGAAGTATTATAATAAGGTATTTGCATTATTCATACGCATTTGTTGCAAATCAGTGGCAAAAAAAGGTCGTTTTTGTTGCAAATCAGGGGCAACTAGACCAAAGCTTGTCGCAAATCAGGGGCAACAAGGCATATCATTTAAAAAGGTGGCGCATCAAATAAGATGCGTCACCTTTATTTTCTTATACGGTTTACCACCCAAACCAAGGGCAGCCATCGTATGATCCTTGATAATCAACTCGCCTTTCTGCAAACCAGCTATCGCCGACTTGATTTCCTGGAAGTCTTTACCCGACACACCAAAGAGATCCTTGATGATACTGTCAGAAATCGTCTGTTGCTTCATGATGAGCGGATATTGCGCATTGGCATAGAAATCGAAGAACTTACTCTTGTAACTATCCATGTTTTGAGTGGCAAAGATGATGCTCAAGCCCTTGTTTCTACCCACAGCTATCAGATTGCGAAGCGGCTGGTTATCGAAGTCCAGCATATAGTGAGCCTCATCAATAATCGTGAAATGACGAATCTGTACATAATCCTCATTCACCGCCTGCTTCGGCAACTGCTCATAGATATTGTTAAGCTTAGAAATGATGAAATACACGATAGCCCTGGCTATCGGACCATCTTTCGGGAAAGCATCCATCTTCACGATAAAACACTCATCTACCAGATTCACCTTATCTTCCGATGCAAACAGATGATTGCGAATTAACTGTTTCAAAACCGAAGTGATGCTATCATCCTTATCCGGATTCTGCATTCTCTGCTGATATTTCATCAGCATCAGCTCAAAAGTGATAGGCTTGCCTGCCGTCTGCTTATAAGCCTCAACAATGGCTTCACTCAACCGATTACTCATGGATGCGCTCACCGTTGCACGATCTACAGCGCAGAGTGCACCAGCCATCTCCGTGGAATAGAGATTGATTTCGTTGATGGTCCTGCCCGTAAAATCCTTGAACGGCGTGAAAGGCAATGGCGCAACCACAGGGTCGAGGATGCAACTCCTATCCACATCGAAGTGAACAAGCCAGTTGGCATTCGATGGGTCAGAGAATTCACCCTTATAATCGAACAAAAGGAAGTTGACGGGATAAGGCGTTTCGGTAGAAAGATTACGAAACTGCTGAATCAACACAGCCAGCAGATTGGTCTTACCCGAACCCGTGGTACCAGCCACCAGAATCTGTGCATTCGATACCGAACGCCCATTGATATTCAGTTTCGCTTCCATATCCTCTGCATACTCGCCTATCAGCAACTCCAGAGCAGGAATACCACTTCCGCCATGTCGCCTGTCGCTTGCAGCAAAGAGAAAAGCATTCAGATTCTCATCTTCCGAAAGATAAGCGATACCCCGATAGATTTCCTTCGCCACGATGCGACCCACGATACTGGCATTCTGCCAATCCACCTCACAATCTCTATATCTCAACTTCAACAAAGCCGAAAAAAGCGACTTCTTATTGTCCTTGGTAAAGAAACTAGGCATGATGCGCTGAGAAGATTTCGACAATACGATATCTCCCAAACCATCCACACTTCTCTTCTCCGTCAAGCTCAAACTGGCTATCAGGCAGATTCGCATCACCTTATTCAGGGTTAGCATGGCATCCCTCTCCCCTTCCACTTGCCGCGAAAGGTTCAAACGCTTCTCCAGTTTCTCCTTCAAAGGCATGATGGCTTCTACCATACCTTCTGCCTGTCGTATATTCTCTAATGCTACTTCCATATTTATATTGCTCCGTCAATATGAAACATTATTCATTACACATTACTCCAAAATATCCTTCCTCCACGTGGGTGCTCTGACTTTCCACATCTCTTACCAGTGTATAAGAACGGGAGAGGAATGGTTCCAGCTTCATGTAATCCTTATCCTTTCTGATTTCCGAAGTGGTGCAGAGCAGGATGGTTTGCTCGGCAAGTCCCGGGAAGTATTCTTCCATCAGCACATCACGGCTCTCCTCATCCAATACACCCATCACGGTGTCTATCATCACAGGTGGATTATAGTCGCCCAGATTTCGAAGCACCTTCAGCAACACCTGGATAAAGATTTGCTTGGATGCCGCATTCAGTTGGTTGAGTGAGATTTCATTTCCTGCCTTGTGATAGAGACGGATGGTGAAATTCTCCATACTGTCTGATAGCTCTACCTTGGCGATGCATCCCTTGTAGGAAATGAGGAGTTTGTTGAGTTGCTCCTTCATATCCTCCTCAATCTTCTCCTTTTTGCGCTTGAGCAGAGTGTCGGCAACATCCTCAAAAAAAGGCTTCAGTTTCACCAGCATGTCATATTTCACATCAGGTTCCTGCTGTATCTGCACATCAAACTGGTGAATCTTCCGCTCCAGTTTCTCAATGCTCACCTTTCTGTCATCCGCCTCCTTCTTCAAGATTTCGAGTTCACGGCTAGCCTCCTCGTATGCCTTGATGATTTCGGTATTACCGCTTACCATGCTACGACGGAGCAGAGCAATCTGACTCTGCTGATTATCATAGTTCTCCAACCGCTTTTCCAAATCATAACGACTGTCATTAAGGGCGACAAACTCATTCACAGCATTGGCACCCAGCAGATTCTTGAGCGCATCAAACTCGCTTTCATCCAGGAAAGCATAGTCGTCCTTGCGCTGCAAAGCTTCCTGCTGACTCTTCAGGTAAGCCACCACATCGTCATCCTCCACGGAATCCGGACAGAGGCACTTTGATTTCAGATAACCAAGAATCTTGGTAGTTACCTCACGCATCTGCTCCAGGGAGAGCACCCCTTCACGTTCCTGCTTCAAGGCTTCTTTCTGTCGGATAATGTCATTCACCTCGTTTGTGATTCCCTGTGCAAGTTTCGGAAAGAACACGTTGATTTCCAAGGTCTCCACCACCTGCTTCAATTGGGCATTATATCGCTTTGACAACTCCTGCGTATCCTTCACGCCGGCCTCCAGATCCTGAATCTTTCGTGCAGTCTCGGCAGAATCCTTGGCACCTTCCTTGGCGGCATCATATTCAGCCTGAATGGAAACCAGATATTTGTACTTATCATCCTGGTGCTTGGTATTCTCCTCCTGCAAAGCCACCAGTTGGTTGCGCTGTTCGCAAAGTCCATTATATTCTTCAGCCTCCTTTTGCGCCTCCAGTCTCCTTGCCGCCCATTCCTGCTGCTGATGCTCGGCAGCATTTTTCAATTGCAGATACTTGTTGAATCCCATCACATTCTGGATATTATCCTTGATGATTTGGGCAAAGACATTCTCCTTCAAGAGCTCGCTCGACTGCATGGCATCAAATAGGAAATACTTGCTGAGTTCCTGCGGCAGGTTTGCCTTGATAATCTTATTCACCTGCTGCTCGTTGATGGCACGCTGCTGCGGAGGCGTAGCCGTGCCATAGGAGAAAGGCGTGCCATCCATATTGAGCAGCACATTCTCCACAGGCTTGTTGGCAGGATTAAGCTTATACGTACGACGCAGCAGATACTGCTGCGTACGTCCGAGCACCATACCTTCGAAAGAGAGTTCGAGCACGATGGTAGGCTCCACCTTTCCCAAGGCACCATTGTTCAGGAGTTCCTGAAAATGCGCCTTGTTCTGAATCTTCAGTCCATAAAGAGCCCCACAGATAGCCTCGAACAGCGTGGTCTTACCACCACCGTTCATACCACCTATCAGGATGATGGGCTGATCGGGGTTCACCGACAAATCCAAGTCAAGACTCAGATAAGTCTTATAGTTCTTGATTTTGATTCTTTTGATAATCATAATCTATTCTTCACTCTTCGTTCTTCATTCTTGGTTCATTACTTGATCTGAGAAATCGCCTCGGCGATAATCTTCTCAGTATCCTCGTCATTCATTTCTATCTTATCCACCTTGGCTGCATGATATTTGCGCAGGATTTCCTCGCTCATCCAGTCAAAGTCTATCTCATGTTTCTCGCAGAGCGTCCGAATCAAGTCGAGGTCTTCCTTTCGGATGCCGTAGTGCAAGAACTTTCCGTCCAAACCTTTTGCCATAGTTTTTAATCTTTCTTTTTAAAATAAGAAAGAAAATCTTTCATTTCTTCTCTTATATCTATAATCTTCAGCTCTCCGCCAGGAACAGTTCCTTTTGAATAATATTCTTTCACTTTCAAGTAAGAGCTTATAGCATCATCTAAAAGTTCAAGAGAATAATCAAAATCAGAGTTTGACTCATACGCCAAAAATCGTTTATCTTCAAGTTTTTTTTCGAAAGTTGTAACAACTTTATATTCCTCAGCAGTTTCATACTTTCTCATAATTTCTATTGCTTTCGGAAAGATTGCCTTTGTCATGTACAATGGATTAAAACCACCCATGGAGCCTCTTTGTCCACAAGCATATATATCTTTTGTTTTTGTACCAACAGAATCTCTTAATACAAAATAGCAACTAGAGTTTCCCCAATCATAAGAGATGCTGCCTTCACGTAGTTCCCAACCATTCAAAACAATACCCTGTTTCATTTGGCTATCTAATATAGAAATCGAATATTTTCCATTACCATTCCATCCTTGTGTTGAAACAATGTTACATATGTAATCATAGTTTTGTTGGTCATCATCAATTGAAAGTTCATTTATTTGAAAAGACAAGCCATTCATCTTAACGCCTAATATTCCATTGTCGTCCATAATTCCTTATTTTATTAATCCTTATATTTATCTGGGAAAAAAGCATCCCAACCTGTTAAATCTGTTGTATTCTCTATTGGCAACGAAGAATAATACCAGTTATCATCCGATTGCTGATGTATAATAATACCACCTTTCAGATGCCTGTCCTTGTTCTCTTCACTCGCCATATAGTCGATAAGGGCATTATGCTTTTCTTGACCATTCTCATCACTTCCAACTCCCTTTGTATCAAAAAGAAAAATTTGACCATTCTTCATACGAATCACATAATCAACATAAAAGAGAGATTTCTCGCCCGTCTTTTTGGTATAAGGAATCGCATAATGCTGTCTTCCCTCATCACCATTCTTATACCACCAATCAATGCAATCAGCGTATTCTTCCAAGAACGCCTCGAAATCACGCTCTTGGAACGAATCATCATTGAACTGCATATATGGCAGCATAGCATGATTCTTTCTTGCATCATTCTCGGTATAAGTGGTTTCATTATACTCTCGTATCTCTGGCACATTCCAAGTATATTGCTTGAAAGAACGTTCCTTGCGTTTCTTTTTGCGCTCGCTGATAATCTTGGTATATTTGGCAACTGCACGACTGATAATGGCAGCAAACTTGCCCTTGTTTCTGTTATACAAGATTATACTTGGCACGTCTGTTTCGAAGATGCCTAAGTATTCGCCCATCAATTCATCCATGTTACCATGAAGAACTTTGACGGCTCCCTTTTCATAACCAGCCAGCAAATCTTTATAGAATTTATCTAATGCCACACTCAGCTCATACTGATTCCTGGTGAAAGAAATACGCTTGTTTTCATCAACCACAGTAGTTCCCATTTCACCAGTAATCTCAACATCACGGAGTATATTCACCTTAATAGTATGTTTATCAAAACAGATACTGTCGATACGCTCAGCTTGCTTCCTGTTTTTATCAACATCTATCATAAAGCCACCATTATCAGAACCTGCTTTATCTTCATTATCATCATCAGCAAATGGATCTGAATCAAAGAAGCTCAACTGGATAGGTTGTTTAAACCAAGCATTATTGAACGTCTCCACCAACAACGGATAAAAATCAGGACCTAAACGATTGCGGTCAGCACTGAGATACTGACTATAAGTAGAAGTTAAAGCCACATTGTTCAGATGTTCACGACGATAAGATAACAATGCCTTGGTGATATAACTCATGTCTTCAGCAACTATCTCTATGCGATCACGACTTAAATTGGTATATACCCAACCATGATTCAAGATACCATCCGTATAATAATGTTGTTCTGGCATTCTCATGATTCGTCCTACCGTTTGTGTACCAAACTCCGTACTTTTGATGTCTCGGAAAATCAGGAGAACAGCAGCACGAGGACAATCCCATCCTAAAGCGATAGCTTGCTTAAAAAGCAAGACATCGGTCAGATTATAGTTTCTTTCTAATCCCTCAAGATTTTTCTTCTCCGTGGATAGCCATATTGCCAACTTAGCATTATCCGTTGTGATGTCGTATTCAGTTTCCAGTCTATTCTTTACCATATCCACAATAGCACGTTCTCCTTCATTCAAGGTTTCAGAGTTATCATTCGGCAACTGAATAAGCAACAACGGATTGATTCTAACTCCTTCTTTCTCGTATGCCTCGTTGAGTTCCTTCCGTTTGGCTAATGCTAAATCCAGCAGATAAGCATTCTCGCCCACCATTTCGTCGCCCTCTTTCACATTAGCGTTGATAGTAATGCCGTCCTTAATCATTTCCTCCTTGATAACTTCTTCACGAGGAACATTATATATATCATCGGCAGAACTCAACGAAGAAGGCAAAGGTGTTGCTGAAATACGAATCTCGACCTTCGGATTGAGATTCTTCAACACCTTTTCCGATTGCTTGGCATTGCGACTACCAAACATATGCTCTTCATCTACAACCACTATGAGAGGCAAATGATGATCTTCCTTGGTTCGCTGAACTATATCATAAATAGATGAAGAGTTCTCAGTATCTCGCACCAGGACATTTCGATCTTTATTAATACTTTCCCAATTAACAAAGAACACCTCACCCGATTTGATGTAACCGTCCACAGAATGATCTAACTCATCATACATCACAGGAGTCAAGACATGAGTTTCGGAAAAGAAGTTCTTCATACTCATATAACTCTGCTGATGTAATTTATTAGGAGCAATCCAAATAACGGCCACTTCTTTACCCTCTTCTGCCAGTTGCGAGGTAAGGTCATCCAACATCTTGCTAGCCATCATGGTCTTGCCAGAGCCCGTAGGAGCCTTGAACACCAGCTTTTTTCTATCTCCTGGTGCCTCCAACAGTTTGATGGTTTTCATAACCAAAGCCTCAACTGCCTCTATCTGATATTTCTTTTCTTGTATCATAATTTCATACCTCCTTCTTCTCTATTTAAAATCAAAAGACAACTGAGTATCATCTTCCGAAGATGCCATCTGCTCAGAAGAATCATCTGATGTAACTTCGTTATCGGTGTCTTTCTCGCTCTCAGTCATTGGATTTTCAAACTTCATCCCCTGCTCAGGCAAGATATTTCTGTATGCATCGTAGATAGCTGCAGGCAAAGCACACAGTTCAACCTTATCAAGCACATCCTCAAAGTTATCATCATAAGCATAACGGGTATTAGAGAATACATAGATGAGTATCTTTCCATCAACCTCCATATGATAGATGGTCTCAGCAAAGGCATTCACCGTTAACTCATTATAAATAACCAACATCTTTGTTTTACCATTGTCGAAATAGCGTGCACAAGAAGGTTTCAACTTTTTGCCAGCAAATCGCTCCTGCTCTGCATAGACATCATTCTTGATGCAAAGCAAATCGGTAGATGCTGCCATTAAAGCACGCTTGTTCTTGATGTTTTGTGTTCGAGGCTGGAGTTGGGTCTTGTAATAACGGAGACTATTGTGAGTCAAACCTTTTTCCTTACCATAGCCAGCAATAACATTCAACAATCGTGGATAAGTAACCTCCTCACATATTTTAGATTCATTATTAGTAACTAGAATAAAATGACGTTTTCCATTATCTTCTGCATTTTGGGACATAACAGCATGACCTGTCGAACCAGAACCTGCAAAGAAATCTAAAACAGTTACATTTTTATTCTTATGATAATTTAAAAACTGCCGCAACATTTTTACTGGTTTTTTACCACTTCCAAAAGGAACGCCACCTTCATGTCTAATATTTCCAAATTCAGGAGCAAAATCGAAAACTGTAAGAATCGGCAAAGCTCTTTTGGGCGCATTACCAGACTTGAATAATGCAACATTGTCTAATGGAACACCACTATACATCTTTCCTTTAGTCGCTGTAGCTTTAGCTGGTCCTGTATAATACCTAAAGCCTAAACCATCTTCACCTCTGCCGATAACTTTATATAAGCAGCCTAAACCATCTTCTTTTATTCTTGGTTCAACAACGGTTCTAAATACTTTTCCATAACTCATTGTTGTATAAATACTACCAGTAACCCAAGTCTCTTTTAAGCCTGTTAGGCTTCCTTCCACCTTTTCTATTTTCCATTCTCCTTTTTTAAAAACAACAACCTCTTGATTATTCACTACAAAAGTAGAGCCCTTACCTAATTCTGTAATTTTAAAGCAAAATTTCTCCAATCCATAATCCACCAATTCTCGCTGAGGTTCAAATACACTTGCATTCTTGGCATAAAATAAGACATACTCCATTAATGGCTTAAAAGCCTTTTCCTCATTAAGACTTTTTTCTGCATATCTAACTTGAATATGAAAAGTTGTTAAGTGATTTTGCTCTCCAAAAATTTCATCACACAAAAATGTTAAAGCAGAAACTTCATTATCATCTATAGATATATAAATGACTCCATCATCTGAAAGTAGTTTTTTGGCAATTCTCAATCGCTTATCCATAAACGACAGCCATTTTGAATGACGAAATCCATCCTCTTTATCCACAAACGAATCATTATACATAAAATCCTTATTACCAGTATTATAAGGAGGATCGATATAAATAACATCAATCTTCCCGGCATGGGTATAACTAAGAGCAGTAAGGGCTTCGAGGTTATCGCCTTCAATAAGAATATGGTTTGGAGCCTCAGCGTCATCGCTGATAATGGCACGTTCAGGCACTTCAACAAGCACAGGCTGCTCGTTGACCATTCTTTGCTCAGCATCCTCAGGCTTGTCTTCCCAAACCAAACCATACTTCTTTTGTGAACGAAGTAGTTTGATTAACTCCGATTTCTCATCATTCGTAAGACCCTCTAATTCATTTATCTTCTTTGCAAGTTCGTATTTGTTCATAAGAATAACGACGTTACATCCCTTTGCTCACCCCCAAAGCAGATAAATATAATCCGATTACATTAATCTTTGTACCAACAAGTTACAAGTTAGTTGTTGCTTTCTAAGTAGGCACAAATCTATCCAAAAGAATTGGCGCAGGGGTGTCATTACTCCTTTTTATGTCCCCGTACACTGCGGCCTTAGGAAACCGATAACATCAAGGACAGGAGCAAGAGGACAACACCTACGCCAACATTGCATATATGTATGTAGCACAAGGAACACCCTTCCTATACGAAAGGGCGCACTTGTGCCGTGTATATATACACGTTATAGTAGGCGTCCACTGCCATTTTCCTCTGAATGCCATTTGAAAGTTCCTAAGTTTCAGTGTATCAGAAACAAAACGTAGTAAACGTCTAATTCTAAAAGATATAGCCAATCCCCAGACTTATCAGCCAGCATCCCTTTGCCAGCCATCTCGGAAATGACGCTACAAAATTAACGAAAAGAATTGGAAATGCCAAAGAAAAGAACGACTTTCTTTAGTTTAAGATACAAAAAAGCCTTTCAGCATCTGAAATACTAAAAGGCAATCCTCGTTATGAAATACCATGAAATTCTACAATCACACAATCTACAAACTTCTCTATCCTCGATAAGGAGTTCTTTCGTGCAATATTATATTTTAAATGGAATCTTATTCTTTCTAAACAAATGCCCAGAACATAT
>USSA01000089.1 GCA_900557255.1 uncultured Prevotella sp.
CAAGGCATATGTTTAATTCAAATTTAACTCACTTTTTAAAGTGGAGTCATAATTGTATATTTGCAGCCGGTAAGTGCATGTGCCAATGGTTGGCGGCATGAAAACTTCATTTAGAAATTAATAATTAAAAAGAATAGAACAATGAAAAAGCTTATTTTAATGTTGATGCTCTGTGCACCAATGACTATGATGGCTCAGAAGTTTGGTAAAGTAAATACTCAGCAGATTATGCAGTCTTTGCCAGATGTAGCTAAGGCTAATGGCGAGATGGAAGCTCTCCAGAAGCAGAAAGAGAATGACTTGAAGTCTATGCAGGATGAGTTGCAGCGTAAGGCTGACGAGTATCAGAAGGGTTCCAGCACAATGAACGCTACAGCAAAGCAGCAGAAGGAAACTGAGTTGCAGACTCTCCAGCAGAAAATTCAGCAGGCTTACCAGGATGGTCAGCAGGAGTTGCAGAAGAAGAGCAGCGAACTCATGCAGCCTATCGTAGCAAAGGTACGTACAGCTATCGAGGCTGTAGGCAAGGCTGGCAACTACACCTTCATCTTCGAGGATGGTGCAGCTGTATATACAGGTACTAACGTAGTAGACGTTACTAAGGAAGTACAGGCTAAGATTAAGTAATCAAGGCAAATAAAAAGAATATAGATTGAGGGCGGGCAGAAGTGCTTGCCCTTATTTCTCATTTTCAATAACGAGGTATTTATAAGGTATTCATCATAAACGGTATCACTCATCATGAAAAAGAATCTCTTATTTCTGGCTTTTGCTCTCATCTCTTTGACTGTTTCAGCCCAGCATACAACGCCTGCAGCAAAGGTTCAGCAACAACAGATTGCTGTATCTGCTCCTTTGCATTTTGGCTACTTTAGTTTTGATAAGGTTTTTCATACTATGCCTGGTTACGCTATAGCCAAGCATAATATGGATGAACTCCGTGAGAAATACGATGCAGAAACGAAACGTGTAGAAACTGAGTTTAATGCTAAGTATGAGGAATTTCTTGATGGACAGCGCACTTATGCCAAGACAATTCTGGAGAAACGTCAGGCTGAATTGCGTGAATTGATGGAGAAGAATATTGCCTTCAAGGCTGAGGCTACCCGCCTGTTGCAGCAAGCAGAGAATGATGCTTATGCTCCGCTCAAAGCAAAAATAAACGAGGAAGCTAAAAAGATTGGCAAGCAGAAGGGGTTTGCCTTTATTATCAATACAGACAATAATGCAGCTCCTTATCTCAACGAAGAGATGGGGGAGGATATTACAGCTTTGCTGGAGGAGACTTTGAAATGATGTTGCCTTCTAATCCCGGACCAATCGGTGTCTTTGATTCTGGTTATGGCGGACTGACCATCCTGCATGGGTTGCGCCAGATGATGCCTCAGTATGATTATATGTACTTGGGTGATAACGCTCGTGCTCCTTATGGCTCGCGTTCGTTTGAGGTGGTTTATAAGTTCACACGCCAGGCTGTGCTTAAACTTTTCTCTATGGGGTGTCATCTCGTTATCCTGGGATGTAATACGGCTTCGGCTAAGGCACTACGTTCTTTGCAGCAGCGCGATATTCCTGAGTTGGATCCCAGCAGAAGAGTTCTGGGTATTATCCGCCCTACTGCCGAAGTAATTGGTACTATTACCAAGAGTAATCACGTGGGACTTCTGGCTACTGAAGGTACTATTAAAAGCCAAAGTTATAATATGGAAATTTCGAAACTTTGGCCAGAGATTCAGGTGAGTGGCGTGGCTTGTCCGCTTTGGGCTGCCATTGTAGAAGCCAATGAAGCGGATAGTCCGGGAGCTGATTACTTTGTAAAGAAACGCATCGACCAGCTGATGCTGAAGGACGCTGATATTGATACCGTTATTTTGGGTTGCACGCATTATCCGCTTCTTATGAGCAGCATCGTGAAGAATCTTCCTGATGGCGTAAGAGTGGTTCCGCAAGGACAATATGTGGCAAACAGTCTGAAAGATTATCTGAACCGCCATCCGCAGATGGAACAGATGATAACCAAAACAGGCTCTTGCCGATATCTCACAACAGAAAGTGAGGATAAATTCAAGGAATCTGCACAGATTTTCCTTCATGAACAGGTGGAGGTTACACATGTAGATCTTGAATAGTTTATAGTTAATAATTTATAGTTAATAGTTATGCAAGAAACAAGACAAAACCGTATATCAAGACTTCTCCAGAAGGAGTTGAGTCTTATCTTCCAGTCACAAACTCGCATGATGCATGGTGTGATGGTAAGTGTTACTAAGGTTAGAGTAAGTCCAGATCTCAGTATCTGTACTGCTTACTTGAGTGTGTTCCCTTCTGAAAAGGGAGAGGAGATTTTGAAGAATATCAATGCAAATGAGAAGACAATCCGTTTCGACTTGGGTAAAAAAGTGAGAAACCAGTTGCGTATCATTCCTGAACTTCGTTTCTTCCTTGATGATAGTCTCGATTATTTGGAGCACATTGATGAACTCTTGAAAAAGTAAAAGAGTAAGGAAGTAAAAAGACAAGGGAGTTAAGACGGCAATTCTTGACTCCCTATACTGTTATATAAATAAGGTAAGATAGAATTATGAATTTCCCATTCTTTATAGCTCGCAGGTATCTTTTCTCAAAGAAGAGTACGCACGTCATCAACGTCATCAGTTCTATTTCTGTAATAGGTGTGGCGGTAGCTACGATGGCTCTGGTCATCGTTCTGAGTGTTTTTAACGGCTTCCATGACCTGGTAGCTTCACTCTTTACGAGTTTTGACCCACAACTCAAGGTTGTGCCTGTTGAGGGAAAGACTGCACCTGCAGATGATCCTATTCTTACCAAAATTCGTCTTTTGCCGCAGGTGGATGTTGCGACAGAAACCGTGGAAGATCAAGCTCTTGCAATCTATAATGATCATCAGGCTATGGTGAAAATCAAGGGTGTAGATGATAATTTTGCAGAACTTTCTCATATTACAGATATTTTATATGGTGATGGCTCCTTCTCCTTGCATGCTGCCAATTTGGAATATGGAACTGTAGGTATCCGTCTTGCCCAGAATTTAGGCATAGGAGCACAATGGGATGGTTTCCTGAAAATCTATGCTCCTAAAAAGGAAGGACAGCTGGATATGACTAACCCTGGTGATGGCTTTGTTGTTGACTCGCTCAACTCTCCTGGCGTACTTTTTGCCGTCAAACAGGCTAAGTATGATAAAAACTACATCATCACTTCTATCTCATTTGCCCGTAATCTCTTTGGACAGCAAGGTATGCTCTCTGATTTGGAATTACGCTTGAAACCGGGTAGCAATCTGGATGCAGTAAAGGCTGAGATGCAGCAGATAGCTGGTAATAAATATAAAGTGCTTGACAGATTTGAACAACAGGAAGATACCTTTAAAATTATGTCGATAGAGAAGATGATTGCTTATATCTTCCTGACCTTTATCTTAGTTGTTGCATGTTTCAATATCATCGGGTCGCTTTCTATGCTTATTATTGATAAGAAAAATGATGTAGTGACTCTTCGTAATCTTGGAGCTAACGATAAGCAGATTACCAGAGTATTTCTTTTTGAAGGTAGAATGATAGCTGTGATAGGTGCGGTCATCGGTATCGGATTGGGCTTGCTCCTCTGCTTTTTGCAGCAGCAATATGGATTTGTACGTCTGGGAGATTCTGAAGGCTCCTTTATTGTTGATGCTTATCCTGTAAGTGTTCATTACTCAGATGTTGCCATTATTTTCGTTACTGTAATTGCTGTAGGTTGGCTTGCTGTATGGTATCCTGTAAGAGCGCTGAGTAAAAGGCTGTTGAGGTAAAACTTACAGAATTTCTTATACTTGGGTGCATATACTAAAAGAAATGGCATGAATCTTTCATGGGGGATTCATGCCATTTCTTGTTCTAATTGATTTTTTATTTTTTCCTGATGAGTGTAAGACCATCGCGTAGTGGTAAGATAACAACCTCTACCCTAGGATCTTTTGCTATTAAATCATTGAAAGCCCGAATGCCTTGAGTCTGGTGGTCTCGGTCGTAGGCAGGATCGATGACGTGACCATCCCAAAGAGTATTGTCTGCAAGGATGTAGCCTCCAGGGTTCAGGATGCTCATAACCATTTCATACGTTTCTATATAGGTACGCTTATCGCCATCAACAAAAGCCATATCGAATTTTACGCCTAGTTGGGGCGCTTCTATGTTGGCATCACCGATGCGGAAGTCAATCTTATCGGCAACATTCGAACCTTCTATCCAGGGACGGGTAAAATCTTCCATCTCATCATTGATTTCGAAAGTGTAGAGTTTTCCACCTTCCTGCAATCCCTGTGCCAGGCAGATAGCACTATAGCCACTAAATGTGCCTACTTCCAGAATATTCTTCGGGCGAATCATCTCAACAAGCATCTTGAGAAGTCTGCCCTGAATATGACCGCTAGCCATACGTCCATGGATAGTATGTATATTGGTGGCGCGGTAAAGACGATACAGATAATCGCCTTCAGGCTCTATATGCTGGCAGATATATTTGTCTATGAGTTCAGTTTCTGTCATAATCTGATGGATTTAGAGTAACGGAAATCTTACTCTTCTGTTTCTTTCTGTGCTAAGATTCCTGAAATGGCAAGTTCGTAAGAAGCCAGACCAAACCCGCAGATTACGCCCAGGCAAGCACAGGAAATATATGAATGATGGCGGAACTCTTCACGTTTATGCACATTAGAGATGTGTACTTCAACGCAAGGGCATTTCAAACTGCGAATACAATCCTGCAAGGCGATGCTGGTATGAGTATAGGCGCCAGCATTGAGTACTACACCATCATAGGAAAAACCTACTTCCTGCAGCTTGTTGATTAACTCGCCTTCAATGTTGCTCTGGAAGTATTCTATCTCAATATCAGGGAATTTCGCTTTCAGCTTAGGCAGATAACTCTCGAAAGAATTGCTACCATAAATACCCGGTTCTCTTACACCAAGAAGGTTCAAGTTTGGACCATTAATAATTTGTATCTTCATATTTACTTGATTTTTAATCGTAATCCATATTTTTTTTGTATCTTTGCGGCAGAGATCTTTTGTACTCTCCTGTCTTATGCAAAGACGATGCAAAGATACAATAAATTAAGGAAACTGACAAAAAATGAGGAATGAAATTATAAAGAACTATATGAGATACCTCAAGTTGGGGCGTAATTTCTCCAAAAATACGTTGGATGCCTATTACCATGACTTGAATTTTCTCTTGGAGTATGCTGATAAGAACAATTTGGTGCTGACGGAAATGAAATTGGAAGACTTGGAGAATTTTTCTGCAAGTTTGCATGATCGTGGTGTTTCTGCTCGTTCACAAGCTCGGATTTTGAGCGGAATCCGTTCTTTCTACCGGTATCTGGTGCTTGATGATTATATAAAAGACGATCCGACCGAATTACTGGTTTCTCCCCAAATAGGAAAGCATTTGCCGGAGTATTTATCTGTAGAAGAGGTTGACATGCTTGAAGCGGCTATCGATTTGGAAAAATGGGAGGGACAGCGTAATAAGGCGATTATAGAAACCCTGTTCTCCTGTGGCCTTCGCGTTTCGGAACTTGTGAATCTAAAGAAAAGCGATGTATTTGAAGAAGAAAAGTTTATTAGGGTCATAGGTAAAGGTAACAAGGAACGCATCGTTCCTATTTCTGGCAAGGCTCTGAAAGAAATCAATCTTTGGTATATAGACCGGAATCTGATGACAATCAAGCCAGGTGAGGAAGACTATGTCTTCTTGAATCGTAGAGGTGCTCATCTCACACGCAATATGATACTTATTATGATTAAAAATGCGGCTTATGATGCAGGAATCAAGAAAACCATTTCTCCTCATACTTTACGCCATAGTTTTGCTACAGCCTTGTTGAAAGGTGGAGCCGATCTGAGGGTAATTCAGGCCTTGCTGGGGCATGAAGATATTGGAACCACAGAGATTTATACTCATCTTGAAACTTCAGATTTGCGCAGAGCTATCTTGGAACATCATCCTCGAAATATCAAATATAGTGAAGAAAACCAAGTGCTTGATTCTGATAAAACAGACAAAAGATGCCCGAATAACAGATAAAGCACAAGGAATTGACGTTTTTTATATAGGAATATGACAAAATCTGAAAAAATATGAGTAACTTTGCAGCCGCAAAATAATGAATATCAATAATTAAAAGAAATAAAGTAAGAAAATATGGCATATTTGTTTTCATCAGAATCAGTTTCTGAAGGACATCCAGATAAAGTGGCTGATCAGATTTCAGATGCATTGCTTGACCAGTTTTTGGCTTACGATGACCACGCTCATTGCGCCATCGAAACCTTTTGTACTACTGGTCAGGTAGTAATCATGGGTGAGGTTCGCTCTAACGTTTATGTTGATTTGCAGACCATTGCCCGCAAGACTATCAAGAAAATCGGTTATACCAAGAGCGAATATCAGTTTGACGGCGACTCTTGTGGTGTGCTTACTGCTATCCATGAGCAGAGCGATGATATTAACCGCGGTGTAAGTCGTGAGGAGGATGAGAATCAGGGTGCAGGCGACCAGGGTATGATGTTCGGTTATGCTACAACGGAAACCGAAAATTATATGCCGGTATCACTCGACTTGGCTCAGCTCATCATGCGTGTACTTGCAGATATCCGCAAGGAGGGCAAGGTGATGACTTATCTCCGTCCGGACTCTAAGAGCCAGGTAACTATCGAATACTCAGACGATAATATCCCACAGCGCATCGATACCATCGTAGTTTCTACCCAGCATGATAATTTTATCAAGAAGGCAAATGGTGAGGACGATGATGATGCTATGCTGGCAAAGATTCGTGAGGATGTAATCAATATCCTGATTCCAAGAGTAAAGACTCACTTGAGCGACAAGGTGTTGGCTCTCTTCAATGATGACATCAAGTACTTCGTTAACCCTACAGGTAAGTTTGTGATTGGTGGTCCTCATGGAGATACAGGTCTTACCGGTCGTAAAATCATTGTAGATACTTATGGAGGTAAGGGCGCTCATGGTGGTGGTGCCTTCTCTGGAAAGGATAGTAGTAAGGTTGACCGTTCGGCTGCTTATGCTGCCCGTTATATTGCAAAGAATATGGTTGCTGCCGGCGTTGCAGATGAAATGTTGGTTCAGGTAAGTTATGCTATCGGTGTGGCAGAACCGGTTAGTATCTATGTAAATACTTACGGCAGAAGCCATGTGAATATGACTGACGGCGAGATTGCAAAGAAAATTGCAGAAATGTTTGATCTTCGCCCTAAAGCAATCGAGCGCCAGTTGAAGTTGCGCCAGCCAATGTTCCAGGAAACTGCGGCATATGGACACATGGGACGTAAGAATGAGATAGTAGAGAAAACCTTCACCAGCCGATATCATGAGGCTAAAACAGTGAAGGTAGAACTCTTTACATGGGAAAAATTAGATAAGGTAGACGAAATCAAGAAAGTTTTCGGACTTTAAGGAATGGTGCAACAGGCAGATTCGATACAGACAGATGCCGCACTTGAGGCTGAATCGCAACAGCAAGTGCTCAGGCAACATAGCAGCCAGCTCACACCCAAAAAGGTGTTGAGCTGGCTGCCTAAGAATGCAACGCCAGCTCAGCAGGACTCCATGATTAGGGCACATATCAAGCCCAGTGAGATTCATTGGAGCGAGATGCCGGATACATTACACTTGCCAGGACATGAGGCAGGTAAGAGTTTTAGGGATGTAAGTTTGCCACAATATTATCGTGAGTCATTCTTTTCAAAAGATTCTCTGTTTCATCCGGAATTAAAGGGTGGACGCTTAGGGGTGGCAGGTGATCCTGTTCCCTATACGGTAGCAGGTGATAGCTTTATTACTTCATTGCTGTTGGTCTGTTTTCTCTTGGCTTGTATAGCATTCTCTAAATCTAAGCATTTTGTTATACGCCAGGCAAAAACCTTCTTCCGTACTCCACGCATCGGTACAACAGAAGTGACGGAGACCAGTTCTGAAGTAAGATACCAGTTCTTCTTCGTGTTGCAGACCTGTCTTTTGCTGGCAATCGGGTATTTCATTTATTCGAAAGCATCTATCAGCGATACGTTTATCGTAGACCAATATCAGGTAATCAGTATATATGCTGGTTGTATGGGGGGCTATTTCTTGTTGAAGGCGTTCCTCTATGTGATTTCTGGTTGGGTATTCTTTGAAAAGAAAAAAAATGTACAATGGCTCAAGGCATACTTGTTCCTTATATCATGTCAAGGAGTGGCCTTGTTCCCAATGGTGATGCTTTTGTCGTATTTCGATTTCCCATTGCAAATTGCAGTGATATACACGTTGACTATCCTTGGATTAGTTAAATTGTTGGCTTTTTTGAAGGCTTACATTATCTTTTTTAGAAGAAATGGCGTGTTTCTGCAAATATTTTTGTACTTTTGTGCCCTTGAAGTGATACCCTTGTTCGCTCTTTGGGGTGGACTCGTGTTAATCGGTCATTATTTGAAAATAAACTTTTAAGACAAAATGATAAAGAAAATTTTAGTTTCTCAGCCAAAACCTGCAAGTGAGAAGTCTCCTTACTTCGATATCCAGGCTCAATATGGAGTAGAATGCGTGTTCCGTCCATTCTTTAAGGTAGAGGGGATCTCTTCTAAAGAATTCCGTCAGCAGAAAATAAATTTGCTTGACTATACTGCTGTCGTATTTACATCTCGTCATGCAGTAGACAACTACTTTAAATTAGCTAAGGAGATGCGTATCACAATTCCTGAAGATATGAAATATTTCTGTGTGATAGAGACTATCGCTCTCTACATCCAAAAGTATGTTCAGTATCGCAAGCGTAAGGTGTTCTTTGGTGATACAGGTAAAATTGATGGGTTGATGGGACAGATGGCTCGCCATAAAACCGAGAAATATCTGGTACCATTAAGCAGTGTTCATAATAATGATATTGCCAACTTGCTTGATGAGAAAAAACTCAATCATACAGAATGTGTAATGTATCGTACTGTAAGCAATGATTTCTCAGAAGAGGAAATCAAGAACTTCGATTATGATATGATGCTTTTCTTTAGCCCAACAGGTGTAAAGGCTCTGAAGAAGAATTTCCCTAATTTTGAACAAGGGAATATCGCTGTTGGCGCTTTTGGTCCAGCTACAGCAAAAACGGTTGAAGATGAGGGCTTACGCCTCGATCTGGAGGCTCCTAATAAAGCTTTTCCATCTATGACAGGTGCCTTGGCAGATTATCTGAAACGTCATAATAAATAGGAAATATTTAATAGAATAGATATGTCAACAGACAGAAATAAAACATTCGGAAAGAAAGAGCATCTATGTAAACTGACACTTATAGAACAGCTCTTTGGAGGTGGTGCTAAAGCAATGACGGCATGGCCTATGAGAATGGTGTTTCTTCTTGTTGACAAGAAAAATGAGCAAGCCCCTTCTGTTCAAGTCCTTATCAGTGTATCAAAGCGTTATTTTAAGCACGCAGTAAAACGCAATCGGGTAAAGCGACAGATACGTGAAGCTTTTCGTTATCAAAAACAAGAGCTGGAGACTTGTATGCAGAATAATGTTGGAAAACAATTGCTTGTGGCTTTTGTTTGGCAAACAGAACAATTGCAGCCTTCAAAGCTGGTTTCAACCAAAATGACTAAACTTTTGGATAGATTGGTTGATAATATCAATGAGATGCAATCTGAAACAGGCATGAAAGAGAGCAGTTTATGATGAAGATTCTCTTTATGATAGCACATGGCATGAGAAAGGTGTTGGTATGGATTCTTATACTGCCGATATTGTTTTATCAGAAGTGTATTACTCCTTATACGCCACCTTCCTGTCGCTTTCAGCCCACTTGCTCAGAGTATGCGAGACAAGCCATCCTGAAGCATGGTCCCTTTAAGGGACTGGCTTTGGCTGTTTGGCGCATCTTAAGATGCAATCCTTGGGGTGGTTCGGGTTATGATCCCGTACCGTAAGTTTCCGACTGTATTGTTGGGCCCCTTATACATATTATATAATATAATAAAAAATCATATTCTATGGCAAAAAATTTTGTTGAAGAATTGAAATGGCGTGGTATGCTGGCACAGATAATGCCAGGTACTGAGGAATATCTCAACACCCACATGGTGTCTGCCTATCTCGGAACCGACCCTACTGCAGACTCTCTGCACATCGGTCACCTTTGTGGTATCATGATGTTGCGTCACTTGCAGCGTTGTGGCCATAAGCCTTATCTCCTCGTCGGCGGTGCCACGGGTATGATTGGCGACCCTTCTGGCAAGAGCCAGGAGCGCAATCTTCTCGATTCAGAGACTCTCTATCATAATCAGGAAGCTATCAAGAAGCAGGTATCTAAGTTCCTCGACTTCGATGGTAATGAGCCTAACAAGGCGGAGTTGGTGAACAACTACGACTGGATGAAGGATTTCACCTTCCTCGATTTCGCTCGTGTGGTTGGTAAGCATATCACTGTAAACTACATGATGGCGAAGGATAGCGTGCAGAAGCGCTTGAACGGTGAGGCTCGCGACGGCTTGTCTTTCACAGAGTTCACCTATCAGTTGCTCCAGGGCTACGACTTCCTTTATCAGTATGAGAAGTATGGTGTTCGTCTCCAGTTGGGTGGTAACGACCAGTGGGGTAACATGACTACCGGTACAGAGCTGATTCACCGTACATTGGGTAACGATGCAGAGTGCTTCTGCCTTACTTGCCCATTGATTACCAAGGCAGACGGTAAGAAGTTCGGTAAGACAGAGAGCGGTAACATCTGGTTGGACCGTAACCGTACTACTCCTTACGCTTTCTACCAGTTCTGGTTGAACGTAAGCGATGATGATGCCGAGAAGTACATCAAGATCTTCACTGACCTTGACAAGGAGACTATCGATGCTCTCGTAGAGGAGCACAAGCAGGACCCAGGCCGCCGTGTACTTCAGAAGCGTTTGGCTGAGGAGGTTACCATAATGGTTCACTCTCAGGAGGATTTGGATATGGCTATCGCAGCCAGCAACATCCTCTTCGGTAAGGCTACCAAGGAGAACTTGGCACAACTCGATGAGGCTACATTGAACGATGTATTTGCCAATGTACCTCACTACGACCTCGACAAGAACTTGCTCGGTGGTACAGCTGTTGACCTCTTCAACCAGGAAGGTATGCAGATCTTCCCAAGCAAGAGCGAGATGCGTAAGCTCGTTAAGGGTGGTGGCGTTTCACTCAACAAGGAGAAACTCGCTGCTTTCGATCAGGTTGTAACTGCTGATGACCTGATTGACGGTAAGTATCTTTTGGTTCAGAAAGGTAAGAAGAACTACTTCTTGATTACCGTTAAGTAATCGTTAAAAGTATTGAAAATATTTGGTAGTGGAGAAAAAATCCACTACCTTTGCATTCGATTTGCTTGTCCTATGGTGTAATGGTAGCACTACAGTTTTTGGTTCTGTCAGTGGTGGTTCGAATCCGCCTGGGACAACAGGTCATAAATAACCCTTCAAGTCTTTGCGGATTTGAAGGGTTATTTTGTTTATAATAAAGT
>USSA01000090.1 GCA_900557255.1 uncultured Prevotella sp.
TTTGCACCTAATGTAAACTTGTTTGTTGAACCAACACTGAATTGGTACATTCCAAATGGAAGCTATATCAAAAATAGCTGGACAGAGCATCCATTTACCTTTACGGTTCCTATTGGAATTCGGTTCACATGGTAAATTTGGTGTGATTTGCATGCAGTCTTTTGGCATGGCTTGTATCTATATTGATATAAAAGTCAAAAAAGTACAAAAGAAAAAAATCATGCAGAAACGACATACAGACAGAAAAATGTACTTCCATGATTTGGAGGTGACATCTCAAGAATATTACATCGACTATGTTTCAGCTTACACAAAGCTAACCCCTGAGAGTAGTATCTTGGAAGTCGGTTGTGGCGAAGGAGGCAACCTTGCTCCCTTCGCCAGATTGGGATGTAGAGTAACAGGAGTTGACATAGCGGAATGTCGAATAAAGGATGCCAAGGCTTACTTTTCCGAAATAAGTGATACCGCAACTTTCGCTTGTTGTGATTTCATGAAATGTCCTATGCCAAATCGTGACGAAGATAAATATGATGTAATCCTATTACACGATGTAATAGAGCACATTCCAGCAAAAGAGCCATTTTTGGCACACATCAAAAACTTTTTGAAACCGACAGGTGTGTTGTTTGTTGGTTTTCCTGTATGGCAAATGCCTTTTGGAGGACATCAGCAGATTTGCAAAAACAAATTTTGCTCACATCTACCATTCATTCACTTGCTTCCCAATCCTTTATATAAGTTATTACTAAAGATGTGCAAGGAAAGTTCTGGAACCATCAAAGAACTGATGAGTATAAAAGAATGTCGAACAAGCATCGAGCTTTTTGAACATCTTATACACAAATGTGGATATTCTGTCACTGACCAAAAACTATGGTTCATCAATCCCCATTACAAACAGAAGTTTCATCTTACACCTAGACTCTTACCCCATTGGATGTGGAAGTTGAAGTATAGCCGTGATTTCTTCACCACTTCATGTTGGTATGTTTTAAGTAATCAAACTAAAAAATGAGACTATGAAAAAGTGTTTATTTATCAGTTTGGCTTTTGCCTCCACTATTGCACTTTCTTTTATGGGGTGCAATAATAGTGCAAATATAAACGAAGAAGATTTACAAACAATTCCTTCTTCTAAAATTGGATTGAAAGATATTGGCAGCTATTGGCACCTAAAAGAGAAGCTGTATGTGGTTCACAAAATCTGTATAGTAGAAAGCCTACCAACAGCAGACTCTGCACAGATAGCAGAAGATGCAATAAACAGAGATGAAGACGCTACCTATGATTTGTTTGAGAGCGTAAATACAACTATTCCGTATCAAAGAATTACAACAAAAGACAAAAACGGAACGGTATTAGTTGATGGTTTCTTAAATAAAATTTCTGATGACAAGAAGAATCTGATTTATTCTATCACGCCATTTGGATTCGAAAGTATAGTATTAGGGATGTTATATCATGAACGAGGTGTGGAAGGAAAATATTTCTATAAAGATCTCACATCAGAATATCAATATAATTATCCTAAAGTTACAAGTGTGAAACTTTACAACTATTTCGAAAACCAATAATACACTATGCCAAAGCCTGCATTTTCGCCAAGCTTGGCATATCGGAAGAATCTAATCAAACTTGGATTTCTTGGCAGAGAATGAAGTTGAATGCGAGAATGTACATCCAAAGAGCAACATCGTAATTCCTCTTTCAAAATTTGGTGGTTTCAATTATTTGCCGTATCTTTGTACCATATTAAAAAGGGAGAAAGGATTATGGCAAACAATGAATACAGAAAGCTGCCGGTAGGCATACAATCTTTCAATGTCATCAGAGAGGAAGGATACCTCTATGTTGACAAAACTGACATGGTTTGGAAATTGGCGAACCAAGGTTTAAAGTATAATTACTTAAGTCGTCCTCGCCGATTCGGAAAATCTGTGCTTGTTGATACACTCCAGGCTTACTTCGAAGGAAGGAAAGAGCTCTTCGAAGGACTGAAAATCATGGAGTTGGAGAAGGAATGGAAACAGTACCCGGTTATTCGACTCGACATGAGCCGAGGGGGAGCGACAGCAAATGAAGTTAAGGCATACCTGGATCGAACTTTTGATGTTTATGAGCAATTATATGGCATCCATATCAAACCAACAGATTCACTAGGAAACCGCTTCGACCTCATCATTAAAACCGCCTATGAGCAAACAGGGCTCAAGGTTACCATTCTTATCGATGAGTACGACTCTCCTCTCCAGCACTCGTGGAAAACTCCCGAGCATGAGGGTTGCACAGAAGTATATAGAAGCGTGTTTTCCATCTTGAAAGCTGATGATGCGTACCAACGTTTCGTCTTCATTACGGGTATCACCAAGTTTACACAGATTTCTCTTTTCTCAGTTCTCAACAACCTGACCAATATCAGTTTCCTTCCTGAATATGCAGCTATCTGCGGTATTACAGAAGAAGAAATCGGGGAGAACTTCAAGCCGGAACTGGAAAGAATGGCCGAAGTGAACGAGTGGACCCTGCAGCAAACTCATGATAATCTGAAGGATTACTACGATGGCTACCATTTCAGTCGCAGAAACATGGTGGACATCTACAATCCTTTCAGTCTTCTCAACGCGCTCGACGCACAAGACTTGAGCTGTTTCTGGGTTTCATCAGGAGCTACCTCCATGCTACCTAAGTTTGTGGACAACATGGAACTGCGCTTACGAAATTTCGAAAATTGTCCGATTTTACGCAAGACTCTTGAGAGTTCTGATGTCATAAATGGTGGTGCCGAACTCTTTCTCTATCAGACGGGTTACCTTACCATCAAGTCGAGCGATGAATTTGGCTATTTCTTAGGTTTTCCAAACCAAGAAGTGAAACAGGCTCTTTACGAGGTTGTGCTGCCAAGCCTGACCATGAAATCAGAAAGCGATATTATCAGTCTGCAAGGCAGTCTGTTCCGCCAATTGGGTACCGGGCAAATCGCAGATGCCATGAAAACATTGAAAGCATTGGTTGCCGATGTGCCTTACAGCAACAAGAAACTTGCCTCGATGGATATGGAAGAGCGCTACCGTCTCATCATCAGTACTATTCTGAATGCCATCGGTCTGAAAGTGGAGGTAGAGCATATGCTTGCAACAGGAAGGATCGACCTCATCGCCCAAACTTCACGCTACATCTACGTGATAGAACTGAAACTGAAAAATAATGGTGGTAAAAAGGCTGCCATTCAGCAGATACTGGATAACAAATACCTGGAGCCTTTCCAAGCAGACAAGCGAAAGGTGATAGGCCTCGGCATCGAACTGGACGAGGAAGGCAAAGGGCTATTGGATTGGGGAATTACTGAAGAATAAAAACATAGAAGAAGAGGGCGTGCAAAAACTATATCTTGCACACCCTCTTCTTTTTTCCGATTCCTACAATATCTCCAACTGATCCTTTACCGCCTTATAGCAGCGGCGGGAAACCGTGATTTCCTCATGGTCGAAAGGAGGAGAAAAGATGCAGCGGAGCGTATAATTCTCGATGCAGAGAAGATAATCGAGATTGATGATGCAATCCTGACGAACCTGAGCCAGAGAAGGCGACATGGAAAGGATGGTCTTTGCCGTGGCCTGCCTCTTCAATTTATAAACCTGCCCATTCGACAACTTCAACTGCCAAAGATGAGTAGCCTCATCAAAAGTGCAACTGAACACATCATCGGGCTTCAACATCAATAAACCCGAAATGGTCTGAATGGCAAGACGCTTGGCTGCTGTTCCCAGCATCCCATTCATTCCCGAAAAATCCTGAGCCTTCTGAGAAGCCAAGACTGATTCAGAAGAACAGGAAGAGGACTCTGGAACGGAAGAAGCATCTTCATCCACATCATCTCCATCTTTCATTTTCTGCCGGATTCGGTCTACCACCAGTTCAAACTCATCCTGCTGATAAGGTTTCAACAGGAAATCGAAGGCAGAGGCTCTGAGCGCATCAATCATATACTTATCGAAGGCGCTGTAAAATACTACGATAAGTTCCATCGGAATTTCATCTCTCAGAGATTGCAACACCTCAAAACCCGTCTGTCCAGGCATTTCAACATCGATGAACAGCACATCGGGCTGTATGCTCATCACCAGATTCTTTGCCGATACCGCCGAAGAGGACGTGGCAATCACCTCAAAATCTTCCAGAGTTGCCAAATCATCCTGCAACCTGTGGATGCTCTGTGGTTCATCGTCCACAATCACAACCTTAATTCTATCTTGCATGTTATTTCGTTTTAAATTCTTATGAAAAGTTTCTTACTTAAAGACATTATAATCGTAATTACATGGAACTCCGATACTTACACATATTCCTCTATTCCTGGTACCACCCTCCTCTTCTGATGCTCCTCTGTTGCTCTGCATCTTGAAAAACATCTTGCGTTCGTTGCTTGCATTAAGCATTTCGATGGTACTGTTCAGAATTCTCAATCCGGTTCCCGTACTGGCAGCACAATTTTTCTTTTTCTTGCCAACGGTACCCGAAACTCCACATCCGTTATCTGTAACATCTATGCGGAGCATATCGTCCTCAACCCAGATGTTTACATCCAGCAAAGGCTTATCTTCCGTCTCTTTCATTTCCACAAAAGCATATTTCAAAGCATTCTCTACAGGAATCTGGATAATCATAGACGGCAGCATGAGCTTCATATCCACATCCTTGGCAACATGGAACTGAGGCATCGGAAGGAACGGATTGGTTTCATGGCGAAGAGTAGAATAGCTCGTCACCATCTGCAGTTCCTCTTCCAAACTTACCGCCATCTTATCGCAAGAAAGCAAGTAGGCACGCAGTACCTGTATCAGGAGCTGAAGCGGTTTGACATTAACCCCCTTCGGAAGATTAGATACGAAGATATTGAGCACATTAAATACAAAATGAGGCGAGAAACGATTGCGCACATTCTCCATCTTCAGAGCCATCATCCGGTTCATCTCCTTATGATGCTGATGCTTGCTGCGCATCCATTTGTAACGGATGAAAGCGATGAGAGCCAACACGCTCATTACCAGCAAGCCGATAATCAGGAGCAGGATGACTCTAAAGGATCTTACCTCTGCTTGCGTGGTGCTAAGGGATAAATCACGGCGAACGATGGCCGTATCCTGCTTGAATCTCAATTCATTCTCCTGAACATTCGAAACCATCGTAGCGTTACGGAGCGAATCGTCGTACTGATTCATCAGTTTCTGATATTGCAGAGCCTTGGCATATTGTCCCTTTCGCTCACAAAGAGCCGCCAGTCCCTTATGATAAAGGTAAAGATAATTAGGCGACATCTTGGAGAGATCGTATGGCTTGTTCAAAATCTCAGTAGCCTTCGCCAGACTATCCTGCTTCAGAGCCAGAGATGCATTCAACCCATCCACATAGAATTGCACATCGCTCTGCATGGAGGGCTGGGCAAAGAAGAATTTCGTGGTAAGAGTCAGATATTTCTGTGCAGAATCCAACCGGTTGAGTTCCAGATAAGTCTGTCCGAGATTAGCATCAACAATAGCCGTCGCCAGGGGCTGTTCCATCTGCCGTGTAGCCTTTTGAGCCTTCAGGAAGCATTTCAGAGCCTCAGCCGGTTTTTCCTGACTGCTGTACACATTTCCCCAACTGTTGTAAAAGAAATAAACATCTTTCGGATTCTTTGGCGGATACAGGCGTTCAGCCTTCTGGAAATAATGATGCGCCAGCTGATAGTTCTGCAAATCATTATAAACCTGTCCCAGTCCTGAGAGAATACTGTTCTGGGCTTCATGCTGATTCAGAGAATCTGCCAGGAAATAGGCACGGCGATACCAGGAAGAAGCATCCGCCAGCTTACCCATCTGTCTGGACGCATCGGCAATATTGATACATACATCAATCGCCTTGCCGCAACTGTCAAGGTTCATGATTTCATGATAAGCTTTCTCATAATAAATTAAAGCCTCCTTCCTCTTGCCGGAAACCAGCAAAAGTATGCCTTGCAGATTATCAGCATAAGAAAGAATTCTGTTGTCAGGAGTTTGTTTGCAATAAGCGTTAACCGAATCTATCAACGACTGGCATTGGGCATCAGCCCCCTTCATATAATAACATTTAGCTATTAATAATTTTTTCCATTGATTGCTTTTATCGGGATTACCTTCACATTTGAAATTTCTTATCAGCATGATCATCGAATCAGGATGACTCTGCATGAGAGGTTGGTGACTGGACACAAATTCATCAATATCTTTATGCCACGACTCATCACCCTTCTGCCGATGAGAGCAAGCGGCAAAAGCCAGCATAAAAACGAATAGCCACAGAAGGCACATTCCGTTCTTAATCTGCATCGTCATTATCTTTTTATATACACTTACCATGATAGACTATTTAAATGAATTTATGTTTCAGTTGCGAAAGTACAACAAAAAATCCAAATAAACAAAAAAAATAACTGAAAAACTCATTTTTTATATAAAATATGAACTAAAACGCGTTTAAATGTGTATCTTTGCTGCATGGAAATGCATTTATTTAAAAATTTAGAACCCAAAAACATGCCTGAAAGGATGAACAATCCATTCAGCTACGAACCTCATCCGCTCTGCATCGAAGCATGTAATGAGCTGCAGGCTGAACTCTCACAGCGAAACGACTGGCGAGAGGAAATTGACCGTGGAAAGATGTTCGGCGTACTTATCGTAGAAGCCGACAACAGTAAGATTGGCTATCTGAGAGCGTACAGCGGACAGATTGGCGGCAGAAGCGACTGGGAAGGTTTTGTGCCAGCCGTTTTCGATTATCTTCAACCCGACGGATATTTCAAGAAACATGAGGCTGAGATTTCGGAATTGAACCAGCAAATCAGACAGCTTGAGGCTAATGAATATCTGAAAAAGGCGAAAGGTCTGATTGATATATTGCAACAGAAGCGCCAGGAATTTATCGCCAACTATCAGACGAAGATAAAAGAAGCGAAAGAAAAGCGAGATGCAAGGCGCAAGGAAGCTCTTTCTGCAGGAATATCTTTGAGCCAGGAAGAGGAAGAGGCGATGATAAAAGAGAGCCAGTTTATGAAGGCAGAACTGAAGAGACTGAAGAAATCGGTAAACGAAAAGACGACGCTGGAAACGAAATACGAAGTATACGAAAAGGACTTGAAAAAGGCGAAACAGCTCCGCAAAGAGCTATCAGAAGCACTTCAGCAATGGCTGTTTTCTAAATTCCAGATGCTGAATGCAGAAGGAGAAAGCAAGGACCTGCTGGAGATTTTCAAGGACGAGGCGATTAAGATTCCACCTGCCGGAAGTGGAGAATGCTGCGAGCCGAAACTCCTGCAATACGCTTACCAGCATGGCTACAAGCCTCTGCAGATGGCGATGTTCTGGTGGGGAGAGAGTCCGAAAGAAGAAATCAGACATCATCTTCAGTTTTATCCTGCCTGCAACGGAAAATGCAAACCGATACTACATTGGATGCTGCCTAAAACAGTCTTTGAAACCCAACAGACAGAAACTACTATATATAATAAGGTGGAAACGCTCTACGAAGACCGTGAACTGGCAGTCATCTATAAGCCCGAAGGTTTACTCTCGGTTCCGGGGAAAGATGCAGCCCAGCCTTCCGTCTACGCTCTGATGCGCAGGAAATATCAGGAAGCTACCGGTCCGCTCATCGTCCATCGTCTGGACATGGCAACAAGCGGACTGATGATTATTGCCAAGACCGAGTTTGCCTATCATCGCCTGCAAAAGGAGTTTCTGAATCATCGGGTTCAGAAGAAGTACGTAGCCATCGTTTGCGGAAAAGACAAGGAATCGTGCAACCGGATTCTGAAAGAAGCAGAAGGCGGAAAAGGCTACATCTCGCTTCCTCTGATGGCAGATTTCCTAGACCGTCCACGCCAGATTGTAAACCGCGAACAGGGCAAGGAAGCCATTACAGAATACGAGGTTCTAGAGCGTATTGACGATACCCATCTTCGCCTGGCGCTCTATCCTAAAACGGGCAGAACGCACCAGCTGAGAGTGCATTGTGCTCATCAGGAAGGTCTGAATGCCCCTATCATCGGCGATCCGCTCTACGGCAACGAGCCGGCAACAAGACTGCATCTTCATGCAGAGGAAATCACATTTGAGCACCCGATGACGGGAAAGAAGATGACTATAACAAGAAAGGCTGATTTCTAACCGAAACCAGCCTTTCTTCATATCTGCGGATGACAGAATCCGCAGAAACAGATGAAAACATCGTAACATCAGACAAAGAACATCACGATAACCTGAGCTATCACCACTCTGATAAACATGCCGAGCGGATAAACCGTAGCATAACTGATACTTGGCGTATCGCCATCCAGCGTCTCGTTGGCGTAAGTAAGCGCCATCGGATTCGCCATACTTCCACAAAGGATTCCGCAGATACTGCCGAAGTCATACTTCTTGGTCTTCAGGATGATGAGACCTACGATAACCACAGGCACAACCGTGATAAGGAAACCGATGCCTACCCACATCAAACCTTCCGGACGGACTACCGTCTCGAAGAACTGTCCACCAGCCGCCAATCCCAGGCAACCGAGATAGAGGGCAAGCCCCAGTTCTCGCAGCATCAGCCCCGCACTTCGCGTCATGTAAGAGATGAAATGCACACGAGGCCCCAGCGCACCAATCAGAATACCCATCACGATAGGTCCACCGGCAATACCGAGACGTACCGGAGCAGACATGCCAGGGATGTTAAACGGAATCGTGCCAACGGCAAGACCTAAGATGATTCCGAGGAAGATAGCACCCAAGTTAGGTTCGTTGAGTGTCTTGACAGCATTACCCAAGAACTGTTCCACATGGTCGATACTGGTAGGATCGCCCACTACCGTAAGGCGGTCGCCATACTGAAGTCGCAAATCATCGGTAGCCAACAGTCGGATATCACCACGGAGCACACGGCTCACATTCACACCATAGCTGTTGCGCATCTGAAGATGTCCGAGTCGCTTACCATTGAGTCCCGGACGGGTAACCACGATGATGCGGCTTTCCACCTTAGCATCAATGGCATTCCAGTCCACCTTATCATTATTCCACTCCTTATCCACTTTCTTACCGAAGAGAATCTGCATGGCAGACACCTCGTCCTTATTCGTCACCACCAGCACATTATCGCCTGTATGAAGCACGGTATCAGCTTGTGGCACAATCACCTGTTCACCACGCCAGACACGAGAGATGATAAACTTACGGTGAGTGAGCATGGAGATTTCTGCAATCGTATTACCATTGAGTGCCGGATTGACAATCAGATACTGTCCGATGGAAGTATGGTCGTCATCATCATTGCTTCTGATTTGCAGATCCTCAGGCTTCACAAAGAGTTTGCGCAACAGCATCATCGCTAAGATGACGCCCACAACGCCCAAGGGATAAGTGACCGCACAGCCCAAGGCTGCACCACCACTCGGCATCCCCAACTGTTGCAAAGCCTGCTGGGCAGCACCGAGTGCAGGTGTATTGGTAGTAGCACCACAGAGGATGCCCACCATATCCGGCAAACTCACAGGAAGCACCCAGCACAGCAGCAGCGAGAAGAGCGTACCCACCAAGATGACCGCCATGCTCCAGAGGTTGAGCGAAATCCCCTCATGCCGCATGGAACCAAAGAAGTTAGGACCCACGTAGAGTCCGAGCACATAGACAAACATGGTGAGACCAAAGCTTTCAGCAAACTCCAGCATATTGTGATCGACAGTCAGACCGAGATGTCCGGCTACGATTCCCACGAAAAAGACGAAAGCGATTCCCAATGATATGCCTTTGATATGGAGCTTACCAAGCGCAAGACCCAAAGTACAAATCAAGGAAAGAATGACGATGCCCTGCACCGCCGAATGTACGTTGATTAATCCATCAAACCACATGATCTAAATCTATCAATAGTTGTTTTTATTGAGTTTTTATTCAATTTCGAGTGCAAAGGTAATCAGAATCAGGGACAAAACAAAATAAAATCGATTTTATTTCTCAGAAACAGTAAGAAAACTTTTTCTTTTTCCCGGTTTTTTAGTAACTTTGCAATCGTTTTGCAAAAAGAACAAAGAAGTGAGTCTCCTGTGAAGGCTCAGCTCATCAGAAATAAAAACGATTATAATGAAAGATATCTGTTGTATCGGTCACATCACCAAAGACAAGATTGTGACTCCTAACCGTACCGTCTATATGGCTGGCGGCACCTCATTCTATTTCTCGTATGCCATCAACCAGCTTCCCAAGGATGTAACTTTTTCATTGGTTACAGCCATGGATCCTACAGAAAAGGAACCAGTAGAGAAGATGCCTTCATATAGGTACTCCATCTCTTGTAGTAGAAGTCTTTCAGTAAACCTTGCCATTCCTTGTGCGCATAGTCTCGGAGCCCTCCCTTGTCAGCACAGGTGCGGTTTCCCCATGTGGTAATCTGTACACGAGCATTCCATTCATATTGGTCTTTCTCTGCCGTAGTCTTGCCGATTTTGCGTGCCTGTTCTGTCCAATGTCCCAGACGGAATTCAGAACGGGTGCCTAAGAGTTTGTCCTGCAGGAGAATCATCTTCAGGAATCGGTCTGCATTCTTGTCAAAGTCTTTACGGGCAAAGGCATTGTAGTCGGCAATCGTCTGCTGGTACTGTTTTCTGCCCTGATCGGCGAGAGCCTGTCGGCAGATATCCACGAGATCATATTCGTAGTTGTTGTTTCCTTTGTATTTATCAGCTACTTGTGCGAAGAGGATGGCAGCCTGTCGGGTGTCTTCCGGATCATAGTAGTTGTGCATTTTCGACCAGCTGGAAACCTGGAAATTGTTTAATGATGGGCGTCCGCAGAAGATGCTCTCATGGGGACCTTGCTGGTTGTTGCCGAGCGGACAGTTGTAGATGCTTTTTGCAAGCAAAGTCCAGGCTTTCACGATTGTATCATCGTGGATGCCATATCTGGCAAAGCAGTATTCCTGGATCCATTCTTCCTTGGTCATCTTCTCCGCTCTCCAAGGCAGTTCGCTCATCAGTTCGAACATCACCGGGTTGTTTTCTGAACCTTCCATCGTAAAGCCCCAGCCCTTCAGTGAAGAGTTAGTGATGAGTGAAGAATTCTCTTGCTTTTGGGTGTCCGTTTTCCCCGTTCCGAGATAAAAGTTGTTGAGAAACTGATCCATTCTTCCATGAAGACCCACGTTTCCGCCAAAGTTCTCCAGAAGACAGAAAAGCCATTGATGCTTGCCGTATCCACCTTCCCGTTTCCAGATACTCGGACTTCCGAACATCGGGCGGCATTCAGAGAAGAGGTCGAGTATGAGGAGGTCGCCAACCTTCAGATTTTCTATCATCTGTGGACGTGGATTCTCGGTCCATCCCTGAACCACCCACACAGCCTCAGAATTGGCACGCTTCATGGCATCCATCAGCACCTTTCCTGCTTTTCTGTAATCAACGGCAGCATCATCATTGCTTTCGTGGAAAGGATCCATGGAGTAATAGGAAGCCTTACCGAAGAGATGGGT
>USSA01000091.1 GCA_900557255.1 uncultured Prevotella sp.
CTGAAGGTGAAGAGTGGTGAAGAGTGGGTGAAGAGATAAAAACAACTCTTCACCCTTTGGAATGCCGATAAACACAGGGGTTTCCGGCCGAAAGGTGAAGAGTGAAGAGTACCAGAAATAATTGACTCAAGTTTCGCATGTTATCATCAATCTCTTTGATAGATAGGTAATGAAGAAATAGTGATGGAAACTAAAAAATGGGCGATTTTTTACCCAAATCTCATTCAAAAACATAGATTTGGGTAAAAAATCGCCCATTTTCTTTGTTTTTCGGGAAAATTGGCTTAAATTTGCAGTCAGTATCGAAACGAATAAAAAGCGAAGAAAATGGGAACAAGCAATAAGTTGGTAGGTAGGGAGCGAGAGTGCTTGGAACTGGATAGGGTGATGGAATCCGACCGCTCTGAGTTTGTGATAGTGTATGGAAGACGAAGAGTAGGCAAGACCTTCCTTGTTGACCAATACTATCAAGGTTCCTATGACTTTACATTTGTGGGAGGACATAATCTTTCTCGCCAAAGACAATTGACGAGTTTCGGCAAGGCATTGAAGAAATTTTCGGGCAGTAAGCCAGATAAGTTTTCCGATTGGTTTGATGCCTTTGATGCTCTTGAGGAATATCTGGAGTTGCTTGATGCAGACAGGAAGAAAGTGGTGTTTATCGATGAGATGCCTTGGATAGATACGCAGAAGTCGGATTTTGTTTCGGCTTTGGAAAATTTCTGGAATGGTTGGGCTGCTCGCCGAAGCGACATCGTGTTCATTGCCAGCGGTTCCGCCACTTCCTGGATGGTGGATAATCTGATAGAGAACCAGGGTGGCTTGCATGCCCGAATTACCTCTAGCATCTATGTGCGCCCATTTACGCTTCATGAGGTAGAGGAATATTTGCAACGCAAGCATTGCAAGTGGGACAGATACCAGATATTGCAATGCTATATGGTGATGGGTGGCATCCCATTCTATCTGAGCCTTATCGACCCAAGACAGAGCTTGGTGCAGAATGTGGATCGCCTTTTCTTCTCTCATGGCGGTATCATGCGAGGGGAGTTTGATGAACTCTATAATGCGTTGTTCAGCAATGCCGAACTGTATATCAGCGTGGTCAAAGCATTGGCTCAGCACCATGATGGTATGACTCGTACGGAAATTTCCAAAGTCATTGGGGCGAATGGAGGTACGCTCACTCGTGTACTGACCAATTTGGAAAGATGCGATTTTATCTCACGCAGTCAGAACTTTGGTTGCAAGACAAAAGATTCCATCTATCGGTTGATGGATTTCTATACCTTATTCTATTATAAGTTTATAGCGCAAGATACATCTGGGGATGAACAATGGTGGAGCCACAATTTTGAGTCACGCTTGGTTTCTACATGGCAAGGACTTACCTTCGAGATTGTCTGCTTGATGCACACGGATTGCATCAAGAAAGCCTTGGGCATATCAGGCATGGCTACGGAAGTTTCTTCATGGAGAAAGGTGGCGGATGACAAGCAGCGAGGTGGGCAGATAGACTTGGTCATCAAGCGTGCCGACCGCATCGTGCATCTATGCGAGATGAAATTCAGCAAGTCGGAATACCGCATCACTGATGCCTACGAGCAGCTGTTGCGGCAGCGCATGGAACTCTTCCAAAGTTCCACCAAGACCAAGCTTTCTTTGGTCATCACCTTTGTTACTACGTATGGAGTGGCTGATGGCTTGCATCATAGCATCGTGCATAGCGAGGTGACGATGTCGCAGCTGTTTATACGGAATGTTACATGATAGCCTGCCACATTATGCTCGGCTAGGGAGAGGTTGATGGATTGCATCATCAGCATCTGGCGGGAGATGGAGAGGCCGATGCCCGAACCTGATGGCTTGGTGGAGAAGAAGGGGATGAACATCTCCTTTGCCACATCGGCTGGGATGGGGGCACCATTGTTGCTGAAATAGATGCCCGAGAATTGTGAACTCTCGATGCTCTCTGGATGTTTGTGGAAGCATCGAATGTCGATGGCTGAGGCGTGAGCCTCGATGGCATTCTTGGTCAGATTGATAAATACCTGGTGCAGCATGTTTTTGTCGGCAGACCAGGTGGCATCTTCAGGGATATGGATGTGCCATTCTATCTGAGGATAGAGCGGCTTGATGCCTTCCACGAAATCCTTGAGTGGAATGTTCTCGATGACAGGCTCTTGTAGCTGGGTGAGCTTGCGGTAGCTGTCCACGAAACTGGTGAGCGACTTGCTGGTGTCTCGAATGGCTCGGATGCCTTCCTCGTAGGGCGAGCCTTGGATGTCGGGATTGCTCAGATAGGCTTGGCAGATGCTGGAGATGGGGGCGGTGGCGTTCATAATCTCATGGGTGAGCACTCGGGTTAGCCTTTGCCAAGATTCCACCTCATGCTGCGCCACCAGTCTGCCGATGTCGTTCTCCATATCGTTGAGGGCTTGCTGCAAGGCTCGTTCTCCAGAGAGCAATCCCTTGGTGGATAGACGGAAGGAGTAATCGCCATTGCGGATAGCCTCTTGCATCAAGAAGGCACGGCTCTTCAGTTTGCGCTGGTGACGCAAGAAGAGATAGATGATGCCTCCGATGATAAGGAGAATGATACCTATTATATATATGTGGAAGATGGTGTCCATATCAGATGTTGATAATCATGAATGATTGTGATGGAAAATTATCGCTTTAACTTGGCGTAAAGCGTTTGGCGAGTGATGCCGAGGAGTTCGGCGGCGCGTGAGATATTGCCGTGGCATTGATCCACAACCTTGTGAATATGAGTGCTCTCGATGCTCTCCAGCGTCTCTACTTCTTGGCTTCGGTCGATGGCATCCTTTAGGGTTCTGATGAGTTCGTCATTATCCCAAGGCTTGGTGATGAAGTCGGCTGCGCCAGATTTCAATCCCTTGATGGCGAGCTGGATATCTGCGTAGGCGGTGATGAGCACCACGGGGATGTTGGCATGGAGACGGCGGAAGGTGCGGAGCCAAAGCAAACCTTCCTGTCCGCTGTTTACGCCCAAGGAAAAATTCATGTCGAGCAAGATGATGTCCACTGGCTCTTGTTGGAGCAGAGTGGGGGCGGTGTCTGGGCGAGGCAAGGTGAGAATCTGCTCGAATGTACCGCCCAGGCATATCTTCAAGGCTGTGAGTATCGATGGATTGTCGTCGATAACAAGTATTGTTCCGTATTTCATCTATTTGTGTTCTGTTATATCTTTTGTTTGCAAAAGTACACTTTTTTCTTGAAATAGCCAACAAAATGGAATGTGATGTGTGATTATCATACAGAAAAGTGTATGAATTTCATACAATCCACTTGCCGCTGGCTTCTGGTCTTTGGTAGAATCAAAAGGAATGGCTACCTTTGCATCAGAAAAAATAATGAAACAACAGATATGAAAAGTTATTTTAAGTTCTTATCACGCAACAAGCTTTATACGGCTATCGAGGCTTTCGGACTCTCGATAGCCTTGGCTTTTGTGATGATTTTGGTATCCTACGCCTTCATGGAGTATCGGGTGGGCACGCATCAGCCAGATGCCAAGAATCTCTATGTGCCTGGTTCGGGCGATTACCTTGGCATGACCTTGGGTACGGCTAAGGAGTTCTTTCCTTCCATCCCGGAAATCAAGGAATGGACCCGATTTAGCGATTATTATACAGACAAGGGTGCTGTGGTGGATGGTCAATACTTCCATGTGCAGGCACGTGCCATAGATTCTAACTTCTTGGATATGATGGGAATGAAGTGCAGGGGATGCGCCACCCATCAAGTGCTGACGGATATGCATCAAGCCCTCATTTCCGAGTCTTTTGCCAATAGGGCTTTTGGCAATGCAAATCCTATCGGACAGGTTGTTACATGCGATACGCTGCAATTCAAGGTGGTGGGTATCGTGAATGATTTCGGCAGGGAAGACCTGCTGGAACCCACCGACATCTTTGTCTCCATGAAGTTAAAGGAGAAAGATTTAGATCCGATGGACCAGTTTGGCGAGGTTGTTACCATCGCCCAACTGGCAGATAATGCTGATCCAGAAAAGGTGAACGCCACGTTGCTCAATAAATATATGGGTTATTGGAAGAAATGGTGGAGTCGCAAGAAGACGACTGGCAGTTTCTTGTGGGGCTCTAGCTTGGTGCGCTGGGACAAGTTGTATTTCTCGGATATTACATGCCCGCATGTCCGTCATGGCAGCAAGACCTTGGTCAATGTCTTGTTGATCGTGGCGCTTGTTCTCTTGCTATCAGCCATCTTCAATTACATCAATCTCACCGTGGCGCAGATAGGCAATCGAGCCAAGGAGATGGCTACCCGCCGCCTGTTGGGTGAGTCGGTGCTGGGCGTGGTGCTGCGCTATATCAAGGAGGCGGCACTCTTCACGGCAGTTTGCTTCTTGCTCGGCGTTTTGCTGGCTTGGGCATTCACACCTTTATTTAATAGCATCTTGGATACGAAGATTTCGCTCTTCTCTTCGCCTGTCGTTTGGGGATGCTTGTTGGTGGCTTATCTCGTCATCTCCTTGTTGTCGGGCTTGTTCCCAGCCATCGTGGTGTCTCGCTACAATCCGATAGATGTGGTAAAGGGCACCATCCGCTTGCGCAGCAAGATGTGGTTTAGCAAAATATTCATTGTGGCACAGAGCGTTATCAGTATGTCGCTGGTGGTGATGGCTATCACGATGATGCTCCAGATGCGCCATCTCGCCAACATACCTTTGGGGTATCAGACGAAAAACATTCTCTGTATCTCCACCACTTTCGGATTTGATAATGTCGATGCCAGAAACGCAGCGTTGATAGCGAAGTTGAAATCTCTGCCAAAGGTGGAGGAGGCTACGGCTATCAGCAACAATCCTGTCAATAGCTTTTCCAATTGTGTGCATGATGAGAAGGGAGAAAATATAGCGTTCTTGAGATTGAGCGTATTGGATTCCATAGCGATGAAGATGATGGGTTTCAAGGTGCTGGAGCGATATTCTGACCCTACGCCAGGCAAAATCTGGGTTAGCGAGGAAGCTAAGCGAACCTTTGGCGTATCGAGCAAGAAACCATATTTCGGCTATAATGAAGGCAAGCCAGAATATGAGGTTTGTGGCGTTGTGAAAGATTTCCACTGTGGCGATGCTCTTGATGAGTTCAGGTTGGGTAATCATAATGCCATTCGTGTTCCTTCCAATCATGATGTGCTTTGGACCATCTTGGTGAAGACTCGTGGCGACCATGCCCAAGCCCTGTCTGCTATCCAAAGTGCCTGCAAGCAAGTGGCTAAGGAACAGCTGGGCGTACCTACCGACATGGATACGGAGTATCTGGACGACACCTTGGCTGATGCGCTCAAGGAGAAGCACAACATGATGGTGCTCATCATCACCTTCATGGGCATCTCCATCTTGATTTCCGCCCTCGGCTTGTTTGGCATGTCGGTATATTACGGCAACCAGCAGCGCCGACAGATAGCCTTGCGCAAGGTGATGGGAGCCTCGGTGACAGATGCGGCATGGCAACTTTCCAAGCGATTCCTCATCACATCGTGTGTGGCTATGGTTATCGCCATCCCATTGTGTGTCAAGCTGATGCAAGAATACTTGATAGGTTTCAAATATCGCATCGATTTCCCTTGGTGGACATTGGTAGCAGGAGCTATCTTCACCTTGCTGCTAGCCTTGGTATCGGTCTTCAGCTATACCCTGCGCACCGCTCTGGAGAATCCGATAGACAGCATCAAGATGGAATAGCATGATGAGCTAAGTAAACATTAAACACTACACATTAAACATTAAATCAAGATGATACGGACAGAGAATTTAACGAGAATATTTCGTACAGAAGAGATAGAGACCATCGCCCTGAACGGCGTGAACATCAATGTAAAGGATGGCGAGTTTGTAGCCATCATGGGACCTTCGGGATGTGGCAAGTCTACCTTGCTCAACATCCTCGGCTTGCTCGATACACCTACCGAGGGTAAGTATTGGCTGGGCGATGAGGAGGTAGGACATCTCAAGGAGCGTGAGCGCACGGCTTATCGCAAGGGTCGCATCGGTTTCGTCTTTCAGAATTTCAATCTGATAGATGAGTTGACGGTAGAGGAGAACATCGACCTGCAGCTCAAATATCTAGGCATTGGCAAGGCGGAACGCAAGGAGCGAGTGCTCGACATCCTGCGCAAGGTAAAGCTCAGTCATCGTGCCAAGCATTATCCTCATCAGCTTTCGGGCGGTCAGCAGCAGAGGGTTGCCATCGCCCGTGCCGTGGTGGGCAAGCCTAGCATCATCCTTGCCGATGAGCCTACGGGTAACCTCGATTCCAAGAATGGTATGGAGGTGATGCAGTTGCTCAGCGAGCTGAACGAGGAGGGAACCACCATCGTGATGGTGACGCACTCCAAGCACGATGCTACCTACGCCAGTCGCATCATCAATCTGTTTGATGGACAAGTGGTGGATGCGATGAATGATCAGCTTTAAGCTGCGGTTTCTGTCCAACAATTAGACGGTAGTGTCTAATTGTTGGACAGTTTGTTTAATGAGAGTTTTTATTTAATGGTTTGATTATCAGGAGAAATGCTGTTTTGGCACGGCTCTTGTCCTTATCATGCCAAAATGAAGAAGATTATGAAAAGAATAGGAATATTGATAGGATGGTTGGTCTGGGCGGTTGGAGCCTCGGCACAGAGCTGGAGCCTTGACGGCTGCATGAAATACGCCGTGGAGCACGCCACGGAGGTGAAGCGGGAAGTGGTTAACGCCCGCCAGCGCAAGCAGGATTACCAGCACGCTGTGGCAGGATTCCTGCCTACCGTAACGGGAGGCGTACAGGGACAGTATGCCTGGGGACGAAACATCGACCCGGAAACCAATACTTATAATAATGTAACGACCTTCAACAACTATTATCAGCTTTATGCCGAACTGAATGTCTTCGATGGTTTCGCCACCATCAACGCCTTGAAGCAGGCTAAGTTGAGCCGGGATTATTCAGCCACGGCGATGCAGAAGATTCAGGACGACCGTGCCATCGACGTGATGCAGAAATATGTGGATGCTGCCTATGCTGAGGCAAGAATTCAGATAGCAAGCGAGAAACTGAACGAAAGCAAGCGGATGCTGGCTAAGATGAAGCGCCTGTATGAACTGGGCGAGAAAGGCCGACCGGATGTGGTGCAGATGGAATCGCAGGTGGCAGAAGATGAATACAATCTTACGCATCAGGAGAATGTGGCAAAACAGAGTCTGCTCGCCTTGAAATCTGCGATGAATTTTCCGGTGGATGAAGAGCTGAAAATTCTGATTAATGAGGAGCAGAATCTGAAGTTAACGTCTGATAATAAAGTGGTTCCTGAATCTGGAGTAAACTACGAAACCGTTTACCAGGGTTTCCAGAATATCTCTCCCGATTTGAAGTCGGCAGAATACGAAGTGGAGCGGGCACGGTATGATTATAAGATAGCAAAGGGCAGATTGCTGCCATCACTCTCTCTCGGTGGCGGCATTTCTACCAACTATTATAAGAATCTCTCTCAGAAAGGGCAATACGATGGGTTTGCCTCGCAGTTTCACAACAACCAGGGCGAATACCTCGCGTTGACCCTTTCTATACCTATTTATAATAGCGACCGATGGCACAGTGTGAAGAAGGCACGCAACGACTGGCAACTGGCGCAGGTGAACCTGGAGGAAACCCGTCGCAAGCTTCACGACCAGATAGCTCAGGCGGTAATGGATGCAGAGGGTTACGCCAAGGAGTTGCATCAGATGCAGAAGAAGGTGGCCTCCGATTCGCTCGCCTATCACATGTCGAGCCGGAAGTTTGAAGAAGGAATGCTTTCCACCTTCGATCTTCATACCGCAGCCCAGACGCTTCTGGAAAGCAGAATCAAGGAACTCCAGATGCAGATGCTGCTCATTATCAAACAGAGATTGGTTGCTTATTATCAGGGAGAAAATTTAATTAAATAAACCTGGGGAATGCAAGTGAATTCTTCACTTTTCGTTCTTCACTCTTCACTTAAATTATGGATATAAAAATAGAAAAGAAAAAATATCTCGTGCCTCGCAAGTACTGGGCATGGATTGGCGGAGGAGCGGTTTTGATCGCAGTCCTCATTTGGTTGGGATTGAGCAATTTCTCTTCCACTCTGAAGGTGGACAGGAAGGGATTGAGCATCGGAACCGTGGAGAAGGCGCAGTTCAACGATTATGTTTCGGTGGATGGACAGGTGGTTCCTATCTCCGTGGTGCAGATCAGTTCTGAGGAAGGCGGTATTGTTCTGGAGAAAGTGGTGGATGAAGGTGCCCACGTAAACAAGGGCGATGTAATCGTGAAACTGAGCAATTCGAATCTCGACCTGGAGATTCTGAATGCCGAAAGCGAACTTGCCGAAAAGCAGGACATGCTTCGCAATACCCAGATTTCGATGGAGCAGGACCGTCTGAACAATAGCAACGAGGAACTGTCGCTTTCGCAGGATGTCATTACCAAGCGCCGTTCCTATCAGCATCAGGAGGCGTTGCACAAGGAAGAACTCAATTCGCGCGAGGAGTATCTGAAGGCTAAGGAAGATTACAACCTTGCCGTCAAGAAGCATGCGCTCATCAGCAAGCGATTGAAGAAGGATGCCCAGTTGCGCCGTTCGCAGATGGATCAGATGGGCGATAATCTGGAAGCCATGCAGAAGAATGTGCAGCTGGTTCGCCAGCGCAAGGAGAAGCTGAACATCCGCAGCACCATTTCGGGTGAGATAGGCTTGCTCGATGTGGAACTGGGACAGAGCATCCAGGCTGGACAGAAGATTGGAGTCATCAACGACCTCAGCGATTTCAAGGTGCAGGCGCAGGTAGATGAGCATTACATCGACCGGGTAAAACCGGGACTTACTGCTACCTTCGACCAGAACGGCAAGCATTATCTCCTGCAGGTTCGCAAGGTTTATCCCGAGGTAAGAGATGGCAGATTCCGCATCGACTTCATCTTCAAAGGTGTTCGCCCTGGCAATATTCGAACTGGTCAGACTTATTATGTAGATTTGCAGCTCGGTCAGTCGAAGCAGGCAATAATCATCCCTAAAGGCACGTTTTATAGTGTAACGGGTGGTCAATGGATTTTTGTTTTAGACAAGAGTGGCAAGAAGGCTTATCGCCGAAAGATCACCATCGGTCGCCAGAATCCTCAGTATTATGAGGTGATTGAGGGCTTGGAGCCGGGCGAGCAGGTTATCGTTAGCGGCTATGAGGCCTATAAGGATAATGATGTATTAGTTTTTAATTAGTAGTGATTAGTGATAAATTGGGCTAACGCCCTTGAAACAGGATATTTGATATGAATCATATTATTAACGCATTCAAGAATCTGCCCCGGAGGGGTCAGCACAATTTCGTGAAGATCTTGTGTCTGGCGCTTGGATTGGCAATCAGTTCGGTAATTATTGCCGAGATTTATTTCGAGCAGACTTACGATACGTATTTCCCAGGATGGGAAAGGACGTATCAGATTTCAGAAGTGGGAACGATGTCGGGAGACGATGGCAATAAGTCTTTCAATTTCGCCCAAACCTCAGGAGCTACAGCTCCGGGCATCAAACAGTATGCTCCATTTGTGGAGGCTGCTACACGACTTGTTTTTATTGGAGATTTCCAATGTAATATGGAAGACCAAAATGCAATCTCTTGTAAAATAGCATTGGCGGATAGCTGTTTTTTTGATGTCTTTCCCCAAAAGGTAACGATTGGCAAGGCAAAAGAAGTCCTTTCTCGTCCATTCTATTGCATGATAGACTCAGAGACAGCGGCGAAGATGGGCGGCAATGTTGTGGGTAAGCATTTCACGATGGCAAGTTATCCTGGACATACCTTTACTATCGGAGGTGTATTTGAGAGTTTCCCATGGGGATCCTCTTGGCATTCTCTTCAAGTGTTGGTGTCATTGGGTAGTATCGGGGATATGTTTGGTTATGATGGAAGGCAGCAATGGACTGGAAATGATTGTTATCAGTCTTTTATCCGATTGTCAAAAGGGCATAAGCCAAGTGAACTTCATCCATATATCAACAAGATGAAGCAAGACCACTTCCCGTTGAAAGAATGGAAGAAAGCGGGTATTTCATTGGATTACGACTTTACCGTTCTCAGCGAAATGTACACGCAAAGCCCTTACATCAAGAAGATGGGGTGGATTATGGGAATCATCGCTTTTGTGCTACTCTTTACCTCCGTGATGAACTATCTGCTCATCATCGTGGGCAACCTTGTGTCTCGTTCTCGTGAGATGGCGGTGCGCAAGTGCTATGGTGCAGAGCCGAAGAACATCCATGCGATTATCTTCTCCGAGGCTTTGGTGCATGTTGGGTTGTCGGTGATATTGGCTGCTATCCTCGTCTTCCTTTGCAAGGGAACGATAGAGAATTTCCTTTCTGCTCCTGTAAGTACATTGTTGTTTAATCGTGGCAGTTGGATATTGGTTGCCATTTGCGTCCTTGTGCTTTTGGTTGGCGGCTTGGTGCCGGGATGGCTCTACAATAAAATTCCAGTGGCGATTGCATTCCGTGGATATAGCGAGAATCGTAATCGTTGGAAGCTCGCCTTGCTCGGTATTCAGTTCGTTATCTCTGGCTTGTTGTTCAGCTTGCTCTTTGTGGTCAATAGTCAATATAATAAAATGGTGAATCTGAATCCTGGTTATGATTACAAGGATGTGGCAATCGTTTATGTAGAGGGAATCAAGCCAGACCAACGAATGCAATGCTTGTCGGAATTCAAGCATTTGCCGAATGTTAAGCAAGTGGCATCTACCTATTGTGTGCCACTGCAAAACTGGAGTGTAAATGGAAATAATTTGACTTTGCCAGGGGATGATCGTACTCGAATGATTATCCATGACACGCAGGGCGTTGATGACAATTACTTCGACCTTATGAGCATAAAGTTTGTACAAGGCTCTTTCTTCACGGAGCGAACGGATAGTAGTCGTCAAGTGATTATCGACGAGACTTTAGCGAAGAAGTTGACGAAGTTGGGGCATTGGAAAGACGGTGCTGTAGGCAAGAGAGTGTGGATTTCCGCACATTGCAACGAAAATGAAACGATGACAATCTGTGGTGTGGTCAATGATGTGAAGTATGGTACGGTCAGCACGGAAAATGCAGATTCAAAATCTGCTTCATTTGTTTATTTTTATTCAGCCACTCCTGCTTCTTATATGCTCGTCAAGTACAATGACTTGACAGAGGAGGCTTTGGCAGACCTGAGAAATAAAGTGCAGTCGATGTATCCAAACAACAAAGTGGAGGTACTCGACTATGAGTCTGAGTTCAAGGCACAGTATGCTTCCCAGCTCAATTTCCGCAACGGAATCCTGGTAG
>USSA01000092.1 GCA_900557255.1 uncultured Prevotella sp.
TTTGTGAAGAAAGACTACGATTCAACTAGAATATATAGAAACACACACAAAAAAAAGGTGCGTCACAGACTTATGACACACCCTCTTTTTTTTTCTTCTTACCTTTCTTACATGTCTGGCCGCCTCGCTTTATACTTTTTCGTCAGGTAATCTTAATAAGATAAGAGTTCAGTGTGGTTAATAAGCTCTTTCTTGTTTTTTTTTTGCACAAAATCAGCAGAAATGAGTATCTATTGTGATAAATTGTAAGCATTTTATTTGTTTTTCTAACAAAAAAACGAAGTTTTCTGAAATTTTATGCGAAATTAGTTGGCTATTACATAAATTCTCTGTATCTTTGCAGGCAAATTATAACAAATGGGCTCGAAAGAGTCCTTTTAAGCAAGGAAATAAAAGAAAAAAGATATGAAACATCCATTAAGAAGTAGCGTCTGCACTGAAGGTAGAAGAATGGCAGGTGCCCGAGCACTCTGGGTAGCTGCAGGTATGAAACACGAGCAGTTTGGTAAACCAATCATTGCTATCGTGAACAGCTTTACTCAGTTTGTGCCAGGTCATACCCATCTTCATGAAATCGGTCAGATCGTCAAGAAGGAAATCGAAGCTATGGGGTGCTACGCAGCCGAATTCAATACCATCGCCGTTGACGACGGTATCGCAATGGGACACGACGGAATGCTCTATTCCCTCCCAAGCCGTGACATCATTGCCGATTCTGTAGAATACATGGTCAATGCTCACAAGGCCGACGCCATGATCTGCATCTCAAACTGCGACAAGGTAACACCAGGTATGCTCATGGCATCTATGCGACTGAACATTCCTACCGTGTTCTGCTCAGGTGGACCTATGGAAGCCGGACGCTGGAAGGGTGAGAACGCCGACTTGATTACAGCTATGATTAAGGGTGCTGATACAAGCGTTTCTGACGAGGAGATGAAGCAGATTGAGCAGTGCGCCTGCCCAGGTTGCGGTAGCTGCTCAGGTATGTTTACCGCCAACTCAATGAACTCACTCACCGAGGCCATCGGTCTGAGCTTGCCAGGCAACGGAACCATTCTTGCTACCCATAAAAACCGCATCCAACTTTTTAAAGATGCAGCACGCCAGATAGTTAAGAACGCTTATGCATATTATGAGGACGGCGACGAGAGCGTATTGCCACGCAATATAGCTACCCGCGACGCATTCCTCAACGCCATGACCCTGGACATCGCCATGGGCGGAAGCACCAACACCGTGCTTCACTTGCTGGCAGTAGCTCAGGAAGCTGGCGCAGACTTCAAGATGGAAGACATCGACCAATTGAGCCGCAAGGTGCCTTGCCTCTGCAAGTTGAGCCCTAACACCCAGAAATACAGTGTACAGGAGTGCAACCGCGCAGGTGGTATCCTCGGTATCCTGAACGAGCTGAACAAGGGCGGTCTGATCAACGGCACCGTAAAGCGTGTTGACGGCAAAACACTCGATGAGCAGATGAAGAAATATGACATTACCGGCACAGAGATTGATGCCGAGGCTGACAGAATCTACCATTCAGCACCGGGCAGAAAGTTCTCTACCCAGATGGGTAGCCAGGATGCTCAGTGGGAGAGTCTTGACACCGACCGCGCCGAGGGTTGTATCCGCGACCTCGAGCATGCTTACACCAAGGATGGCGGACTGGCTGTGCTCTTCGGCAACATCGCCCAGAACGGTTGTGTAGTAAAGACAGCCGGCGTAGACCCAGTGCTCTGGCATTTTGAGGGTCCGGCCGTATGCTTTGATTCTCAGGAAGATGCATGCGAAGGCATCCTCGGCGGAAAGGTTAACTCAGGCGACTGCGTAGTCATCACCCACGAGGGTCCGAAGGGTGGCCCTGGTATGCAGGAGATGCTCTACCCAACCTCTTACATCAAGAGCCGTCATCTGGGCAAGGAATGTGCTCTCATCACCGACGGCCGCTTCTCAGGCGGTACATCAGGCTTGAGCATCGGGCACATCAGTCCTGAGGCTGCAGCAGGTGGTAACATCGGCAAGATTAAGGATGGAGACATCATCGTCATTGATATCCCTAGCCGCTCCATCAATGTGAAGCTATCTGACGAGGAACTCGCAGCACGCCCACAGCAGCCGCTTAAGCGCAACCGCGTGGTTAGCAAGGCACTGCGCGCTTATGCCCAGAGCGTAAGTTCGGCAGATAAGGGCGGCGTGAGAATCATCGACTAGTCTTCGAGAGTCTTTGAAAAGACAGTTTTAGAGTCTTTGAGAAAAGAAAAATTTTTGAATTATTCAGAATAATAACATATAAATGGCAAAAGAAGTAATAACAGGAGCCGAAGCACTGATGCGCTCCCTGAAAAGCGAGGATGTTAAAACCATCTTCGGATATCCGGGCGGCAGCATCATGCCAGTGTTTGATGCACTGTACGGTTATACGAGAGGTGAAAAGAAGATGTTTGACCACATTTTGGTACGTCACGAGCAGGCTGCTGCTCACGCTGCACAGGGTTATGCCCGAGTCAGCGGCGAAGTGGGCGTCGCTCTTGTCACTAGTGGTCCTGGAGCTACTAATACATTGACCGGCATCGCTGATGCCATGATGGATTCTACACCAATCGTAGTCATCGCCGGACAGGTAGGCGTAGGTGCCCTGGGTACCGATGCCTTCCAGGAGGTAGACCTCGTGGGTGTTACCCAGCCAATCTCCAAGTGGTCTTACCAGATACGCCGTGCCGAGGATGTGGCATGGGCTGTGAGCCGTGCTTTCTACATCGCCCGCAGCGGACGTCCGGGACCTGTAGTGCTCGACTTTACAAAGAATGCGCAGGTGGCTACATGCGAGTGGGAACCAGTGAAATGTGAGAAGGTTACATCTTATAAACCTTATCCTAAGATAGATGAAAAGGCGGTGGCTGAAGCTGCCGAACTCATCAACAATGCCAAGAAACCATTCGCCCTCGTGGGTCATGGAGTAGAGCTTGGCGGTGCACATAATGAACTCATCGAATTCCTCGAGAAGGCAGATATCCCTGCCGGCAGAACCCTGCTCGGCCTTTCTGCCCTGCCTAGCAACCACCCGCTCAACATGGGTATGCTCGGCATGCATGGTTCTTATGCTACCAACATGAAGACCCAGGAGTGTGATGTGCTCATCGCCATCGGTATGCGTTTCAGCGACCGTATCACAGGCGTGCCTTCTAAGTATGCTCCTCAGGCCAAGATTATTCACCTGGACATTGACAAGGCTGAGATTGATAAGGTTATCAAGACCGATGTGGCTGTTGTGGGCGACTGCAAGCAGAGTCTGCTAGCCATTACCCGCCTGCTGAACAAGAATGTTCACCGCGAGTGGAGAGACTCCTTCGAGGAATACCGCCAGCAGGAACAGGAGAAGGTAATAGAGAAAGATATCCATCCTACAGAGGGACCGCTGCTTATGGGCGAGGTGACCAACGTGGTAACGGAAGCTACTCATAATGAAGCAGTTCTTGTAAACGACGTAGGCCAGAACCAGATGATCAGTAGCCGCTACTTCAAGTTTACCAAGAAGCTGAGCATCGTAACTAGTGGTGGTTTCGGAACCATGGGCTTCGGCCTTCCGGCAGCCATCGGTGCCACCTTCGGAGCTCCCGACCGCACCATCTGCTGTTTCTTCGGCGACGGCGGTTTCCAGATGAACATCCAGGAACTGGGCACCATCATGGAGCAGCAGGCACCGGTAAAGATGATTCTGCTGAACAACAACTATCTGGGCAACGTTCGCCAGTGGCAAGACCTGATGTTCGGCGGCCGTCACTCTTTCACCCACATGATGAATCCTCATTATGCAGAGATTGCCAAGGCCTACGGCATACCATACGATGTGGTAATAGATCGCAAGGACCTTCAGGCTAAGGTGGAGAAGATGATCAGCACCAAGGGGCCTTACCTGTTGGAGTGCGCCATCAAGGAGAATGAAGACATCGTTCCGATGACGCTGCCGGGCAAGAGTGTAGATGAGATGCAACTCGAGTTGAATTATTAAAAGCTTTCGGCTATATATAATAAGGTGTAAATTCCTTCATGAGGGAGCATCCTCCGAAAAGGAAAGACTCCGAAAAGTAACCGATTATTTTAAAATTTGGAAAAATGGAGAATAACAACGAAAAGAAATTATATACATTGCTTGTTTACTCAGAAAACATTGCCGGTATCCTGAATCAGATTACTGCCGTGTTTACTCGCAGACAGGTAAACATTGAGAGCTTGAATGTTTCGGCCAGCAGTATCAAGAATATACACAAGTATACCATCACGGTTTGGAGTGTTGAAGAGCAGATTGAGAAAATCAACAAGGCAATAGAGAAGAAGATTGATGTGGTGAAGAGCGATTACTATACCGACGACCAGATCTTCATCCATGAAGTGGCTCTCTTCAAGATTTCCACTCCGGTATTGCTTGAAAATCCAGAGGTTTCGCGCACCATCCGCAAGCATGATGCCCGCATGATGGAGGTGAATCCTACCTACAGCACCGTGCTTCTGGCAGGACTTACCGAAGACATCGCCGACCTCTTCCAGCAGCTCAACAGCTACAACTGCCTCCTTCAGTATACCCGAAGCGGCAGAATCGCTGTTACGAGAAGTTTTGACGAACCCATCTCTGATTATCTCAAGCAGAATTCAGAAGAATAGATTTCTTTTATATTTTGATGCCCTTTGTTCCTCTGGCTTCAAACTAGCGGAGCAGGGGGCTTTTTCGGTTTAAAACAACAAGACAAACAACAAGATAAAAGGACGAGACAGATATTATGGAACAGAAAATATTAGATAAGGTAGGGCGTTACGAATTCCTATCTGAGCCTTTCCACTGCGATTTCAGCAGCCACCTCTTTATGGGGCATCTTGGAAATCATCTGCTCAATGCTGCCGATTTTCACAGCAACGACCGCGGGTTCGGCATGAACTACCTCATGCCCCAACACAAGACATGGGTTCTCAGCCGACTGGCCATTGAGATGGCAGAGATGCCGAAGTCTTACGACCGCTTTGTGATAGAAACCTGGTGCGAGAGTGCCATGAAATATTTCACATCCCGAGATTTCAAAATCTGCGGCAAGACATCATCATCAGAAGAAGCCAAGGTTTACGGTTACGGCAAGAGCGTGTGGGCAATGATTGATACGGAAACCCGACAGCCTGTTGATATTTTTGAAATTCACGACGGGCTTATCAAAGAATATATTGATTCGGACAAACCTTGTCCTATCCAGGCAAGTTCGAGAGTGAAAATGGGCAAGGATGCCAAGCTGGTGAGAACCATTGACACCTATTATCATGATGTAGATGTTAACGGGCACATCAACTCGGTAAAATACATCGAACATATCCTCGACCTCTTTGATCTGGATTATTACAAAAATCACTTTTTGCAAAGATTTGAGATAGCTTACGTAGCAGAAAGTCACCAGGGAGACCAACTTCATTTCTATTTGGAAGAAACAAGTGAGGCAGAAAAAATGCAAGAATACTGCATAAAGATAACAAAAACCAGCAAAAATGACGCAAATGAGGTGGAAGTTGTAAGAAGTAAGGCTAAATTTATAAAAAATTGAAAGAAAAATTTGGTAGTTTCATTTTATTTGCTTATCTTTGCACTCAGAAAATAAGAATAAACCCAGAGCCGCCTTCTTGGATAGGGGGTGGACGGATCAAACAGGCTCTCTTTGGATAAGAATACAGCTCGCATCCGTATGGACAAGTATAACCCGCGGCTCCACAAACGGCAAGCCGCACAAAAAAAATAAAAATTATGGCAGAAATGAATTTCGGTGGCGTAATGGAAACTGTTGTCACCAGTCATGAATTTTCATTGGAGAAAGCACGTGAAGTATTGAAGAACGAAACAATCGCAGTTATCGGTTATGGTATCCAGGGTCCTGGTCAGGCTTGTAACCTTCGCGATAATGGTTTCAACGTCATCGTCGGACAGCGTCAGGGTAAGACCTACGAGAAGTGTCTGAAGGATGGTTGGGTTCCTGGTAAGACATTGTTCTCTATCGAGGAAGCTGCTGAAAAGGGTACTATCATCTGTATGTTGCTTTCTGATGCCGGTCAGATTGCATGCTGGCCAAAGATTAAGCCACACCTCACAGCAGGTAAGACTTTGTATTATTCACATGGTTTCGCTATCAACTGGAGCGACCGCACAGGCGTTGTTCCACCAAAGGATATTGATGTAATCATGGTTGCTCCTAAGGGTTCTGGTACTTCTCTCCGCACTATGTTCTGCGAGGGTCGTGGTTTGAACTGCTCTTACGCTGTATACCAGGATGCATCTGGCAAGGCAGAGGAGAAGACTATTGCCTTCGGTATCGGTATCGGTGCCGGTTATTTGTTCAAGACAACATTCCAGCGTGAGGCTACTTCTGACCTCACAGGTGAGCGTGGCTCATTGATGGGTGCAATTGAGGGATTGTTGGAGGCACAGTATGACGTGCTCCGCGAGAATGGTCACTCACCATCTGAGGCTTTCAACGAGACTGTTGAGGAGCTCACACAGAGCCTTGGCCCTCTCTTCGGTGCTAAGGGTATGGATTGGATGTATGCTAACTGTTCAACAACAGCTCAGCGTGGTGCTCTTGACTGGGCTCCTCGTTTCCGTGAGGCTATCAAGCCTGTAATGGAGTGGTTGTACTACTCTGTAAAGACAGGTAACGAGGCTCAGATTTCTATCGACAAGAACTCTCAGGCTGATTATCGCGAGAAGTTGAACGCTGAACTCGAGGCTATGCGCAACAAGGAAATGTGGCAGGCTGGTGTTACAGTTCGTAAACTTCGCCCTGAGAATAACTAATTTTTTTCTCGTACATAATGTTGAAAAGGGAATGGCCCGAGAGGTGTCGTTCCCTTTTTTCTGTTTATAAGGGGCTTTAGTGATTTCATATGGGAGCGGGCTCATAAAGTATAACTTATGATACACCTTTCTGCTATTTCATTTATGGGTCATGAACGATTTTGTCTCCCTCGACATAAAACATATTCTCTGCAACCATTTCTTCAAGAACTGCAGCCATATCTTCTGAATCATATTTCAGTTGGTTTAGTTCTGTAATGTCATGTGGCTTTCCGTCTTTCAGCAAGTCTAGAATTTCTGATATAATAGTTTGCTTCTGGGGTATTTTGTGGTCTATGCAGACATCACATATCCCGCAGTCGTCCTTCATTTTCGTTTTTTCGCCAAAATAACTCAGAAGCTGGCGCGAACGGCAGATGCTGTCGTTCTTTGCATAACTGATAATGCTCTTGATGTGGGCAGTAAACTGTTTCTTGCGTACTTCCCATACCTCCTCAGGGATGATAACTCTGAAACCATCTTCCCTAGGACGCGTGTAGCTGATATAAGGTGTCTTGCGGCGGGGAATGAAGTCGATGATGTGGCGGGCACTCAGATTTTTCAGAATCATGTATACCTGCTGACGGTTTAGTTCGCTTACACGCTCTATCAGCGACTCATCAATGTAAACATAGTCGGTAAACAGACCGCCGTAATTACGCAGAAGCCCCGTAATAACAGACTCTTCCTTCTCCGAAACATTCTCTAGCAGATAGAGATCATTTCGGCTGATGTTAAATCTGATTCTTGCTTTTCCGTCAGGATTGTCCTCGTAGTGGATATAGCCTGAGCGCTCCAGAATGCGCAGAGCCGAGTCTACGCGAGTAGGGAAGTACTTGTAGGTGAAGCAGAACTTCTCTATCTCGAACATGAAAGTCTGTCCCATTCCGCTTCCAACTGCCACCTGGAAAAAGTAAGCAAGATGCTCGTAAACGTCTTTGATGAATTCTTTGTCTGGGAAAGTTTCGTCTATGCGTTTCATGAGTTTGTTTTCATCGCTCTGGTTGTAGAGCAGCACAGCATAAGCCTTTTCGCCGTCTCTTCCGCCTCGTCCCGCCTCTTGAAAATAGGCTTCCAGTGAGTCTGGACAATCTATATGAATTACCATTCTCACATCTGACTTGTCTATTCCCATGCCGAAAGCATTGGTTGCTACCATTACCCTTATCTCGTCATTTTGCCAGTTTTTCTGTCGGATATCCTTCACGTCGGAATCTAGTCCGGCATGGTAAAATGTAGCAGAAATACCTTGTTTGTTCAGTAGTTCTGCCATCTCCTTGGTTCGTTTTCGGCTTCTCGCATAAATGATTGCCGAGCCTTGGGTACACTGCAGGATATGAACCATTTCGGTCAACTTGTCGTTGGTGGTGCGCACCACATAGGCAAGATTCTTGCGGGCAAAACTCATTTTAAATACGTTTTGCTTCTTGAAGTGAAGCTGGTTCTGGATATCTTCTACTACATCGGGAGTGGCCGTAGCCGTAAGAGCAAGGACTGGTACACCGGGCTTCATATCTCTTATTTTTGCAATTTCGAGATAAGACGGGCGGAAATCGTAACCCCACTGGCTGATGCAGTGAGCTTCATCTACCGTGATGAAACTCACCGGAATGTGGCGCAGTTTAGTTTGGAACAATTCTGAAGAAAGACGTTCTGGTGAAACATACAGAAACTTGATTTCACCGAAAATACAATTTTCCAATATTCGGAGAATCTCTTGGCGCGACAATCCTGTGTAGATGGCTTCAGCCAGGATGTTGCGGGCTTTGAGATGCTGTACCTGATCCTTCATCAGCGCAATGAGTGGAGTTACCACAATGCAGACGCCCTTTTGGGCAAGGGCTGGAACCTGGAAGGTGATGGATTTACCGCCACCTGTAGGCATAAGACCGAGGGTATCCTCACCTCGGGCTATACTTTCGATGATGTCTCGTTGTATGCCGCGAAAGTCAGGATACCCCCAATATGTACGTAGTATTTCTTGATATTTATCTGCCATTTTTTGAAACTTTTGCCCTTGCAGATTTCGATGCTTTTGCGCGTCCTGACGGATTTTGCTCTACAAATCCGTGTAATCCGAGTAATCAGTGCCTAATCCATGCATAGGGCTAAGTACCTCATCCTTCGTTTGGACGGATGTCTTCTATCTGAAGTTGAACTTGGTTTTTCTTAAAAATATTCTCTTCTATGGTGAAGGCTATGTCGAAACTTCGCTTACTCTTGATGTAGCGGGCAGCTGCACTCTGACCGAAAGCGATGCCGTTTAAGACCGTGCTCGATTTTGAGTCTACCAGTTCCAACTTGATGTGTTCCTGTTCTCTGCCCACCACCTTGCTGGTACCATAATCATATACCCGGTTGGTGCAGAAAATAGGTTTCTGGTTACATGGACCGAAAGGAGAGAAGCGCTTCAAGTCGGCCTGCAGATGCTTGGTAATGTCTTTAAAGTCAATTTCAGCATCTATGTTGAGCATCGGTTCTGTCTGTTGAGGCGAAATATGCTCTTCTACATAATGCTGGAACCTGTCTCTGAACTCTCTAACCTTATCCCACTTCAAGGTAAGTCCGGCAGCATAGGTATGACCACCGAAATTGAGCAGGAGGTCGCGGCAACTCTTGATGGCTGAGTAGATGTCAAATCCCGTTACGCTACGTGCTGAACCTGTAGCCATATCACCATCCCGGGTCAGAACAATGGTAGGGCGGAAGTAGATTTCGGTGAGTCGGGAAGCAACAATGCCAATGACTCCCTTTTTCCAACCTTCATCATAGAGCACGATGCTGGAGTTGTGTTTCATGCTTTCCAGACGCGATACGATGCCGTTGGCTTCTTCAGTCATCTGCTTGTCTATGTCTTTGCGCTGCTCATTGTACTCATTGATATGTCTGGCCATGCGCAGGGCTGAGGAATAGTCTCTTTCTACCAGCAGATCTACGCTCAGTTTGCCGTTCTCCATTCTGCCTGAAGCATTGATGCGGGGACCAATCTTGAACACAATATCGCTCATAGAGAGCTCGCGTCCGTTCAGTCCGCAGATGTCGATGATGGATTTCAGACCGATACTTGGATTGGTATTCAGCAACTTAAGACCATGGAAGGCGAGTATTCTGTTCTCATCTACCACCGGCACAATGTCGGCAGCAATACTCACGGCGCAGAAGTCGAGCAGAGGAATGAGCCTGGAGAACGGAATGTTGTTGTTCTTGGCAAAAGCCTGCATAAACTTGAATCCTACACCGCATCCGCAGAGATGCTTGAATGGGAATGGATCGTCAGGACGCTTCGGATTGAGTATGGCCACAGCAGGTGGCATCACATCGTCAGGAACGTGATGGTCGCAGATGATGAAGTCTATTCCCAGACTCTTGGCATATTCTATCTCCTGAATAGCCTTGATTCCGCAGTCTAGAATAATAATCAGTTTTACACCAGTCTGATGAGCAAAATCAATTCCTTTCTTACTCACTCCGTAACCTTCGTCGTAGCGGTCGGGAATGTAGTAGTCGATGTTTGAATAGAATTGCTGCAAGAATTTGTACACCAGGGCAACGGCGGTGCATCCGTCTACGTCGTAGTCTCCGTAAACGAGGATACGTTCCTTTCTACCCATTGCATCGTTCAGGCGGTCAACGGCAATATCCATGTCTTTCATCAGGAATGGATTGATGAGATCTGAGAGCTGTGGTCGGAAGAACCGTTTGGCTGCAGATTCAGTCGTAATCTCGCGCTTGATGAGCAAATGGGCAAGAACCGGGCTCATGTTTAGCTTGGCGCCTAATTCTTCAGCTGCTTTTTGCTGTTCAGGTGTTGGTGATTCGTAATTCCATTTAAAATGCATTTTAATTATTTTTTATTTCTGCCCCCAAAGTTACGAAAATAAAATGACAAAAGGAAATGTTTAGGGAGGAATTTTACCAAATTACCTAGAAATAAGTAAAAATAAGACTTGTTGGCAAACAAAAATAAGTAAATAAGCGATTTCGTGGTAAACCGAAATAAGTAGATATGTGATTTCTTGGTAAACCGAAATAAGTAGATATGTGATTTCTTGGCAGAACAAAAAAGGCAGCAAACTCATCGGTTTGCTGCCCCTTGAATATTTTTGTTTAGGAGAAAGTTCATAGAAAGTCTATAAACTATAAACTATTAACTATAAACTGTTAACTCCTAACAGAATTAGATTCCGAGCTTCTTGCGGATGTCCTTAGGGAGGGCATTCTTGTTAACCATGAAGTCCATAGTCTTGTAAGCTACGAAAGCCTTGGTCATGTACCAGGTTC
>USSA01000093.1 GCA_900557255.1 uncultured Prevotella sp.
AAAATCAACGAGATGCACAACTTTTTCTCCATAAAAATATACTAATTTTCAGGCGTTTTTTTAATTCCGCCAACAGGTTATTCTTTAATGCTTGAACGATAGATTAGAGGCCGAAGAACAAAGGCAGAGCCTGGGCTGCAGCAACGAGGAAGATACATGCGCCAACAACCATCATGATCTTCTTCTTGACATCCTGCTCCTCATTGTTCATAGCGATGTAAACGCTGATAGCACCTACAACAGCTACTACACCGGCAATGGCGTAGTAGAGCTTAACCACAAAAGGTACATACTTGGCAATCTCCTCCGTCACAGTTGCGAGGGCATCTGTTCCGGCTGTGTAATCACCAGCTGCGTTCTGTGCATAGGTCGCCAATGTTCCACAGAAAAGGAGCATGGCGAGCGTCTTCATACGCTTGGCACTGAAAAGATTCTTTGCGAAATTCTTGATTTTCTTCATTTGATTTCTTTTGATGTTACTTAAAAAAATACACTCATTTATCTCTCCTGCAGGTTGAGATGTTTTGTTATCCTATCTTTTTTACCTTATACAATATTATAACCGAAGAATGCAGGGAACAGGATAGTTGCTCCTATCATGAAAAGGCAGGCTCCAATCAGCATCATGATGGATTTGGTTACGTCACCTTCGCCCGTATTCATCTTTATATAGATTTGCAAAGCTCCTATGATAGCTACGATGGCAGCTATGGCATACACCAAATAGACTACATAGAGCATCATTGTTACCGTAAAGTCATGAGCATTGCTCAGTGCGTCTGCTCCCCAGCTATAATCGACACCTCCGCATTTGGCTGATGCCAACATTGGCTGGAAGAGCATGACACCTATTAACATTATGGCAAACAAAAGATTGTGTTTACAGCTTATCTCTGGCATTCTTCTTTTCTATTTTTCGGGTGTTGTGCTTATTGTTGAGATTCTGCATAAACTCATCTGAGAGGTAACTGCATTGTGGCACTGGATCTATGTGCTCCAAAATCTCATCGTTCTTCTCGTTGAGTTCTTCACTGGTCACGGTATGTGACTGTGGCTGTTGCGATTGTTCTTCACCAGAAGGAGGTTGCGGATATGGCACGTTTCCTGTCGGGTTGACAACTCTGAGTCCATCATCCGTGATTTGCTCCGTGAAGGTCATGTCACCCTCGTCAGGACCCTCGTTGCGTTCTTCGATTGCAACTGGCTGTTCCTCATTGGTCAAATCACCTACATCATAGGTCTCTTCTTCTGTTTTCTTTTCATCCTTCTTTCCATGTAGGTCTAATGTGATCATTACTGCAAAGTACACTACATACACAAAAGTGAGGACGAGCGCAAAAATTACGAATCCTGACATTTTCAATCTGAATTTTATTTGTTATTTTTATTGTTATCATACTCGGAACTTACATCCGTCGAGTCGGCGTATTTCCCAAAAACAGTGCAAAGGAACATATATTTGTGCGATAAATGAAAAAACAGAGCTAAAACCGTTTCAGTCTTAACACAGATTATAAAAGAAGTATGATAATATTTAAATAATCATACTATAAAATAACAAGAGGGCGTATAAAACAAAAAAGGAGACCCTCTCGAAAGAGAACCTCCTGAATGGTCAGTGATATGGCATTTGGGACACTATTTGGGTAGTTTGATGATACCATTGATTACATCATTAACATCTTTGTAGTTGGCATATCGATGGGATTCATCTATCACTTTATCCTGATAAGCAACTTTTATCTTCTCTACAGTCTTTGCACCTGCATCATCGTTGTCCAGATAACAATGTATCAGAGTGTATTCCTGCAGGTATGGCAGCAGAACCTTGATGTTACTGACAGAGTTGAGAACGAAGTAGTCGCATTCATGTGGCAGGCAAAGCTCATTTCCTGTTATCCATCTCTTGATACTGGCATATGTCAGCATATCAAAGAAACCTTCAAAGATGCAGCATTCTTTGTGTAGCTCATTGTTTGGTCTGATGATTGAAATCGACTTTTTGCCAATGCTTCGTTTGCTGTATTTGTTCCTTGCTTCCATTCCACCCTCGATATTCTCAAAGGCTATGGCATAGTAACTCTTGTCATAGATACGATAATGTACTTCCTTGCAATACTCTTTGGCAATGTCATAGTCTATGCGTCTCTGCAAAATGTAGTCTCTGAGATAAGGATGACTGAGGCCTACGATACGCTCAATGATGGTGTTGTTTTCTTTTGCCTTCTCTCGCTGAGCAACTTGCTCTTGTTTCCAGGCTTCCTTTCTCTCATCTTCCTTCCTTTGGGCTTCATAATCCGCTGAATATTGAAGATGGTGCTCTTTTATCTTCTGTTCCAGATAGGTCAGAACTTCATGGTTGTTCCAGGAAGGATTCATCTTCTGAACCAGGTTGATGAGATTGCCACCTTCGCCTGCACCAAAGTCGTTCCATAGATTCTTCTTGGGACTGACATTGAATGAAGGCGATGCCTCAGTTCTTAAAGGAGACAGATACCAATAGTTCTCCTTTAATATATATACATGATGGTAACCCTGTGATTCCAGGAACTGCACAATGCTGACTGATTTGATTTCTTCTATAGTCATGCTGTTACATATATTATGGGTACATATTAGTTTAATATATATATACCCGGTTAAACTTAAACTTATAAACTTACTTGGACGGAAACAGAGTAGGGTGATAATGGTAGCCGTCTTTCTCTTTTGTTATCAACTTTCGTTCATTGAAAATCTTCAACATCTCCTTCACGGCATTATCACCACGCTTGTAACCTTCTTCGGCATAAGCTTCACCCAGAGCCTTTACCAGATCGACGTATCTCTGTGGGGTACTCTTGGAGAAAATCTTTTGAAGTACCATCGTATGAACATCGTCTGGCAGAGAGGTGAGCGGCTTGTCTTTGGGCTTGACAACAGTGACATGATAACCGACATCAAGTACAGGCAGAGAGTTATCGTCAATGTGGAATGCCCAGCTCGAAAACTCTTTGTCTCGCATATGCATGGGTCTTACCTCACTGATATTGGCATCCTGCTTGTTCTTGCTGATAATCAGCACCGTTTCTGCCTTGTTTTCCAACTCTGTACCAATATGACCACGAGTGTTGTTGTCATTCTTGTTAAGGTGTAGTACGCAATGGATATGCAGATCATACTTGCTCGTCCATGCCATCAGCATCGTCATTACGTCTGTAGACTCCTTGGCATTGTTGATGTCGTACATGAGATCTCGCAAACCATCGATAATGACAAGTCCCACACCATCAAATGTTCTTAGCGCATAATCTATAAGGGCTATGCGTAGAGTAGGAGTGAACTCTCTTAGTCCATAGAATTTGATGCGCTTGTCTTCCTTGTTAAGGCTGAGTCCTGCCAATCGGTAGATTCGCTCAACAACATTGTGGCAATGATAGCGACTCTGCTCCGTATCGAAATAGAGGATCTGTCTCTTTCCTTCAGGAAAACTTGCCCGGTAGTTGAGCACAGTGGAATTGGTTAACGCTGCTGCTACCATCGCCGTGATGTTGAACGTCTTTTTACTCTTTGCCTTACCAGTTGATGCGCTGAAATTTCCGAAAGTGGCAATGGTACAGTCACCGACCCATAACACCTGGGGTGGTACGGGCGGTTTTTCTGAAGCTTTTATCTCTCCTTGTCTGAGATAGCTTTCCAGTTCACTGTCGTTGAAAGCGCTCTTGCACAGCATGCCTACTTCCAGGGAACCTGCTGCAGACTCTTCTTTCTCACTTTTACTGTTTCTTCCTCTTGCCATTGCTTCTTTCATTTTGATTTCTACACTTTGAGGGGTCAATCACTATCTCAGACTTTTCCAAGAGAGCCGTCAGTTGGACATCAGAATAAACTCTGGTCTTGTTTTTCTTTCTGTCTTTCATAACGCTTCTCTATTTGTTGGCGCTGTCCTTTCGTGCCGGGGTGATATGGTTGTTGCGCATCCATTTCAAAAGTTCCTTCTTGTCGAAATAGATGGTTTTGCCCTGTGGCTTGTAGTGAGGGATCTCCATGTTCATGGTGAGCTTGTATATCTGAGACTGAGAAACGCCAAGATATTCCGCAACCTCGGTGGTGGTGAGCATCTCTTTGTTTGAGAAATATCTTTCCTCAATCTTTGAAAGACGCTCGTTAAGTGCCTCAGGTTCTACCGAAGTGAGTTCCTTTACTCTCATTTCCAAAAGTTCTACTCTCTTGGCAAGTATGTTCATGTCAATTTTACTATTTCCCATTTTCTTATTACTTTTAATGTTAGACAATAAGGGGGCTACCCCCGAAACTGAATCGATTCGGGGGCAAAATTACCCCAATAAAATCTAATACAACTGACCTTACTCCTGACACTCGGAAGTGTCAGGGGGGATGTAAGGAGATTTTTCTTTTCAGTTGTTTAACTTACTTTACTTCATCGCATTTCTTTCAGTTGTTTTGCAAAATCCAGAAACTCCCCACTTGGGAACTTTGCAGATGAAGCCTTCAGTTCACTGAGTCGGCTGCTGATAGCACCTCGCTTGGATGCCTTTCCCGTACTCTTAGGGGTGAGTAGCTGATTGTCCGCAATAAGTGATACCCAGTTGTGGGGAATCATCTTCTCGATAGACAAAGCATACAGCAATTGAAGTACCTGTCGCATGTTGACTACAACCAGAGATTCTTCCAACGCACATTTGAAGAATCCGTCCATCGTTTCATCATCGATACCATCTACAAAGAAATTCGACTCATTGGCGAATTTCGTAATGAGTCGAATCTGTTCTGGAGTGAATGAAGCAAGAATGCGAGGACTTTCAACCACAACTTCAATGTGGTTGAACTCATAAACCATTGTTTCAAAGTCTCCTTTCTCAAATGAGGACTTGGTGAAGTACTTGGTGACAAGGTCTTTTCTGGTGGTAAGCAACTCATACAAGCTAAATACATGCTTGAAATGGTTGCGGACGATCAGCTTCTCGGAAGAGAAGACCGGCAGGTGATAGCTAACAAAGTCGTTGACATATCTGTCATACAACTTGCCATCGTTAAGGATTTCCAACTTGTACTGCTCGTAAGCAGTACGATAGAGTGTCCAAAGCTCATCTTTGGAAAGCTCAATCTCTTGTTTTGGACAATGATCTGAGCATTGTAAACACAAAAAGAGAGAGCACAGAGGAATTGTTCTTCTGACTCATATTACTTTTTGTTAATGAATAAATTTGAAATACGCCTACTTAATGAAGCAGGCGGAAATGTGTATTTAACTTGACGTTTATTTGCTATGTAAGTCACCATTTCAGTGCAAAGATACACCAAAATTGTGCAGTCTATCTGCATTCAGTATAAAAAATAACATCAGTATGATTATTTAGACTATTATCAAAAGAAAAGCCCACATTAGGGAATATCCAATGTAGGCTTCTGAATCTTAGGCACTTATCTGTCCTATAAAGTTCTTTGTCTTGGCCTTTTGCTGAGTATCTGATTAATCTCCATGGTGCTGATTGGAGCCTCTATCTTGCAGCCAGATTCTAACCATTTGATAAGGTCATCCCTAAAGAAGGTGTATTTCTTACCCTTCTGATTGACAGGGATTTCTCCGTTCTGTATGTAAGTGTACATAGTGGATTTCTTGATTTTAAGAAATTCACAAGCTTCCTTCACATCCATTGGAATATGATCTGACACGGAAGGTCTTTTAGTCCTGCGTACTTCTTCTCGAATCAGTTCCATAGACTGGTCAAGAAGATCGAATCTTTTTAGAATCTCTGACAATACTTCTGGTATGTCATTAAATGTTATTTGTCTTTCTTCGTTCTGCATATTGAAAACTTTCTTTATTTCTGATGATGAAATTGATAATCATTGTAATCGGGTACATCTATCCCTATTACGCATTTGCCCTTCTGTCTCAATGTACGTCTCATGCTTTCCACTTCAACATCCTGGAGTTCGGTAGGGAAACACAGCTTGATGAAGGTTGCTCGTTTCTGACCGCTCCAGCCAAGGCGTTCTCCAATATTCCAGGAGTAATGCCTGATGTCGAGAGTATTCAAGGTTCCATTTGTTTTCACAGGAACAATACATGATTCAGGGATGTCGTACAGTTTGATGTTCTGACACAGTATCTCCAAGTACTCATCTGTCATATATGGAGAAAGAATTGAGTAAGTGTAGTCTTTGACCGCATCATATTTAGAACTTTCAAGACTATACTGCCTGTTGCGATAGCGTTCACGCATTTCTTCCGCTTTCTCTACATCCGATATGGATGATTCGCTTGAAGAAACAGTATTGTTTATCACGATGTCTCTCACCGCTTGCGGCTTACGTAAGCAAATGAAGGCGCAGACGATGATAGCAAATGATATATAGTAGAATATCATCGGCAAAGAGAAACCGAAATCAGAGTCCGGAACCGTCACCATCAGGTTAGCAATCGCTCCATGTATTCTTGGAGCGACTACTACCATAATGATGGTGAGCATATTTGAAATGAGGAGAATCAAGAAGTTCTCTTTTAACTTTTTAATCATTGCAATTGTTACTTTTTGGAGTTTTTGTGACTGCAAAGATATAGAGAATCTTGCTATTTTCTACTATTTCGTATCAACAAAATGCTTCTCTTAAACACTATTTATTATTCTGTGTTTCAATGCTTTAAACGATATTTTATTTTCTCTTATTTGCCGTATTATAATCTTATTTTCTCTTATTTGCTTTTGGGCACATCTTGCTTTCTGTTGGCTTCGCATCGTCTTTCACGTTCGTTAACGTAATTCTGCCTGCTGCCTCACGTGTTTTTGGATTTGCGTGAGAAGCGTAGATCTGCGTTGTGCTGACATTCTTATGGTTGAGCAGATGCTGAACGGTATAGATGTCTGTACCAAGTTCGAGCTGCAACGAGGCATACGTATGACGGAAGCAATGGAAGGTGATATGCTTTTCGATACCGCACTCTTTTAGCCAGTTCTGCATCACACCATACGTCATAGTACGTTTGAAACCTTGGAAGATATATGTTCTGTTGGTTTTGGGATGGATTAGAGCATATGCATCATCACCAATTGGAACCTGGGTTTGGCATTTTGTCTTCACGCAAATGAAATCCAGATAATATCCACCATCAGCATAGCTACGGATGTTTTCCCATTTCAATCTCAGGATGTCGCTGATACGGAGACCAGTCAGACAAGAGAACAAAGCTGCCTTTCGAACCACCGGAATAGAACATTCTGTGTTGTACATTCTTCTAACTTCCTCCAGGGTGAGACTTTGCTTCACTGGTGTGGTACATGAAATGTTTTCCAAAAGGCTGGCAAGATCATCTGTCAACCTACGCTCACGGTATGCCTTTGTCAAGACCTGCTTGAACACATTCCAATAGGCTGATGCCGTATTTCTGGAAATAGACTTCTTGATAACATGTCCACCTCTTGATGAAACTTTGGTATCAAGGAGATATTCCATATACTTGTTACAGTAAAGTACATCAAGCATCTCAAATGTACATTTGCCTTTACTGAATTTCTCGAAATGCTTATAGGCTGCATCACACTTCACGTAGTTGCGATTGACCATATTTCTGAAATATTCGAGAAAGTCCTCCTTCAATCTGTCACGGTTGAAGAAATCGTATTTCTCATCGAGAACATCAATGTACACCTTACAACGAATAGCTTCTGCCTTGGCGAGAATCTTGTCATTGTAGAGCTTCTCCTGCTTGTTGGCAGGATCGGCATAAATGTACATGCCAAGTGAGCGACGGCGTATCAACTCCATCGTCTCCGGGTCTCTATATCCTGGCCAGAAGTCCAGGAAAAGTGACTTTGTTCCGTTGCGTCTGTCACGCATACGGAGCTTAACGGTTTTACATACTTGCATAATATATCTGATTTTTGTATTAATAAAATTCGTTTGCAAAATTCTTAAATGATACTATATTGACAGCAGTAAAGAGAAAGTAAATCATACTATTCAGTATAATCTGTTTTCAAATCATCATTTTTGAAACGTTTTTCCATGAGTCTGTCGAATTCTTCTTTTCTAAAGAACATGAATTGCCCCTTCTTTACTTTAGTGACTTTGTAATGCTTGACGTAATAATGAACAATATCCTTTGTCATTCCATACTTCTTCATTGCTTCTTCTACGGAATAGTATCGTTCTCTTCCTTCGAAATATCCAGTCTTCAGCGCCTGGATGTGCTGCTTTGAATAGTAGGTTACTCCATATTCAACTTTTGAAGGTATCTTATGCCTGTGGATGAATGAACGTACTGCGTCATGCGTCATCTTGTAGGTATCTCTCATCTCTTCAGGAGTGATCCAGTCATTTATATCCGCATACTTATGCTTTTGATTATACAGGATGTCAATGGCCTTCTTCTCATAGAAGTTGAAATTTTTAAGAGCTATTTTAGGAGTTTTGTTCTCTCTTGTCATCACACCGACATGCTTGATGGTAATCTTGAACATTTCTGCCACTTCCTCAGTAGAGTAATATCCTTCTGGAGTAGGAGGACATGCTCTCTCCTGTGCCTTTGCTTGGAAGATGACACGTTCTGTTCCATCCAGGTTCTCCACTTTCTTGGTGTTGCCCATTCGCTGTTGAGTAATCTTGTCGAAGTCGGTTCTATAGATCATCGTGAACTTACCTCGCTTCTCTGTCCTTACATCATAATTTTTAAGAGTGTAGCTAATCTGATCCTTTGTTAAACCATACTTTTCTGAAATCTCTTCGTAAGTGTACCAGTCCGGATCTACCTCATTACCTTTTTGTTTGATACTATCGATATGTATCTTTGAGTAATAGGCTTTACCATTTCTGTTTACCCTTGGTACCTTGTGATAGGTTACAAAACTCATAGCGTTAGTTCGAGTCATACCATACATCTCCATCACCTGATCCATTGTATAGTAGTTGTCGAGATCGATTTCTTCAAGAAGGTCTGCAAACTTTGCATCAACTGCCTTTTTACTGAAGAAGGTGTTACGTCCTACATAGACTTTTGGAATACCCAAACGGTCACAGCGTCCCCATACGGCCTTGCGACCGATATTATATTTCTCCATGATTTCACGCAAAGTATAATACTCCTGGTCATCTTTGCGTTTATAGCTTTTCTTCTTGTATGCACCAGCTTCCTCAAAGTACTTATCAAGATCTTCACGACGAACATATGTCTTACGTCGTAGTCTGACAGCTTTGAGTGTTCCAGAGTAAAAGCATCGATACACAGTAGTAACACTAACACCAAGAAGAAATGCGACATCTGAAGGTGTCAAGAAAGGTCGAGAAGCGATTTCCAGACTTTGCAAATTCTGAGCATCGTCCTTCTTACTTTCTCTTGCTTTTTTCTTTTTCTCAGCTTCTTTCTTCCGATGTACAACACGAGCACATCTCTTGGAGCAATACTTATTTGTGATTTTGGTAGCAATGAACTCTTCACCGCATACCTCACATTTTCTTAAAATTCTCATTTTTGCTTGCTATTTAGTACCCTATGAGACCCCCTAATTCTTTTGCAGCAATTTTCACGTTTTTGCAGCAATTTTCATGATGGTGTCCAACATAAGAAATGTCGGTCACTGGAAAGGTTTGCAGATTTTGCAATTAGTGTCCAAAAATAGAATTTTGGCTTTCCATTTGATCACAGAATTGAGGGCCACGAATGAAATTTGAGCCAAAAATACACCAAAATATTGGTTTCTACAAATTACAAATGGAATGTGTTAAGACGAAAAAAGCCACCTAAATAGGTGGCTTGCAAGCAGTTATAAAAATGTTCGTTTTAGAGCTGTCCAGGGGGTTACTTTCCGATGCAATAGGAACTAAATATTGAATTTAAAGTTTCTTGCGGGGTTATGCGCTCTTCGCCCGTTATTTCGGCAAGGTGTTCGATGACCATGCGAAGATCTTCGGCGAGGAGATCACCACTAAGACCGAGGTTCATGGAAGATATGACACGCTGTAGGGATTCGTCGGCTTGGAGTAGGGCAGAGTAGTGGCGTGCTGAAGTGATGACGATGTCGCTTTCTGATATCTGAGGAATGTTGGCGGCTTCTACTATGAGTTGTTCAAGAAGGGGAATGTTGGTGCCGTATTTGGCGCTTATGTCTACAGTCTTGTATTCTATACCTGATAACAAAGCGGATAACAGGTCTGATTCTGCAGTCGACGAATGGATGTCTTGGTCGATTTTGTTTCTTACGACAATAAGTTTCTTGCCTTCCACACGCTCCTTTATATCTTCAGTCTCTGCTTCGGTGGGTTGCTGATCGATAAGCCAAAGCACTATCTTCGCTTCCTGCATCTTTTGGTATGTTCGCTCAATGCCGATATTCTCAACGATGTCGTCGGTATCGCGAATTCCGGCTGTATCGACAAAGCGGAACTGTATGCCATTGATGATTGTGGTGTCTTCGATGAAGTCGCGTGTGGTGCCATGTACGTTGCTAACGATGGCTTTCTCCTCATGTAGGAGGCTATTGAGCAGAGTACTCTTACCTACGTTAGTATTTCCCACGATTGCAACGGGGACGCCGTTCTTCAGGGCATTGCCTACTTCAAAGGAACGGGCGAGCGAGACGAGGCGTCGGTGGATATCGTTGGCAAGGGCGTATAGCTCGGAGCGGTCGGCAAACTCCAGCTCCTCATGATCGGAGAAGTCAATCTCCAATTCCAGAAGCGATGTCAGCTTAAGGAGATGCGCACGCAGTTCGGACAGTTCGTTGCTGAAATGTCCCTTCAGCTGGCTGAGTGCCATATCGTGAGTGGCTTTGTTTGTGGAGCTTATAAGGTCGGCAACCGCCTCTGCCTGCGATAGATCCATCTTGCCATTGAGGAATGCACGTTGTGTGAACTCTCCTGGGCCGGCAGGCTGACAGCCGTTCTGCGTTAGCAACATCATTACCTGGCTGAGCACGTAGGACGATCCGTGGCAGGAAATCTCCACAGAGTCCTCACCTGTATAAGAGTGTGGGGCACGGAAAATGGAAACGAGCACTTCGTCCACAACTTCTTTTTCTGCATTGACGATATTGCCGAAAG
>USSA01000094.1 GCA_900557255.1 uncultured Prevotella sp.
GCGTTTCAGATGGGTAATCTGATGTATCTCGAAATATAAACAAATTGTTTTCATAAAAATTTGAAATTTGAACGTTTAACTTGTAAGATGAGTAAAGCCTCAAAATTATTCATTCTTCGTCCTTCACTCTTCACTTAACCTACTTCCACCCTAAGGTCTTGAGGTACAGGTCTTTGATGCGGGCTCCCACTTTCTCCCAGGTAATCTGGTCTACTTCTTTCTTGCCTTCCTCTGAGAGATAATCAAAAAGACTCTCGTTGTGACAGATGCTGTAGATGGCATCGGCAAGGGCATGGATATCCCAGTAGTCTACCTTGATACAGTTTGACAGGATTTCTCCACATCCACTCTGCTTGGAGATAATGGTTGGTGTGCCGCACTGCATAGCTTCCAAAGGTGAGATACCGAACGGCTCGCTCACAGATGGCATCACGTAGACATCACTGTCTTTCAGACATTCATAAACCTGTTTGCCGCGCATAAAGCCAGGGAAGTGGAACCGGTCGGCAATGCCTCTTTCAGCTGCGAGATAAATCATCTGATCCATCATATCGCCCGAACCTGCCATACAGAAACGCACATTGCGGGTACGGTGCAATACCATGTTGGCAGCCTCTACGAAATATTCAGGTCCCTTCTGCATGGTAAGACGTCCCAGGAAGGTTACTACCTTCTCCTTGCCCTTATGATTTGGGCGTGGAATATCCTGCCACTCCTGCTTCAATGGATATACGGCATTGTGCATGGCGAAACACTTGCGTGGATCCTGATGATACTGGTGAATCACCGTCTGGCGGGTCAGTTCGGATACACACATGATGCAGTCGGCATTATCCATACCGTCTTTCTCGATAGCGTAAACGGTAGGGTTCACCTTTCCACGGCTACGGTCGAAATCTGTAGCATGAACGTGGATGCACAATGGTTTGCCACTCACGCGCTTGGCATGAATTCCGGCAGGGAATGTAAGCCAGTCGTGAGCATGGATAATATCAAATTCTTCTGAACGGGCTACAACTCCGGCAATGATGCTATAGTTGTTGATCTCGTCATGAAGATTTGACGGATAACCACCGGCAAATTCCATACAGCCGAGGTCATTTACATGCATATAGTTAAAATCGGCATAGATGTGGTCACGGTAGCGGAAATAATCGTCCGGATTCATGATATTGCCTACGCGCTGCTGCACATAGTCGTGATTTACATCTCGCCAGGCGATAGGCACACTGTTCATTGCCACAATCTTGCAGGCACTGCGGTCCTCATCACCGAAAGGATGAGGCAGACACAATGTGATATCAACATCGCCCTGGGCATGAAGTCCCTGGGAGATACCAAAGTTGGCAGTTGCCAAACCACCAAATACGTGAGGAGGATACTCCCATCCAAACATTAAAACTTTCATATAGCAATCCTCCTATTATTAATATTGATATTTTTCAAGTAACTCGAGCGCACGCAGAATCTCAGCCACATTCATGGCGAAAGAGATGGCACCACGACCTGCGAATGGAGGGTTTCCATCGAAGAGTTCGCTGATGGTACCGAGACAGTGGGAAGACATTTCGTCCTCATAACCTACCATCTGGCGTTCGATAAAGCTCAAACGGGTACGCTTATAGAGTTTCAGACTTGCCTCCATATAGAAGCCACCGAGCCATGGCCATGCCGTACCCTGATGGTAAGCATAGTCGCGCTGGGTCTGCGGACCTACATAAACAGGATTATATCCACCGCTCTTTGGCGAGAGTGAACGCAATCCCTTAGGAGTAAGGAGTTCGCGTGTACAGATATCAAGAACCTGCTTCTTCTGGTCTTGCGACAATGGAGAATAGTCGAAAGCCACTGCAAATATCATGTTCGGGCGAACGCTCCAGTCCATCATATTTCCATCAACATAATCGTAGAGATAGCCATATTCATTGAGGAAGGTATCGAGGAACGCCTGCTTGGTCAGCTCAGCCTGAGCCAGGAGTTTCTGCTGGCTGTCTTCTTCACCTACTGTTGCAGCGAGAGAAGCACAGAAACACAAGGCGTTATACCACAAAGCATTAAACTCTACGATATATCCGGTACGTGGAACCACTGGTCTGCCGTTGGCAGTAGAGTTCATCCAGGTAACAGCCTTGTCCTTACCATCGGTATAGAGTAATCCGTTCTCTTCGAGCTTCAGGTTCGGATGCTTGTTATCCTGGATAAAGCTGATAACATCCTTGATAAACTGTCCATACTTCTTGAAGCATTCTTCCTTGCTGGTTTCCTTGGCATACTGCTGCAAAGCCCAGACAGCCCACAATGGCACGTCAGGCTGCTCTATCTCAGCAATATGAACGCTGACCGGCTTGCCTTCCATAAACTCGTAGTATCCCTTCATGGCAGTCTTCATCACCAGTTCGAAGTAGTCATCTTCCTCGATAGAGAGGGTGAGACCCGGAAGAGCGATGAATGTATCGCGGGCACGGCACTTGAACCAAGGGTAACCTGCCAGGATATAACGGTCATCGTTCTTTTCACGACGATGGAACTGATGAGCCGCATTGACCAGACAGTGGAAGAAATTGTCACGAGGCGAACGCTCATCCACTTCCTTGTCGAAGAGCTTCTTCAGGCTGACCGCCTTGATTTCTGATGTAGAAGCAGCAAAGACGATGGTTTCGCCTTTCTTGATATCCATTTCAAAATAGCCAGGAACATAGAGGTCTTCGTTAGAAGCATAACCTCTCTCCTGCTCCTTTGGATATTCCACGCCACGATACCAATCTGGACAGAATTTAAACTCGTTCTTCTTGGAGAACTGCATATAGAGATCAGGATAACCTGCATACATACAGGTCTTGATGCCATGATCTACCTCAGCATAATCACGAGATGCGGTAGCATTCTCATGAGTAAACTGACGGACACTGCGGAAAGCCAGAAAAGGACGGAAACGAAGGGTTGTAGCCGAATGGCCGTCTACCAGGGTATAGCGAATCAGAATGCGATTCTCATAATGCTGGAATACAACTTCCTTTTTCAGGATAACACCACCTACGCGATAAAGGGTAGTTGGCACTTTATCACAATCAAACTCACGAATGTACTTGTGGCCCATCGGACTGTAGTTGTTGCCCTGGTACTTGTGCAAGCCGAGGTTAAACTCTGCTCCATGCTGAATCACCGTAACATCCAGCGAACTCAAGAGCACATGATTCTCATCGTCCAGTTCTGGAACCGGCACGACAAGTAATCCGTGATACTTGCGGGTATTACAGTCTACAATCGTTGAGCACGAATATGCACCCGAGCGATTTGTTCTCAACAACTCCTTAGGCAACGACTCTTGAAGATTCGTCATAAGGGCCTTTTCGAATTTTAGATAACTCATAGATCTATATTAAGGTTCTATATTTTTGTTGACTAAATTAATTGCTTTCAAAGGTAACACTTTTTTATGGTATAACAAAGTTTTTTGTATGCCATTTTTAGAAAAAATTGCCTTTTTATGTTTTAAAACATATTTTTAGACAAAAATGCTTGATTATTTCGAGAAAAAGCATTACTTTTGCACTCAGTTTTCAGTTTAAAAGATTTGTACACATGGCAGCTAGAGGAAAATACGATAAAGAAAATATAGCAATGCTGATTGCTAAGCTATGGGGAGGCATCACTGATGACCAGTTCGATTTACTGAAAGAACATCTGGAAATCAAGAAGTATAAGAAGAACGAAATCATCTACAAGAACGAGGGTACTCCCGAATATGCACTATGTCTCATAGCGGGAAAAGTGAAGATATACAAAGAAGGTATCGGTGGCAAGAGCCAGATTATCCGTGTCATCAAACCGATTGAATTCTTTGGTTTCAGAGCCTATTTTGCGGATGAGATATACAAGACGGCAGCCATGTCGCTGGAAAACTGCGTCGTTGCCCAGTTCCCGCTGGCAGTTCTCATGAAACTGCTCTCCAAGAGTTTCAACATCGGCTTCTTCTTTATCAAATATCTCAGTGTGGAAATAGGTAAATCGGACGACCGTACCGTGAACCTCACCCAGAAACATATCCGTGCCCGACTTGCCGAGGGACTGATATTTCTGAAAGACTCTTATGGGTTAGATAAAGATGGTAAAACTCTTGACATCCGCCTGAGCCGTGAAGATCTGGCAAATCTCTGTAATATGACAACGAGCAATGCCATCCGTACGCTCTCAGCCTTTACGGCAGAAGAACTCATCAAGACTGAAGGAAGGAAAATCAAAATCTTAAAGGAAGAAGAAATCAAAAAAATAGCAGAACTCGGATAAAGTTCTGCTATTTTTTATTTATATGTTTTACATTATACGTTTTTCTTGATACATTTCACTTATTACGGACATACTGGTTATACGGGTATCAGGAAGTTGATAACCTCCTGAATTACAGTTACCTGGAACGGACCTACCGGTGTATTCATCAATCTGCCATCGATACCTATCAGGGCATGCTGGGCATCGAGCACCTCTACCTCACGGGTACGGTAAGGATGCACACTCTTATGGTTGAGGAACTTGCCTTTCACAAAGAGATAGATACCCTCGAAGAGTTGGGTCATCTTAGGATGGGATACCACCGATACATCGAGCAGACCATTATATGGCACAGCATTCGGAGTCTGCCCGTAGCCAGTTCCGTTGCCTATACACATCGTCATTACTCTACGTTTGATGACATCCGAATTGATTTTCACATGCATCTTATAGTCCATACGCTGGAAAATCATCAGAATAAAGGAACAGAGGAACGAGAGGGTACGCGAACCGAAGATATGATGGGTCTTCCGTCTCAGGTTCATGATGGCAGCGATGAGTCCGATATTGATACAGTTGAGGAAATAGCGACGGCATTTCTCCCCTTTCTTGTTGACATAACGGATACAACCGAGGTCAATCTTTCTGATACGACGCTTCTTCAGCGATGCCACCGTCTTCTCGATGTCACTGTCGCTGAATCCCCAGAAGTGGGCAAAGTCGTTCATCAGTCCGTTAGGAATCACGCCCAGTGCCACCTCTTCTCTTTCTTTCGGATCTATCTGCATCAGACAGTTTACGGCATCATTGAGCGCAGAATCTCCACCAACGATGACAATGGTCTTATAACCATTGTTGATAAACATTCTGATGAGTCGCTCTACGCTCTTCTGATTCTCGCTCTGCACAAAGTCGTAATCCACGCCCTGCTGCTTGAGCACCTTCTCTATTTTTTCCCAGCGCTTGTTACTTCGCCAGCCTCCTCTAGGGCAATAAAGCAGCCCCCATTTATTCTCGTTTACCATTGTCTCTTCTTTGTAATTTGTCTCTTCTTTGTAATTAGAAAAATATTACTTCCGCCCAGCCACCGTTGCATCCGATTCCATCAGATGCCAGCGCCCTAGCCAGATTCCAGGCCGCAGCCTAGTTCCTCATCAGCTCCAAAACCGTCTCCACCTTTTTCTCCATAGGCTGCAATGCATCTACCCAATGGATAGTAAAGCCTCTGCGCTCCATACCTCTGAACCACGTCATCTGCCTTTTGGCAAACTGATGGATTGCTATTTCCAGACCTCGATACATCTCATCGTATGAAGTCTTACCGATCACATATTCTGTAATAAACTTATATTCCAAACCATAATAGATGAGATTTTCGGCAGGAATACCACGATCTAGCAGTCCCTTGATTTCATCTACCATTCCCTCATCCAATCGCTGTTTCAGTCTCTGTGAAATTTTCTCCCTTCTTGCGTCCCGGTCTATGCTGACACCGATAATCAGCGAATCAACCGCAGGGAGTTCACGTTCGGGCATCGGATGCTCCAAATTATAGCTTTCAATCTCTATCGCCCGGATAGCTCGCTGTGCTGTATCCACGTCTGTGCGATTGTGCATATTAGAACCCGTTTTCGCCTTCAGCTCTTTCAGTATCAGCGTAAGTTCCTCTAAACTCTTATGAGCCAATGACTCACGGAGTTCCGGGTTCTGCGGAACAGGTGAGAGATGATAACCTTTCAGCACCGACTCAATATAGAGTCCTGTACCTCCACATAATATCGGAAAAGCCCCTCTCTTCTGAATATCCTGATAGGCATCATAAAAATCCTGCTGATATTCAAAGAGATTATATTTCGTACCAGGCTCACAGATGTCAATGAGGTGATAAGGTATCTGCTTGCCATGGATGGTATAGTCAGCCAGATCCTTACCCGTACCTATATCCATGCCGCGATATACCTGCCGGCTGTCAGCACTAATGATTTCAGCGCCCTTAGCAGGGGTACCCGACAAATGGGCACCCAGGCTATTGATCCTGGCTGCAAGAGCGGCAGCAAGACTCGTCTTACCACTCGCCGTAGGTCCCAATATGGTTATCATCGAATATTTCATGCCGCAAAGTTAAATGAAATTATTGAGAAAACAAAATAAAATGAAAAGAAATTCTCACTTATAAAAACAAAAAGCCGTCCAGCATTGAAAAAATGCTGGACGGCCATATACTTAATCGTTAAGAGGCAACGAATTAACCGTTGTGCTTCTTCATGATCTTGATCAACTCAACAACCTTGTGTGAGTAACCAATCTCGTTGTCATACCAAGAAACAACCTTAACGAAGTTGTCTGTCAAGTAAACACCTGCGTTAGCGTCGAAGATAGATGTCAAAGCGCAACCCAAGAAGTCAGAAGAAACAACAGCATCCTCTGTGTAACCGAGTACACCCTTCAACTCACCCTCAGAAGCAGCCTTCATAGCAGCGCAGATAGCCTCCTTAGAAGCAGGCTTCTTCAAGTTAACTGTCAAGTCAACAACAGATACGTCCAAAGTAGGAACACGCATAGAGATACCTGTCAACTTACCGTTCAACTCAGGGATAACCTTACCTACAGCCTTAGCAGCACCTGTAGAAGAAGGGATGATGTTGCCAGCAGCTGCACGGCCACCACGCCAGTCCTTCATAGATGGACCATCAACAGTCTTCTGTGTAGCAGTTGTAGAGTGAACAGTTGTCATCAAACCTGTCTCGATACCGAAGTTATCGTTCAATACCTTAGCGATAGGAGCCAAGCAGTTTGTTGTACAAGAAGCGTTAGAAACGATCTTCTGACCATTGTACTTGTCAGTGTTAACACCGCAAACGAACATATCAGCCTGGTTACCGTTAGCGTCAGCCTTAGAAGGAGCAGAAAGTACTACGTACTTAGCACCAGCCTTCAAGTGCTTCTCAGCCTTGTCATAAGCGAGGAAGAGACCTGTAGACTCAACTACGTACTCAGCACCAACCTCATCCCACTTCAAGTTCTCAGGATCACGCTCAGCAGTAACACGGATGTGGTTACCGTTAACGATCAACTCGCTCTTCTCAACGTCAGCCTCGATAGTACCGTCGAAATGACCGTGCATTGTATCATACTTCAACATGTAAGCCATGTAATCTACTGGACACAAGTCATTGATAGCTACTACCTGTACTTCCTTTGCGTTCTCAGCCTCAACTGTAGAACGGAATACGAAACGACCGATACGGCCAAATCCGTTAATACCAATCTTAATCATTGTTCTTAATATTTAAATTAAAAGTTTAATAAAATTACTTTTTTAACTGCTTTCAAGCGTTCATCCGATGCTGAAACATTCAAAATTTTACGCCTTAGAGCATTTTTCTTCTTTTCGAGCGCAAAGTTACTAATTTTTTTCTAACTTTGCAACCAGAATGAGTATTAAATAAGTTAAAAAAGAATAGTAGAGTTTTAATATTGGCATTATTTTCACTCATTACATGCCATACTGACAACTCCATATTGCAAAAAGCAAAGGAAAAACTCAGCATTCTATACCTTATTATATATATAAGAAAAGAGAAAAAGAAGAACAATCAAACTATAGTTATAATTAAAAAGATAAAAGTATGAGTAAATTTTTGAATGAATTCAAGGAATTCGCCATGCGTGGCAATGTGCTCGACATGGCTGTCGGTGTCATCATCGGTGGTGCCTTTGGCAAAATCGTAAGCTCTGTTGTAGATGACGTCATCATGCCTCCTATAGGATGGCTGATTGGCGGCGTGAATTTCGCCGACCTCAAATTCACCCTACCTACCGTCAATGTAGCGGGCGAGGAACTGAAGGCGGCTACCATCAACTACGGTAACTTCCTCCAGACCTGTTTCGACTTCCTCATCGTTGCCTTCTGTATCTTCATGCTCATCAAGGTGGTGAACAAGATTTCCAAGAAGAAGGAAGAGGAAAAACCGGCAGAAGCTCCTAAGGATCCGGAGCCAAGCAATGAAGAAAAACTCCTCATGGAAATACGTGATCTCCTGAAGAACCAGAAATAAGAATAAAAAAAGTCGCCCTCTTTGAAGGCGACTTTTTTATTCTGTTTATTCCCACTCAATTGTCGAAGGTGGTTTTGAAGAGATGTCATAACATACACGGTTTACACCCTTCACCTTATTAATAATCTCATTACTTACCTTAGCCATGAAATCATAAGGAAGATGTGCCCAGTCAGCAGTCATCGCATCAGTACTGGTTACAGCACGCAAGGCAACCGGGTGCTCGTATGTACGCTCATCACCCATCACACCTACTGAACGGACAGTAGAAAGCAATACGGTACCAGCCTGCCAGATCTGATCGTAGAGAGAAACCTCGATCTCGCCATTCTGCATGTCAGCAGGAACACCGGCAGCCAGGACGCGACGAGCTTCCTCACCACTCAACTTCACCTTATACTCACGCAAGCCACGGATATAGATATCGTCAGCATCCTGAAGGATACGTACCTTCTCAGGAGTGATATCGCCCAAGATACGGACAGCCAAACCAGGACCTGGGAATGGGTGACGAGTAATCAGGTGCTCTGGCATACCCATAGAGCGACCTACACGGCGAACCTCATCCTTGAACAGCCACTTCAAAGGCTCACACAACTGAAGGTTCATCTCCTTAGGAAGACCACCTACGTTGTGATGACTCTTGATCACCTTACCGGTGATATTCAAGCTCTCGATACGGTCAGGATAGATGGTACCCTGAGCCAACCACTTGGCACCAGTCTGCTTTTTAGCCTCAGCATTGAAAACCTCCACGAAGTCGCGGCCGATAATCTTACGCTTCTTCTCAGGGTCAGTAACACCAGCCAGGTCAGCAAAGAACTTCTCTGATGCATCCACGCCGATTACATTCAAGCCCAAGCACTTGTAATCTTCCATCACGTCACGGAACTCATTCTTGCGGAGCATACCGTGGTCAACGAAGATACAGGTAAGGTTCTTACCGATAGCCTTGTTCAAGAGAACGGCAGCCACACTGGAGTCAACACCGCCAGAAAGACCGAGGATAACCTTATCGTCGCCCAACTGTTCCTTCAACTCAGCAACTGTTGTCTCAACAAAAGAGTCAGCACTCCAGTCCTGCTTACTTCCGCAGATACCAACCACGAAGTTCTTCAAGAGCTGTGTACCCTGCAAAGAGTGGAACACCTCCGGGTGGAACTGTACTGCCCATACAGGCTGTTTGGTAGAAGCATAAGCAGCATACTTCACATTAGCAGTAGAAGCGATGCACTTGTAATCATCAGGGATAGCAGTGATGGTATCACCATGGCTCATCCAAACCTGAGAATTCTCGATGAATCCCTTGAACAAAGGATTCTCCTTATCGAACTGCTCCAAGTTGGCACGACCATACTCACGGCTGTCAGCAGCCTCCACCTTACCGCCCTGGGCGTAAGAGAGGAACTGAGCACCGTAGCAGATGCCGAGTACAGGAATGCGGCCGATAAACTGGCTCAGATCTACCTTGAAAGCTTCCGGATCATGAACGGAATAAGGGCTACCGCTCAAGATGACACCAATGACAGATGGGTCATCCTTTGGAAACTTGTTGTAAGGCATGATCTCGCAGAAGGTATCGAGTTCACGGACACGACGGCCGATGAGCTGTGTGGTCTGTGAACCGAAATCCAAAATAATAATCTTCTGTTGCATAATATCTAATTTTAATTTACAGTTTACAATTTATAGTTTATAGTAATCTTGCTATACGGCATAGCCGCTATTAACTATAAACTATCAACTAACGATTTCAGGAATGCTTCCGCCTCTTTCAGCGTCTCCTGCTTTCCCACATCCATCAGCTTGAGGTCGTTCTTTACATATCCCTCTATGCGCACCTTGTCGCAATGCTTCAGATAGAAGTCCATGATAGGGAACTTGTCCGGTTCCTCCTCCATCAATGGAAAGAGCGATGGAGCAACCATGTGGATGCCCGAGAAAGCATACATCTTATAATCTTTGGGATTGAGATCAGGATAAGGACTCTTCACCTCGCCCGTTTCTATATTCGTCCATCCCACCAGTCGCATGCTGTCATCAAAGAGCAGATAGCGCTTGGTCTTGCGTTCGCTCACCATCAGGCGGGCAGCAATCATATCCCTGCTCTCCATCTGGTAGAATTTCTTCAGATCTACATTACTCAGAATATCCACGTTGTGGATAAGAATAGGCTCTGACTGGTTGAAGAGCGGCCATGCCTTCCGGATACCTCCACCCGTTTCGAGCAGCTTTTCACTCTCATCACTAATACGGATGTCCATACCGAAGTTGTCATGTGCTCTGAGATAATCGATAATTTGTTGGGAGAAATGATGCACGTTCACTACAATGCGAGTGAAACCGGCATCCTTCAACTGAAAGATGACACGTTTGAGCAAAGGTTCTC
>USSA01000095.1 GCA_900557255.1 uncultured Prevotella sp.
AAGAAAAGACTGTGTCCGACCAGAAGCGACCAGAAAGCGACCAGAAAGATAGTGAAACTACCCAGAAACTACCCAGAAACTACCCAGAAACTACCCAGAAACAAGCTCTGGATATAACGCCCGTACAAAAAGAAATTATCGATTTCCTGCTTAAATGTCCATATGCGGGACGTAAAGAAATATCATCTCACTTAGATTCTTTATCAGAAGATGGTGTAAAATACAACTTAAAATTACTCCAGCAGAAAGGCATCATAAAACGCATAGGTCCAAATAAGGGAGGGTATTGGAAAGTTTTGACATTTGAATAGGAACTAAAACAAGGACTAATTATGTGGACAATAGGATATATTCAATAAACGCATACCGACTGATTTCAAGCGAAAGCCTATAGTCAGTCGGTTTTTTTTATTTTGTTGTTGTTTTCTTTTATAACCTAAAATCCGCAACCTGTAAATTTCTATTTATCATAACACCGATTATATTAACAAAGGGCAATCTTCTTTATTCAAGCGAAAAAAGACTTGTAGGTTAAACGTTGTTAATTTTGATACTTTGAATTAAAAAAGTCGTTTATTAATTATTATCTTTGTAATATCAAATAAGAACTTGAATTGTTAACATTCTTCATTATGGAAAATAATACAGAACTCATTTCACAATGTGAGGCAAGAGCCAAGGAATGGCTCACTCCGTCATTTGACGAGGCCACAAGAACAGAAGTACAGAAAATGCTCGATTCTGAGGACAAATCGGCCCTTATCGACGCTTTCTATCAGAACCTCGAATTCGGTACTGGTGGTTTGCGTGGCATTATGGGTGCCGGAACCAACAGAATGAACAAATATATCGTCGGTATGGCTACACAGGGATTTGCCAACTACATTCTTAAGGCATTCCCCGGAGAGAAGAATCTCTCGGTTGTTGTAGGTCACGACTGCCGTAACAACTCACGCCTTTTCGCAGAAACCGTAGCTGCCATTTTCTCAGCCAACGGCATCAAGGCATATCTTTTCGAAGGTCTTCGCCCTACCCCGGAAATTTCGTTCGCCATTCGTCAGCTCGGCGCTAAGGCTGGCGTGAACGTTACTGCTTCACACAACCCGAAGGAATACAACGGATATAAGGCTTACTGGAGCGACGGCGCACAGGTGTTGGCTCCGCACGATACAGGCATCATCGAGGAAGTGAACAAGGTGGCTATCGAGGACGTGAAGTTCGAGCCTAACAAGGACCTTATCAAGATTATAGGTGGCGAAATGGACTACGACTATATGACAGCCGTACATTCAGCTATGATTGATCAGGACGTCATCAACCGTCAGAAGGACCTCAACATCGTTTATTCTGCCATGCACGGTACAGGCCGTGTCATCGTTCCGCTCTGCCTCCGTTCATGGGGCTTCCAGAACATCAACGTCGTTCCTGAGCAGATGGTTGTAGACGGCAACTTCCCGACCGTTGTTTCGCCTAACCCTGAGAATGCAGAGGCTATGACCCTCGGCATGAAGCTCGGTACGAAGCTTAACGCCGACCTCGTTGTAGCAACCGACCCTGACGCAGACCGTCTTGCCATCGTCTGCCGCGACGACAAGGGTGAGTGGATGATCATCAATGGTAACCAGACAGCCATGATGTTCTGCTACTACATCATCGAGAACAAGAAGAAGTTGGGCAAGTTGAAGCCAACAGACTTCCTCGTAAAGACCATCGTAACAACAGAAGTTATCGCTGAGATTGCCAAGAAGAACAACGTAGAGTTGCGCGACTGCTACACTGGTTTCAAGTGGATTGCACGCGAGATTGCTATCTCTGAGGGCAAGCAGCAGTACATCGGTGGTGGTGAGGAGAGCTTCGGTTTCTTGCCATACGATAAGGTACGCGATAAGGATGCTCCTGCATCTATCTGTCTGATTTGCGAGATTGCAGCATGGGCTAAGGATCAGGGCAAGACTCTCTACGACCTCCTGATGCAGATTTATGCAGAGTATGGCTTCAGCAAGGAGTTCACTGTAAATGTAGTTCGCCCAGGTAAGACTGGTGCTGACGAGATTAAGCAGATGATGGCAGACTTCCGTGCCAACCCTCCACAGGAGTTGGGTGGCAGCAAGGTGGTAACCTGGAAGGACTACCAGACTTTGGAGACTAAGCATGCTGACGGCAGCGTAGAGAAGCTCGATATGCCTGCTACAAGCAATGTACTCCAGTGGTTCTGCGATGACAACACCAAGGTAAGTGTCCGTCCATCAGGTACAGAGCCTAAGATTAAGTTCTATATTGAGGTTAAGGATCCTTCATTCAAGTGCGCTGGCTGCTACAACCGCTGCACAGCTGCTGCGATGGATAAGATCGAGGCTATCAAGAAGAGCTTGAAGTTGGATTAATTTTATAGGAAATCATATCATGGCGCTCCGGCAATTATTGCCGGAGCGCTTTTCGTTTCAGTAGCCGTTTATTCTTCTCGAAATAGGGTAGCAAGTTACCCTCATTATCATGTTTTTACAGAAAAAAAGCAAAAAGACTTGCATATTTTCTGATTTTTATTTACCTTTGCACCTATATTACAATATTATAACATAGATTTATACTCTTATGGGAGGCATTTTCGGAACTATTTCCAAGAAAAGCTGTGTCGCTGATCTCTTTTACGGCACAGATTACAACTCACATCTCGGCACACGCCGGGGCGGTTTGGCAACCTACAGTAGTGAGAAGGGCTTCGTGCGCTCTATCCACAATCTGGAAAGTTCATACTTCCGAACGAAGTTTGAACCTACTCTCAACAAGTTTGAAGGAGCTACATCGGGCATCGGCGTGATTAGCGATACAGATGCCCAGCCACTCATCATGAACTCTCATCTTGGCCGCTTTGCCATTTGCACCGTAGCTAAGATAGTAAACGAGGATGAACTTACTCAGCTTCTGCTCGAAAAGAACATGCACTTTGCAGAGATGTCTTCGGGTAGTACCAATCCAACTGAGTTGGTGGCTCTGCTCATTATTCAGGGTAAAACTTTCAGAGAAGGTATCGAAAACGTTTTCCATCACATCAAAGGTTCCTGCACCATGATGATCCTTACCGAGGATGGCATCATCTGTGCACGTGACAGTTGGGGACGTACTCCAATCATCATCGGCAAGAAGGAAGGTGCCTATGCGGCTTCCAGCGAAACCACCTCGTTCCCTAATCTCGATTATGAAACAGAATATGAGGTAGGACCAGGCGAAATCGTGAAGATTAAAGCTGATGGCATGGAGCAGATCCGACCTGCCAACAAGAAGATGCAGGTTTGCTCTTTCCTTTGGGTTTACTACGGATTCCCTACATCTACCTACGAAGGCAAGAATGTAGAGGAGGCACGTTTCACCAACGGCTTCAATCTCGCCAAGACGGATGATGTGGAGGTAGACTGCTGCAGCGGTATTCCTGATTCGGGTACGGGTATGGCGATGGGTTATGCTGCCGGCAAGGGTGTGCCTTACCAGCGCTGTATTGCCAAGTATACTCCTACATGGCCTCGCAGCTTTACTCCAAGCAACCAGAGCATGCGTTCATTGGTAGCCAAGATGAAGCTGATTCCTAACAAGGCGATGCTGAAGGGCAAGCGTGTGTTATTCTGCGATGACAGTATTGTGCGTGGCACCCAGCTTCGCGACAACGTGAAGGTGCTTTTCGACCAGGCAGGCTTGAAGGAGTGCCACATGCGTATTGCATGTCCTCCATTGGTATATGGTTGTCCGTTCATCAACTTCACTTCTTCAAAGAGTGATATGGAGCTGATTACCCGTCGCATCATCGAGAAGTTTGAGGGCGATGCCAACAAGAATCTTGAGAAATACGCTACCACCGGTTCTCCTGAGTATCAGAAGATGGTAGATGAGATTGCCAGCCAGTTGGGCTTGACTTCCCTGAAGTTCAACACCATCGAGCAGCTGGTAGAGGCTATCGGTCTTCCAAAGTGCCAGGTATGTACCCATTGTTTCGATGGCAGCAGTGCATATACTCTGAATGAGTTTGCTGATGAAGACTAATTCATCTTTTTGCGAGATAAATAAATATGTAAGTGGCGAAATGAGTAGGCTGACAGTCTGCTGGTTTCGCCATTCTTTGTTTGTCCTCTTCTGTTAAGCAAATACTTTGTGATACATTTTTGTGTTAAAATTTCGAATATTCTTTGAATTATCAGATAATTACCGTATTTTTGCAGAAAGGTTTTAAAATAGAGATGATTATGAAACTATCAGATTATAGCAATATAACATCGACTCCTGTTTGGAATGAAGTGAAAAACTGGAGTGACGATGACAAGAATGAGCTTATCACATTGCTTTATACAACAATGGATAAGGTAAATCCTTATGTCGTTCCTGAGTCTGATGAGATAGAAGCTTTTGTGAACGAGATTCCTCGTGAAGCCTTGGCAGCTAGTGTGGAGATGGCATTAAAGGATCATGAAAATGGTAATACCATTTCCCATTCAGAATTAATGAGTCGTATAAAAGCGGAACGAGGATGGAAATAGAATGGTCACTGCTTGCTTCAAGACAATTGAACGATGTTTTAGATTTTGTAGAAACAGAATATGGTTCTATAACAGCAAGAAAAGTGTTTGATAAGTTCGATGCTAATGTTAATAGTTTACTGAGAAATCCAAATCGTGGCATATTAGATTCTGATTTGTCAGATTCTCAATTTACAGTTAGACATTTGCAGCTATTCCCTAATGTGCTCTATTATGTAGTGAAAGGTGATTCCATAATAATTTCAGCCGTAATGCATTATAAGCAGTCTCCTCAAACTGTGTATAAAACAGTTATGCAATCATTAGAAAGGTATAGATAGAGCTGAGGGTGTATTCTTATTAGAGAAAGCTCATGTAAAATCAACTATGTATGTATAAGTCTTACAGATGCCATCAATCGTATATATCATTCACAACTATATAAAAAGCTGTCTACAGAAAGTACCAAATATTGGCACTTAGGTCCAGTGGACTTGTATAATGAACTGAAGGAAGAACTATAAGAAGATAGGTCTAGCGACTCCGTAAAACGCGGTGTAGCTAGACCTATTTTTATATTATTTCTCGGCAAAATCTTCTTTTGCATAAATCTTGTTACAATCGATGTTGGAGATATCCCACTGGAGAGACAATACCTGATTGTACTTCTTGTATTTATAGGTTTTGTCATTTACTGTAGTAAACTCAACCTCGTAATTATCTGCTATTCTCAATGGTGGAGTTGTAATGCTGGAACCATTCTGCAGGGTAGATTTATAGCTCCAGATAGCTTTCTGTTCTCCCTTCTTGTAAATCTCAATGTTTGAGATGGCAACTTTGTCGTTCAGATTGTTTGTGAACTGAAGCGGTGCAAAGCGATCTCGTGTGAAAGGTTGCAGGTCGATGACGTAATTAACATTACCAATGTCTGTATAGGTGAATGTATGAAGATCTGCTTTGGTTGAGACAAAACTCATGGCACCATAGGTTGGTCTAGCGATAAACCTGATGGCTATAGGTGATTCATCCGAATTGTCTTTCATTTTTGGCATATACCATGCCCATGCAGCATTCACTTCGGCAGTAGCTCTATATATGTTGGAATTTCCTTCCTCAAATCCACGGGAACTTTTCCATCTGAAATATGGCAGGTTCTTGAATACCAGCTCATAGGCTGCAATGTTCTTCCTCTGCGTATTCTTGATGTCCATGTCGTTAATGGTATAGGTCTTGGAGTGAGTCCATGACCATCCAGCCTTCATGGTGTATTTTGCTTCAGCATATGGGATGTCTCCCTTGATTCCTGCTGCTACGGATAGCCCAGCTTCTACACCATGAGTATGAGAAGAGGTATAGGTAACCTGGTTAATCGTTGTTTGTGGACTAGGTGTTCCGCTCGCTGTAAAATATATATCGTCTGTACCCAATTCCGTATATACCTTTTTGCCATCCTTTTTCTCACATTTCAACGGGATACATTCCATGGCGAATGCTTTGCCGTAGAAACCGCAAATACGTACATACGAACCTCCGTGTCTGTTCCACCATTTACCCTTGTACATGTCTTTATTGCTTACGCTTGATGACATGTTTACGATATAATAATCGCCTGAACCAGCCTGGCCCTCATAGCAATGAACCTGATAGATGTCAAATGAAGCGTTGATGGCTCCGCTGCCTTCAATATAATCCCGTTTCGACTTTTTCAGATGGCGAACTTCCTTTTTAATGTCATCATAAGTATAGGTCACACCATAATGGTACTGGGTAAAATCCTTGCTGAGGTCATCATCACCATTTGAATTTTCTACTTTCTTTTCTTCGTATTTGTTCATATCTGCTACCCATCCGTTCAGATAGGTATAGATGTCGTTGTCCCCAAGTTCTGGGTCTACAGCATCCATGTCGGCCATCTCATCACCGGAGCCGTCATTATTCTGGTCTTCTTCCTGCAGTTCTGGCTGATTCCATTCCACGTCATCAAACAGATTGGTATATGATTGGGTTTCAGCCGCTTCCTGGCTGTTGTCAACGAATACCTCGTCCAGGTTAGGTTCATATACCTTGTAGCTATACCCCTGACCGTCCGTAGCCGATAGCAGAATATCATCAGAAGGCTGGTAGGTTGCTACAATTCCGCCCTGCTCCATAACTTGCTCAGCTTCCTTCTGGTATTTATTCCCGGCAGGGATAATCAGCAGGTCGGTTGATTCCGAAACCGTGGCTTGTCTGTTAGGAAAGAGGAGTTTACAGGCTTTCGTCATTTCAGCCTTTTCGCCCAATCCCAGCATTACAGTATTGCCCTTATATTGAACACCAGTTATAGCACTGTTGAAATGGGTTTCTTCATCTGATGGTGGAAAGTTTTCCGCTGAAGACGTTTTGTCATCATCCGAACAGCCTGTAAACATAGTCAGCGAAGCTATGAGAAGCATCACCAAGTAAGTAGCCTTGTTTAAACATAATGTTACTTTTTTCATAATCTTGTCCATTTATCAGTAATGTATTATTTTGCATAGAACGTAAACTTGTTCTTGTAATCTCTGTTCACGCAGACGGTTGCCTTGCGCTGGGAGAGATTGTATACCACCGACCACTGGGTATGGCTCGTTGGATTGCCTGGAGTTTCTGCCTGACTCACACCATTGAGCAGATTCATGGCTCCTTCCTCTGACAACTGGTTGCTGTTCTGTTTCAGAACGAATTCCATCATGTCGTAGCGGGTCTTGCCGTGGTTCGAGAGTTTCGGACCTTTATCTGAACATGCCATGGTTTCAGATACATAGAAGTTGCTGGCATAGCGCTTTTCTATCACCTCGCGGGTGTTTGGCAATACGTCAGGATATTTGAAATGAGTCTTTCCGTCTTCACCCGTATATTCATCGTCGATGTAAATCTTGCTTTGATGATCCTTGTCATATACGAATTCTACGATGGCATAACGGCCCGTTGCATCTGCCATGTAGAAATGATAGTTGCCGTCGCCGTCCGGTATCCAGAGGTCATAATCGTCCAGAATCTTGAGAGCTTCATCTACCGTTTTGGCATGATCCAGCATCATACGTAAGGCAACTGTTGTTGTCAACTTCTTTCCTGTGCTAGCCTGCTGGGTTGGCTTGCCGTCAAGATGAAGAACGGAAACGGCAAAGCCAGCCTCGTTCATGCCGTCCATCAGAAGATATGGAAATGCCATGATATAGGATAGGTCTTGCGTCTTATTCTCCTCAAACTTTTTCTTGTCATATAGGATGTAATGCCACAGATCCTGGCGGTAACCTATCCAGTAGGCATCCACCATGCTGATGGATTTCAGTCCACCTTCTGGAGCCGTGCGAACCAGGGCTGCTGCAATCGGTTCATTATCGTGAGAGTAGTCAAAGTTGCGCCCCATCAGATAATCACCAGTATCTGGTGTCGTAACAGCAAAGGCACTGCAGCCGGCATCCAGCTTGACTCTTGCCTTGAGCCAGGATGGTGTTTTGTCGCAGAGGGTTTTCAATACGGCACCAATCAGTTGGGTGTTGTCGGTAAGATTATAGCCTGATATGGTAGAGAGTTTGTAATCCTCCGTATAGTCAAGATAGAAGAATCTTCCGTCTTTCAAGTCCTGGATGGACCGGACCATCTCCAGTTTCTTGGCATCGGTCAGCAGAGTGGCTGGTACGTCCTGATAGTGTGCCTGATTGTTTACTTCTTCATGGTCATCATCGCTGCACGATGACATCAAGAGCATAAAAAAAGAAAAGCTGAAAGTTAAGCAGACAAACAGTAACCACTGAATGCTCTTGCTATTGAAAGTATGGTTCCTTTTCATAATAAATAGTATTAAAAGATTGATGATTTATTAAATATTTTACTGCAAAAGTAACGGAAAATAAGATTTTGTATGGGAAAAACACCCTGAAAAATACTGATTTTTAAAGAAAACGATAAAAAATAACCTCAAAAGCCATCAAAATCACCGTTTTTTATTATCTTTGCAATGTAATCCATCTATCAATAAATAATTAACTATGAGTATGAAAGAAAAGAACTCAATAAGAACAAGGTTACGTAGGTTAGGATTCTCCTTGCTGAAGAGAGAGTCCAATTACCTGGATCGCCAGCGCCAGTGGCTTCTGGTATGTTTTGCCGTGATGCTTTCTCTAGGCATCCTGTCTAATATCCTGGGCTTGTCGGGAGCCTTTGATCCCTTTTTTACGGCTTCCAACATAGTCTTTCTGATAGTTGTCGTATCATCGTTCGCTGCCTATCTCTTAGGTAAAATCGGGGTGGTGAAGGGGATAGCCTTCCTTGCTGTTGCTACCCAGGTTTTCATAGGTCTTGATATCCTGTATAGTGCCTTCGTTCCTTCATTGAAGGATAATACGATGGTGATTCTCATCAACATGCTCATCCTTGCTGGCAACATGTTCTTCTCGCTGGCTGCTTATCAGGCTCGCCTTACGCGCTGGTTGGTGGCGATAGCCTTGGGAGTTTATTTGGTCTGTGTGATTGTGACGGGCAACGAATCGCTGCGTAATTATTTCTTTATGTTGATGTTGATTATGCTGTTTATAAGTCTGCTGAGTCTGAGTATTGCCAGGAACGGCGAGTATCTGGTAAATGTAAACAAAATATTGCAGCGTGAAGAGGAAGAACTGCTTCAGGTTTTGAGAATCAACAAGAGGCAGGTGAAGGCATACGTGGCTTTGGCAAAGGAGAAGCATGATGTGAAGCTGACAGAGCATTTGCTTGATTTACTGGGCGAGGCATCGCAGAAGAATGTGATAGATAATGTATTGCAGTATATCCAGACCCGGGAATTGAGCATGCAGAACCTTGAACGTGTCTTCCCGGAATTAAGTTCCTCTGAAAGAGAAATCTGCTATCTCATCCTGCAGAATAAGAAGTTAAGTGAAATCTGTGTCCTGCTCAATAAGACAGAATCCAATATTACCACCCAGCGTGGCAATATCCGAAAGAAGCTGGGGGTGAATCCATCTGATAATCTGCAGAAGGTGTTGGAAAAGAGGATAAGGGAATGAGTAGTTCTCCCCAAAAATGCTACACTTGCGGGGGAGCAAAGTGGAGCATATGAAACACATGAAATAAAGTCTTCTTCCATCTGTGGAGCTGGTAACAGTTTAGATATTGCTCAATGATACTCACCGATTATCATCGATAAATATCAGGACTTACTCCTGCTTGGTATAACTCCATAAGTATGATACTTAGCTATCGTAACCATGATACTTAGCTATCGTAACTATCTTGTTTACGCCAGGGGTAACTAGGGTGAGTAGAAAATCGCTTTTTCTAGGAGTCTATATATATACTATATCTTTCCTATAGTAAACGAACCTTTACATAAGGAAACTCTTAGAAAGTACCCTCCCCTTACTTACCCTACCCACCCCTAGAAGGGCAGGTCGGGGTCGGTATCCTGCTGGGAATAGTCACCCTCAGCCTCCATCGCCAGGTGTACTTGCTGTGCCTTGATCATGTTGCCGTCACGCTCTATCACGAGATAGCCCCAGCAGTGGTTCACCCTCACCTTGCGGAATCCCAGTTCGCAGAAAGCCCTGCCCACATATACGGCACTGAGCTTCTGGCTGATGCCCGCTCCGATAATCTGAAGGGCACGGCTGGCGGTCATGAATATACCATGCTGCTCCTCGGTGGGATGGGCGAAGTAGAGCGCAACGAGTTCCCGCTCCAGACGGGGTGCCTCAAACTTGTGGTTGTGAAGGTTGAGCTCGATGATCTCTTGCTGCGTAAACCAATATCTGAAGCCTGAGCGCAGCAGATGCAACGCCTGGGCATAGATGTGGGGATAGTCGAAGGGATGCTCACGGGGTGACTGGATGCTCTCTACCTCGAAGGGCAGCCAGCGACGATTGCCCGTAGGATCGGAGAGGAACTGAACGTTGTTGCCTGTGGCGGCAAACGAGGCTATATGAGGGCGATGCTCCGGGTAATGGGCGTAGGCAGCACGCTCGTCGATGGTGAGCATGGTAACGGCAGCCTTCAGCTGGTTCAGCTCTGAGGGCTTCATCGTGTCCAGCTCCTCGCAGAGCATCAGCCCATAGGTGGCGAGCACCAGCAGGTCGTCCTTG
>USSA01000096.1 GCA_900557255.1 uncultured Prevotella sp.
TCGGGCTTTCCGTCATCATCAACTGCTACAAGGTGGCTAACAGTAATCCTGTGAAATATCTCAAGGATGAATAAGTCTCCCGCAGATTTAGATGATACAGATTTAAGGGCGTATGCCCAAATTCAACATTCAACATTTAACATTCAACATTAAATAAGATGATAAAAGTAGAGAATCTTTGCAAGTCTTTCCGCACAGAAGATGTGGAGACGATTGCTTTAAATAACGTATCTTTCACAGTAGAAGACGGCGAGTTTGTTGCCATTATGGGACCATCCGGTTGCGGCAAATCCACTTTACTCAATATCCTTGGATTATTGGATAATCCTACATCGGGAAAATATTTCCTGGGTAATCACGAGGTGGCAAACCTTAAGGAAAAGGAGCGTACGGATGTGAGAAAGGGAGAAATCGGTTTTGTGTTCCAGAGCTTCAACCTGATAGATGAATTGAATGTAGAGGAGAACATCGAGCTTCCTCTTACTTACCTCAACATTCCGAAGGCGGAGCGCAAGGCAAAGGTGCAGGCGATTATGAAGCGAATGGCCATCAGCCATCGTGCCAAGCATTTCCCTCACCAGCTTTCTGGTGGTCAGCAGCAGCGAGTAGCTATCGCCCGTGCTGTGGTCTTTGGTCCGAAGCTCATCCTTGCCGATGAGCCTACGGGTAACCTCGATTCCAAGAATGGTGCCGAGGTGATGCATCTGCTTACCGAGCTGAACCACGAGGGCACCACCATCGTCATGGTAACGCATAATGAGCATGATGCCAAGATAGCCCATCGCACCATCCGCCTGTTTGATGGACAGATTGTGGAGGCGGAGGGCAATCAGCTTTAACGTAAAAAGATGAGCAGAGACAGCTAGATTCTTATTGATTCCAATTTGTCAAAGGTAACACCATGATGCTTGTAGCGAATTCTCGAAAAAGATTTTTTGTCTGTCTATAGTAGCTCTATATAACATGCGATAATAGTAAATGCCATGCGCCAATCGGTTAAAAAGCCTTTTAAATGGTTTGCAACAACTTTTAACACTTGAAATGTTGTATAATTCAGAAAAAAATCTTAATTTTGCCTCCATATATAGTTACTCTTAAAACCGTTGTTCTATTGTTTTCTAGCGATTACAAAGATACAACTTTTAGTGAGAAACTGTTTCTCCCATTATTTTGGGGTGGAAAACTTTAGTAAGTGATTATTTATTCATAAATTAATGTATAAGAACTATGAGGCTTAGAAAGATTTTAATGGTAGCAAGTGTGACTTTTGCTTGCGTTGCCCAAGCCCAGGATTTAACTATCCATGTTAATAAGAAAGGTAAAGTCGGGTTCGTTGATAAAAATGGAGCCGAAGTGATTAAATGTGCTTACGAGAGTGCCTATCCATTTTCAGGTGGATATGCGATTGTAACTAAATCAGGAAAGTCCGGTATAATAGATGAAAGGGGTAAGGTCGTCTTACCGCTGAAGTATACATCTATTATGCCTTGGAATCAGTCCCTTTATTTGATAAAGACAGGCAAGATACAGGGATTGGCAAGCCATGATGGAAAAGTGGTTCTTCCAACTAAGTATTCTTTTATTTCTAAGCCAAATTGTTATGGCAAGGCTTTAGTTGCGGTTGGGGGAAAGCAGTCTTCTTCTTCCGATAATAAGCAGTATATGCTCAATGCAAAATTGGGTATCATTGATGATAATGGTAGAGTACTGGTTACTCCAAAATATAAGGGAATTCATGAGTTTTCTTACAATACCAAGGGCGTATTTCCTTACAACGAAGGATTGCGTTTGTCGGCAGCAATTCATTCTTTGAAAGACACCTTGAAAACAGATTGTAAGTATATCGGTTTTAATAATGATCCTTTTGGCATCACAGGATGTGGTCTTATAGATGAAAATGGCAAGGAAATCCTTAAGATGGGAGTGTATGACCAATTGATGCTACCACAAAGCGGTATGGTCAGATATTATGATATCAAGAAGAAGCAAACAATTTGTGGCTATCACAATCTTGATACAGGTAAGGGCTTCGTTGCAGCTAAGTTTAAATTGAGTATAGCTGATATAAAGTTCTGGACTCATGGAGATTTTGATGGCGATATTGCACCTGTTAATGGTGAGACTTGGAGCTTTGTCGATAAGACAGGTAAGATATTGCGCAAGGATTACAAACAGTTGAAACATAGCCAGAATGGTGAGTGGGCGGCACAGAACGTCTCTGGAAAATGGGATGTGTTTGATAGCTACAACCAAGACATAGTTTCGTTGTCTAACTATGAGGATATCAATTTCCCTACAGAAAAGGGTGATTTAGAGGTTTATTCTGTCAAAAAGGGAACTCGATATGGAGCAATTACTAAGGCTGGCAAAGAGGTAATTCCTTTTCAATATGATTTTGTAGCTTCAAATACTTATGATGTCTTAGATGTTATGAAGGATAGTTTGTGGGGAGCTTATTCAGCCTCGGGAAATAAAATTATTCCTTTGTCTTACAAGAAAATAGTATTACCAAGCGAGCGTGGTTGTCAAGATTTCTGGGTGATGAAATCTGATAGCTTGTTTTATCATTTTAATGTGACATCGCAAAAAATATATGACTTAGGTTATGAGGCAGTTGCCAATTTCTCTAAGGGCATTGCTCATGTTCGCCCAGTTGGTATGAAAATAGAAAATTCAGAGGTAAATCGTTCTCAATTATTTGCCCCTAATACCAATCATAAGGATATAGCTTCTGTCAATCCTGAGGGACGGAGAGAGTGTTTTGGCTATTTGGTGAATACTAATGATGTGGTGCTGTTTGATTTACCGGTGTCTACTACCTATGTAGAACTCGTTATGGAACAGCTCAAAAAACGAGGAAACCGTAAGTTAACTGAGGCTGAGAAGAAAAATATCCTCTTGGATATAACTAAGGAAAACCGTAGTTATGATTTAAATTCAGTTTTGGATGAGGATGAGTGGAATTATTAAAATGTAGGAGATTATGAAAAAGATAATATTGACACTTATGATGAGTGCTGCCGTCATGGCTTCTTACGCCCAGGCGGATCATGAAGATGTGATGAACTATCGTCGCAGTTCTTTATATTCTTTGATGGTGAATCATACAGACCAACAGTTTGCTAACGAGATAAAGGAGGCTTTCTTACAGATTCCTGTTCCGGATAAGTTTAATAATCATGACCTTAGTGTAAAGGTGCTTAATCTTGATAAAAAGCTTGATGGCGCAAAGAGTGATAAGGAAAATCCTGTGATAACGAAATTCCTGAAAGACAATAATGTTGCAAGTCGCTTGGTGGGACGCTGGTTCAATAGGGATATCTATACTGGTGCTTGTGATATGGAGTTGGTAAAGGAACGCGGACTTTATAATGCAACAGAGTTTGACCGCCAGTTGGCTAAGCATTCTGCTCGTGGAATGGCGTTATTACAAGATGCAGGTGAAGACTTAATTGGTAATACCTTTGTGGTTGTTAATGACATTCGATATATAGATAAGAGTAAGGGCTCTAAGACGGTAGGTTCTATCTTCAAGGTATTGGGACAGGTTGCCGCAGCATATACTGGTGTTGACAGTTATAAGGACTTGGGTAATAATCTAGGTGATATTGCTGAGAGTTTAAAGGGGTTCTCTGTCCGAATCAATACGTTCCTTTATCGTTTGGATTGGAATCAGGACCAGGCTAATTTGTTTTATCAGGAACAATATGGCGTAGGGGCCGATGCTGCAAAAAAACAAAACTTTGAAAAGGCTCGTCCTAATTATCATTTGAAATATGTAGGTAAAGTAGAAAGCCAGGGCGGCACTACTTCTTTCCTTGGTATTAAGGAGGATGAGCCAATTATGATGGTAAGAAAAGCTTGCCAGCGTGCCATTGATGAGAATGTGGTGGATTTACAACGTAGTTATGAGGAATTTAGAACCAAGACTCCACTTTTGACAGCAGAACCTCTTACGGCTTATATTGGCAAGAAGGAGGGCGTGACAGCTAAGTCGAGATACGAAGTCCTTGAAGTCGTATTGTTGGAAAATGGCTCTCATAAATATAAAAAGGTGGGTGAGATTCAACCTATAGAGGGGCAAATTTGGGACAATCGATTTATGGCTACAGAGGAAGGTGCAGTAGGCAGTAACTTGAACTATACTACGTTCCGTGCCATCAGCGGTAAAAACTTTGCGAAAGGAATGTTGATAAGGGAAATTACGAATAAATAAATTATTTGGAAAATGAAAAGAATTTTGAGTTTGTTATGCCTAATGCTAATGTTGTCTCTTGTTGCATTTGCAAAGGGTAATGAGATGCCTCAGTATGATATAACTGGGGCTGGATCTGGCAATGAAGGCATGCTGTTGGTTAAGGTCTTCGTATATTCCAAGAAGGTGACTGATCAGGACTTGAAGCGTGCTGCTGTTCATGGTGTTGTTTTTCGAGGATGTTCTGGAAATAATAGTGGTGCTAAACAACCAGCGATGGCACCAGCAGAATCTGAAGCAAGCCATTCCGAATTTTGTAATGGATTCTTTGCTGCGCAGGGTGAATGTCAAAATTATGCTAGTATCATAGCTGGTTCTTATGAGCGTGTGAAGACATCCAAGGGAGTAAAGAGTGGCGCTATTGTTCAGGTAGACAAGAAGGCATTGCGCAAGGCTTTGGAAAAGGCTGGTGTAGTACGTTCTCTGTCTGCAGGTTTTTAACTTCTAATAAATATTGATGAATATGAGAATTATCAGTTTTATATTATTTGTATTGTTAGCATTGCCTTCTTTTGGTCAGTATCGTGATGTACGTATGCCAGAACAGCCTAAGGGCTCAAATTATCGTGATTATACTTCACAAGAACAGGGCTTTTGGTGTGCCGTAGAGACAGAAGGTGGTAGTAGCATCATGGAGCATAAAACTAATATGCAATATGTGAACCTAACCTTTACTGGTGGTTATCGTATAAACGAGTTTTTGCGCTTAGGTGTAGGTTTTGGAGGCAGGATGTATGTTAATAATGCTAGTGTGAGAAATACCAATAGCAAGTTTGGAATACCAATCTTTGCCAATGTCCGTGGTAATTTCATATCAGCTCAGGATAGGGATGGCGTTCCTTTTTGGTCGCTCAATGTTGGTGGTATCACCAAAGAAGGTGCTTTCTTTAGCCCTACCATAGGTTATAGCTTTGGTGGACTTCGCAATAACTTTCAGGTTGGTGTTGCTTATACTTTGTCAAATCTCAAGGATAATGCCGGTGTAAAGCAAAACTATAACTATTTTGGCTTGAAACTTGGCTATGAATTTTAAATATTACGATTATGAAGAAAGTTATTTTGTGTATGCTGATGGTCTTTGCGACCTCAGTTTCTGTCATGGCGCAGAAGCAGGCGATCTACGACCGTTCTTCAATCAAGTGTATGGGGGTAGAATTGGATGGCTCCCAGACATTGAGAGTACTGGGCTATGGTCGTAATCGTTCTGATGCCAAGGAACAAGCCATGAAGAATGCCGTTTGGGCTGTAGTCTTTGATGGTATCCGTGAGGGAGTATCGGGATGCAATATGCGTCCGTTGGTGACAGAAGTGAATGCTCGTGAGCGATATGAGGATTATTTCAATGTTTTTTTTGCTGATGGAGGAGAGTATAAAAAATATGTTACTCTTAGAGATACCAAGAAGCGTTCTGCTAATAAGAGCAAGGATAAGGTAGGCTATTCGTATGAGATGACCATTAGAGTGCTCCGTTCACAGCTCAAGGCGCGTTTAAAGGCTGATAATGTAATAGATAAAGATCACTTATAAAAAGAAAATATTATGAAGATAAGAAAAATGCTGATGATAGCCCTGCTGTTTTTTTCTTCTGTTGCTGTTTTTGGACAGGCGAAGAAACCTACCCTCATGGTAATGCCAAGTGATGCATGGTGTAACGAGCATGGGTATATGCAGACTTATGACAACCAGGGAACTCAGGAAAAAGTACCAGATTATAAGGCTGCTGTTTCTACGGATAAACAGTTGAATGCTGTTATTTCGAAAATCAACAATCTGATGGCTGATAGGGGATTTCCATTGAAAGATTTGCAGCAAACTTTGAAAACCCTCAATAATGATGCTGCTGAGGATGCGCTCTTGACCAGCAAGGCTGGAAATTCTGTGGCAGAGAGCCCTTTGGATAGGTTGCGCCGTCGTGCCAAACCGGACATCATCATGGAAATAGATTGGACGGAGAATAAGATGGGACCAAAAAGTTCTATTACATATAATCTTCGTGCCTTGGATGCTTATTCTGACAAACAAGTTGCTGGTGCTGAGGGTACGGGCAAGGGATCTTTTTCTGCCGAACTTCCAGTCTTACTAGAAGAGGCAGTACAAGATCACATGGATGAATTTTGCGAGCGTTTGCAATCTCATTTTGAGGATATGATGCAGAATGGTAGAGAAATATCTCTTGTAATGAAAGTATTTGATAATGGCTCCGGCTTGGATTTCGAGAAAGAATATGGTGACTATGAACTCAATGAAGTTATCGATAATTGGCTTAGCGACAATTGTGTGAATCATCGTTTCAATAAGTCCGACGGAACAGAAACTACGCTTATTTACGACCAGGTGAGAATACCTTTGTATAAGGAGAATGGACAAGCTATGGATACCTATTCGTTTGCTCGCAATATGGCCCGTTTTTTCAAGGCTGCTCCTTATAATATTCCAATCAAGACCGTAAATAAGGGCCTTGGTAAGTGTGAGTTGATATTTGGTGAAAAATAAAGGTTACAGGCAATGAGAAAGAATATATATAAGTGTTTGCTGACATCGACTTTGCTCTTGTCGGCGCAGGGGATGTTGGCGCAAGATTGCAATATCCCGATGTCGGTGATTGTGGATGAGGGCTTTGCTCATGTTACCGCCGAGAGTGCTTCTGTTTTGCAGACACAGTTGGAACGTCTTATCACCCAGTCGAAATTGGATGTGGGATGGAAAAATGCAAACTTTGCCATTACGGCAAAGTTTGATCAGTTGGACAGATATATTGTAAGTAGTGCGCCTACCCAGATAGCCAATGTATTTGGGGTTACATTGTATCTTGTGGATGTTTACAACCAAAAGCTTTTTGCTTCTGTATATGTTGAGGTAAAGGGCGTGGGCTCTAATGAAACAAAGGCTTCGCTGAATGCGATACGTCAGTTGAATGCAGGGAATGGAAAAATCAATACTTTCCTTTCTGGTGCAAAGAAAAAGATTATAAGCTATTATGATTCGCAACTACCTTCTCTAATTAAGGAAGCACGTTCCAAGGCTTCCTTCAAAAATTATGAGGAGGCTCTTGCCATGTTGGCGGTGGTTCCTACCTGCTGCAATGGCTATGATTCTGCAATGAAGGAGGCTATGAGAATCTATGTTCTTTATCGGGATACCTATTTCTTGGCTCGGTTGAATGAGGCTAAGGCTCTTTGGAGTTCCAATCCTACTCAGGCTGGTAGCGTACCTGTGGTGGCAATCTTGTCTTCGGTCGATCCTGATGCCAAATGCTATAAAGAAGCGATGGCACTTCTGTCGCAGGTTGCTAAAGTCGTAAAGACCGATGTGGATTATGAGACAAAGAAGAAGTATGAGGATGCTGTTGAACTAGAAAAACTACGCATCCAAACTATTGGGGAAATCGGTAAGGCGTATGCTGCAAATAGACCTATGAACCTTATATTTTTAGGACATGGCGGTGCTATCGCCACTCAGTCTCCAGTAGCAGTTCCATAATTAGATTTGATACTTGATATTTTAATAATTGAATGATATTCGACCACAAAATACTTTTATGTGTTTTGTGGTCGAACTTGTTCCGCATTTGCAAAACGAAGCGGGCATGAGAGCGCCACCATCGTCATGGTAACGCATAATGAGCATGATGCCAAGATAGCCCATCGCACCATCCGGTTGTTTGATGGACAGATAGTGGATGAGTAAAATCTTGTCTTATGGGAGTAAAGGTACCATATATATAGGTAGGCAGAGCACATTGCCATCTTTTTTCAAGTCCTTGGTGTAAACTAAGTATTTGTGCCCTGTTCTAGAACTGTATTTCTCGGAAAATTGATCGAGTGAAGCATGAGACTTATAGCCAGAAGACTTTACTTCTATAGGACTTATCTTGCTCCTATCTGCCTGCAAAAAATCGATTTCGTAATATCCTTTGCCGTCATGCTTGGGTATGGTATGGTAATACAAGTCTTTGCCGGAAGTTCTGAGCATTTGAGCCACTACATTCTCATAGATGTACCCTAGATTGGTGTCTAATTTGTCGCTCAGCAATTTGTTGTAGATGATATTGTCTGTAAATTTCTTAGCCTTATAAGCCAATGTGACGAAGAGCCCCGTATCAGAAGTGTACATCTTATATCGTTGTAAATCTTTTGTAAGGGCTAAATCAACATTGGGGTCGTTGGAATGGTAGGCTATGTTTGCCACTCTGGATTCTTCCATTAGTTGGACAATGTCGCTTATCCTGTCTTGCTTTTCTCCTGGAATGACAGTCGAGATCGTGTATCGTGAGGCATTCTTGCTCAGTTGTGAAGGGATAGCATCGAACATGGCTGTGGCTTTCCCCGACGTGTCAATCTTTCTGAGGTCTTCTTCGTAAAGGGCGATGATGTCTCGTTTCACGGTGTCTACAGCGCTAAGATTGTTGGTTTTGATGTATTTGTCTACGGCTTGTGGCATTCCACCGACCAGCATGTATAGTCTGAAGTCTCTCATCAGTTTACGATGGATTGCTTCGCCGAGAGGTTGTTTTTGCTCAAGAACTGTTTTTAGCAGAGTAAATGTGACGTTGTCGCCCATAGCCCATCTGAACTCTTCGAAGTCCATGGGGTGCATACTGATTCGTGTCTCCTCGCTAGGAATGATGATGTTTTGTACATTCTTGCGGATGGAGATAAGTGAGCCAGTTTCTATATAGTCGTATCGATGGTCTTTTACTAGATGCTTGATGGCTTGTCGTGCCTTAGGATTATTTTGCACTTCATCAAAGATGATGAGGGATTTGCGCTCCTTCAAACTGACGTTGTAGTTAAGCTGTAAACGCAGAAATATGTAGTTAAGGTCAGAAAGATCATTGAATAGGTCGTTGATTTCGGTAGCTGTCTTCGAGAAATCTACCAAGATATACGAAGAGTATTCGTTTTTTGCGAATTCTTCTACGATGGTAGACTTGCCGATTCGTTTCGCTCCTTCTATCAATAGGGCGGTTTCTCCCTGTCGCTCTTCTTTCCATCTGAGCATCTCTTGGTATATTTTTCTTTTGAATAATTTGGTTTGCTCCATATTTTGCTTATAATTAATGATTTATGTGTGTAAAGATAAGGATTTTGCCGAAATCCGCAAAATGTTTTGGTGTGAATATGCCGAAATCCGTAAAATGTTTGCCCATATTAGAAGAGAAAAGTCATAAATTGCTTGGTGTTAGCCTCTTTCTGCTTCAGCTCTTCTTCCATTCTCTGTATTGCCATCTTGAAGAAGAAGCGGATGAGGTGCTCGTCGGTTGCTTCCGTACGAATCATACGGAGGGCAGAAATGTATTCCTGTCGGGCTTCGGATGGGATGATGAGGAGAGGATGATTCAATCTTAAGAGAATGTAGTTGCTGATGAGTCGTCCTGTTCTTCCATTCCCATCACGGAACGGATGAAGATATTCGTAGAAGCCATGAAAACGGGCGGCAAGAATCATGGGATGAACGGCAGCCGAAACGATGGCTTTTTCGGTAGAATCCAACAGCTTGGGAACTCTGGCGATGAGTTCTTCGTGGTCGCCAAATACCGTATCGCCTGCTGCCATGTCTGTGGTGGTGTATTCGCCCGGAATGGCTTCTGGAGAACGGTAGGAAAGCGTGTGGCAGGTAACCCGTCTGTTGATTTCTTTCAGAAGATTCTCGTCGAGTGGATGTTGCGTGTTTTGCATCATGTACTCAAAGGCTTCGAAGTGGTCAAGCATTTCGAAAGCCTCGAAAAGAGTCTTTCCGGCAGGAATCATCCCTAATCCTTTCTCCTTCAGTTCCCGGGTGTCATCTACGGAGAATGAGTTGCCTTCAATGGCGCACGAGTGTGTAGAGAAGAGTACTTCATTATATTTGATGTACTCTTCTCTATCCATTTTATTGATGATAAGGGTTTGATATTTTCCTCTCAAATCCTCGTATTCCTTGATTTCCTTTTCGAATGCCATAATCTTCTGTATTTGTGGGGACAAAGATACGATTTTTATGGATAAACACCAAACTTTTCTCTCAAAAAATGTGCTTCTGTTATGGGATGATGATGCGGAAGGTGGTGATTCCCTGTGCCTTGTCCTGATGGAGCGAGAGGCTGCCGCCGCTTACTCGCATGATTTGGCGGGAGAGGGAGAGACCGATTCCGCTTCCTTCCGGCTTCGTGGTGAAGAACGGGATGAAAATGTGGGAGGCTACATCTTCGGGGATGAGACCGGCGTTGTTGCTCACGTCGATGATGATGGATTCCTGGGCGTTGGCGTAGGCTTGGAGACGGATAAAAGCCTTCTTGCTTGCCACGGATTGCAAATCTGCTGAGCGGCATTCCTGCTTGTCTTCTCTTTCCTTTTCCCTGAA
>USSA01000097.1 GCA_900557255.1 uncultured Prevotella sp.
GTAGTACAACAGTAAGACGATTACTCATGCCCATAGGGGTGCTGAGTAGTTACTTTTGCTGTTTATAAGTTTAATTTAGTTTAAAATATCAACATAAAAGTTCTTCGTATCTGCATTTTTAGTACTTTTGCAAATGGAAAGAAAGAGGCTGTATACCTCCGCAATATGTATAACATTTAAAAAAGGAGAAAACTTGAGTTTTTCTTTCCTATGGCTAAGGCTTTAAAAACTATAGTTACCAAGTCATGCAATGATAGCAGAAAATTTTCTCAAGCGGACTCATTGCATTATTATGAAACTAAAGTTTATAATTATTATAGCATTATCCATTTCGAATAATATGGCATTTGCTCAAGAATGGAATTTAACAGGAAGACTATTTGATAAAGCTGCAGGCTCTTTACCGTTGGAAGCCACGGAAATAATAGTAAGTCATCTTGATGGAGAATCTACCTCCAGTGGTTTTTCTGATAATCAAGGAAAGTTTACATTCTCTCTACCGTCAGGAAAGTTTGTCGTCAGATACAGACAATTAGGTGATATATTAAAAGCTGACACCATTGACGTACACAACAATGTTGATTTGGGCGATATCATGTTGACTGTGAAGGAGCACACACTGAATGAGGTGATGATTACCTCTCAGCGCAGACTATTTAGCCAGAAAGCTGGCAAACTTGTTTATCTTGTTCAAAACAGTCCCTTTGCCAGTGGTTTCAATATGCGAGATATGCTCCATAATATTCCTCGTATAGATCCGACAAGTGATGAAATAAAGATTATTGGCAAAAACGGTGTAGTTGTTTTGGTTAATGGTCATCGCATTAACTTAGATGGTAAAGATTTGGATATGTACCTACGCACCTTACCATCTGAAAATGTAAGCAAAATAGAACTTGTAACCAATCCTTCTGCCGAATTTGATGCAGAAGGCAATTGCGGAGTAATCAATATTATTCTAAAGAGTAAGCCTGTGGGGTTTGATGGGAATGTCCACACGGTGTTAACACAACGCTCTCACTTTAGCGCAGAAGAAGGAATTGGACTGTCTTTTTCCTCAGGCAATTTTTCTGTTGAATACAAAATAAATAATTCCAATGAAAAGCGCCGCCAAATAGTACAGAATACTTATTCTTATCCTGACTATATGCGCTTTACGACCGACAATACTTTAAATAGGTATGACATACTAGGTCAGAATCTAAATAGCAATTACCAATTAGGCGATTTGAATTTGGGATTTTTTGCAACATTAAATAATTCTCGCAGTAAAGCCCACCAAATGGGGCAGATGACTTTCAATGCAGACGCATGTCCATCGAATTCTTATTCCGAGTCGAATCACGATAAATACCGTTTGGAGACAATCTCCCCCTATGTGGACTGGAAACTTGATAGCTTAGGCAAAAAAGTAACGGTAAATTACAACTATATCCATGTCATTGACAAAATTAATCAGAATTTTGATTCGAGTACAGCACACAACTTCTCGAACAGCAATAATGATTATAGCTATATCGTCAATACCCTGAGCGCAGATTTAAACCTTCCGTTTACTTGGCTAAATTTTGAGTTAGGTGGAAAATATTCCCATTTCAGGACCAATAACGTCTCTGAGTTTGGAAGTAGAAATGGTTTTTTATATAAAGAAACGGTAACAGCCTTCTATGCAGATGTCAATCGAATGTTTGGCTTTTTTTACGCCAAAGCTGGTTTACGATATGAACACACCAATGATGATGGAATAACATTAGAAGGGCTGTCCGTTTCTAATAAATATGATCACTGGTTCCCATTTGCAGAAATCTCATACAATCCTTCAGATAATCATTCCTTTGCCTTAAGCTACAGCAAACGTATTGACAGACCTTCTATGAATGATATGAATCCTACACGTGTTTTTCGTAACACCTACACATACACCGAAGGTAACGATAGACTTACACCATCGGTCATGGACAATTTGGAGTTTAACTATGTGTTTAAAGGAAATTTCTCTTTTAACCTGTATTATTATCACACATCTGATGCCATACAGAATCTGACTCAGGTAGTGGATGACTTGTTCACCAAGTATTCTCCAAAGAATTGTCTTACCATTAATACTTTTGGTACAGATGCTAGTTATAATTTCTCATTTGGAAAATTCAATTTGTATTCAAGTGTATCTATGTTCTACGTTAAAGCAAAATCTTACGTTGACGAGCTGGATGACAAAGATTTGCGAAGTCTGAATACATCTTTTTCTGCCAATTTAAGTTACCGTTACAAAGTTTTGAACTTTTATGCGAACTATTATCATGTGCTTCCAGGAATAGAAGAATCCTTTCACACTGGAAACATCGATTGTGTCGGCTTAGGATGCAAGATTGATATTATTAAGAACAAACTTCTTTTGAATATACAAGCCCAAGACATCTTTAGTGGTACTAAGAGCAATAACAGAACTGAATATAAAGATTATGTCTTTAGAAACAGAATAAACAATGACAACACCTCATTCCGTGTGGGATTGACTTATAATTTCGGCAAGCAAAAAGCTAAAAAGGCAGATATAAACATCAGCAACAATGAAACTAATCGCTTGCCTGATATAAAGAAATAAGAAAATGAAAATTATACAAAGTTTTTGGACCGGCAACAAGAATAGTCTGGCCGATAGTTATGGATGGCTTTTACCTATATTCAACTATCTGAGCTGGATTATTAGTTGTTATCAGTTACGACGTTATTATGATGATGTTACTTTGGTAACCGACAGTCAAGGATATGATGTTCTTATCAACAAATTGCACTTGCCATATACGGATGTAATCGTATCTATTGACTGTCTGAATCATTATAATCCGAACTTGTGGGCATTGGCAAAAATTAAGGCCTACCAGTCTATAAAGGACCCATTTATCCATGTTGATGGCGATGTTTTCATTTGGACAAAAATTGATGAAAGCCTAAGGGATCATGAACTCATTGTCCAGAATGAAGAAACTACAACTGACTATTATGGAAAGATGTGGCGTGATATCCGTCATGCTATCAGCTATATGCCAGAGGAAATGAAACGATATGACCTTCATATTGATAACAAAGCTTATAATATGGGCATTTTTGGAGGTACAGATATTGATTTTATTCAGCGATATACCTATAAGGCATTTGATTTTTCTATAAAAAGTTCTAATTTCCATAAAAATCCTCTTGTAAATCATTGGATATTTAGAAAAATATAGTATCTTTACCCCCGAATTGAGGCGTTCTTTGCATATTGCAAAATACAGAAACGAGCAGAAGTCCGCTCGTTTCCATATTGTTACCTATATAATATAGGCAAACGACCAACTTCTTGATTTTCAATCAAAGTCCAATTTAGAGCGAGTTAGTATTTTTAACAAAAGGGGCAAAGGGTTAACAGGTTAACAGTTAACAGCTGTTTTTTGCATCCTCCCCCTCTCCCATACCTTATATTATATATAAATATATATACTTATTATTATATGTGAGTGGGGGGAAAGTAGGCATTTTGGGCTGTTAACTGTTAACTCTGTTAACCCCCATTAGGGAAAATAGCCTTTCAGATGCTTCTTGATAATAGGTTAAGTGGCTTATATTAAGCCTAGTAAGAGTCATCAATGATGACCGGAAGGAGGCTTAAATGAAGCCTCGCAGTGGCAATAAATTGAGCCACTTGTGTATCCTTTATCATACGCTTGTGTACAAAAATATAAAATAAGTAAGGGCTGCCAGTACATCCTGGCAGCCCTATTACGTTAGTATGTTATGAAAAATTTGAGAGAATTGAAACTTCACAGCTTCAGAATTGTTTTACTAAACATGATTTTTTATAGAGAAAGCATAGAAATAATCTACTTTAATAACGTTGGAGACGTTGTTGGAGTGCTTACCTGATCGATGCCTGTGCGTTGCATAGAATCAACCGAAGCAGAATCTCCCATGGCTACGGACACGCCCTTGCCACTCTTGATGTATCCTACGTTTTCAACAGAATCATTGCCATTGTTCTGGAAAGGAACCTGAACTGCATTGCCCAATGTCAGGATGATAGCTACCACGGCAGCAGCCTTGAAGAGAGGCTTCAGGCGCTCTGTCAAAGAAATCACCTTTGCCTTGTTAGGCTTCTTGGTGTATTCGTCCTCAATCATCGCCATCATCTTCTGGTCGAAGTCATCACCCAGCGCCTCTTGCTTAGCCTCGCCCATCTCGTAAGAGAAGAGCGCTTGGTATGGCTTCAGCTCGGCAGGCAACTCGTCCTGGCTGAAGAATGCACGGAGAATCTCCTCTTCTTCGAGAGAAGTCTCGCCCTTCCAGTAGCGATCCAAAAGTTGGTTGATGTACTTATAATCCATATCTGTCGAATTGTTGAAATCTTTGTTTGACTGTTTGACGAGCCCTGAAGATGTTCACCTTGACCTGGTCTTCCGTGATGCTGAGGATGTCTGCTATCTCCTTGTAGGATTTTCCTTCGATGTCTCGAAGCTGCAGACAACTGCGTTGCTTTTCAGGCAACTCGTCGATAATATTCCTTACGATGTCCAGTTTGTCTTTCTGAATCATCCTTTCGGAGGGGGTAGAAGTGTTTTCGTCTAACCTTTCTGTATTCTGCTCTTCCAGCGAATCATTTTGATTTTCCATCTTCTTGATGCGGTCGAGCGAGAGGTTGCGAGCGATGGTGAGGCTGTATGCCTCGATGGAGTCAAGCTCTTGCCATCTGTCGCGAGCGTTCCAGACTTTAATCAGCGTATCCTGCACAACGTCTTCCGCTTCCTCCCGGTTGAGAGTAATGCGAAGGGCCAGTCTGAAGAGTTTGTTCTTCAGCGGCAAAACATCGTTTTGGAAACTGATTTCTTTCATCCCTCTATAATTAATGACGACTATGTTATAAGAAAGTTACAACCAATCTTAAATTATTCCTGTTTTTAACTCTTATTAAGGAATGAAGGGCAAATGAATTCTTCACTCTTCACTCTTCGTTCTTCACTTAATCACCGTTCCGTGCTTTCCGTCGATGGCGGTAGCAAGGGTGATGATCACCTCTTTCACACCAGCATCGATGGCTGCAAGGGCATTCTCCAACTTAGGAATCATGCCGCCTGCCACGGTACCATCTGCTTTGTATCTCTCAAAATCGGCATGGGTAATCACTGGAATCACGCTGTCATCATCCTCAGGATTACTGAGCACGCCTTTCTTTTCAAAACCGTATATCAATGTCACGTCGTAGTAAGGAGCCAGAGCCTTGGCAGTCTCGCTGGCTATGGTGTCGGCATTGGTGTTGAGGATGTTGCCCTTGCCGTCATGGGTCAATGGAGCCATCACTGGAGTAATGCCTTCATTAATCAGGGTTTGGAGCATCTTGCCGTTGGCACGCTCTACATCGCCCACGAATCCGAAGTCGATACCGTCCTTCAACGGACGCTTGTGACTGTGGATTACGTCCATATCAGCACCGGTCAGACCGAGAGCATTCACGCCGTTAGCCTGGAGTTTGGCAACCAGGTTCTTGTTGACCAGACCGCCATAAACCATTGTAACCACTTCCAGCATGTCTGCATCGGTGATGCGGCGTCCGTTCACCATCTTGCTCTCTATGCCGAGGGCTGCGGCTACCTTAGTGGCACGGCGGCCACCGCCATGTACCACTACTTTCTTGCCAGGAATGGCTGCGAAATCCTTCAAGAGCTGTGCCAGCTGCTCGCTGTCTTCAACGATGGCACCGCCTACCTTTACTACTGTTACTTTTTCCATCTTGTTACTTTGAACTTTGAAAATTGAACTTTATGATGAGTTAAAGCAATTGAATTCTTCACTCTTCGTTCTTCACTCTTCACTTACTGAAGATATGTGTATCCGAAGAGACCATTTCTATAGGTGCCCAGGAATTCCTTGCCCTCATCGAGCGAAATCTTACCTTCCTTCACACTCTTGGTTACCCACTGCTCCAACTGGCGGACGAGCTTCTTCGGATTGTACTGTACGTAATCCAATACCTCCTCTACGGTCTCGCCGTCGAATATCTGGTCGATGCTATATTTGCCGTCCTTTACAGAGATGTGGGCAGCATTGGTGTCGCCGAAGAGATTGTGCATGTCGCCCAGAATCTCCTGGTAGGCACCAACGAGGAATACACCGAGATAATATGGTTCGTTCTTCTTCAATGGATGAAGAGGAAGAACGTTTCCTATATGACCGTCGGTAACGAAGTTGGCAATCTTTCCGTCGCTGTCGCAGGTGATGTCCTGCAAGGTAGCGTTGCGGGTAGGACGCTCGTTCAGACGCTGGATAGGCATGATAGGGAAGAGCTGGTCGATAGCCCAACTGTCTGGCAGGCTCTGGAACAGAGAGAAGTTGCAGAAATACTTGTCGGCAAGAATTTTATCCAATCCTCTGAGTTCTTCTGGTACATGCTTCATGTGCTTGGCAAGATTGTTGATCTCGTGGCACACGCTCCAGTACATTGCCTCAATCTCTGCACGGGTCTTCAGATCTACGATGCCGTGAGAGAAGAGCTGCAAGGCCTCTTCGCGAATCTGCTCGGCATCATGCCAGTCTTCCAGCATGTTGCGAGGATTCAGGTTGTCCCATATCTCATAAAGATCCTTCACCAGCTGGTGGTCAGTCTCCTTCGCCTCAAACTCCTCAGGCATCTCTGGCAGGGAAGCTGTCTCCAAGACATCGATAACCAAGACTGAGTGATGGGCAGAGAGCGAGCGGCCGCTCTCGGTGATGAGGTTAGGGTGCTCGATATTGCTCTTGTTGGCTGCATCTACGAATGTATAGACACAGTCGTTTACATACTCCTGGATAGAGTAGTTTACGGAACTCTCGCTGCTGGAAGAGCGGGTGCCGTCGTAATCTACACCGAGTCCGCCACCGCAATCTACGAAATCTACATTGTAGCCCATCTTGTGGAGACTAATATAGAACTGGGCTGCCTCACGGAGAGCAGTCTGAATGCGGCGAATCTTGGTAATCTGACTTCCGATATGGAAGTGGATAAGGCGCAGACAGTCGTGGAATCCCATCTCGTCTATCTTCTTGAGGGCTGTGAGCAGTTCTGCGCTGGTCAAGCCGAACTTAGATGCATCGCCGCCGCTTTCAGCCCATTTGCCTGAACCTGAAGAAGCCAGTTTGATGCGGATACCGATGTTTGGCTTTACGTTGAGCTTTTTGGCTACCTTTTCGATGATATCCAGCTCATTGAGCTTTTCTACTACGATAAAGATGCGCTTGCCCATCTTCTGAGCCAGCAAGGCAAGTTCGATGTAGCTCTCGTCCTTGTAGCCGTTACAGATGATGAGCGAGTCGCTCTGTGCCTGTACGGCGATGACGGCGTGGAGTTCAGGCTTAGAGCCAGCTTCCAGTCCGAGGTTGAACTTCTTGCCGTGAGAGATAATCTCCTCAACGACCGGCTGCATCTGGTTCACCTTAATAGGATAGATGACAAAGTTTTCTCCCTTGTATCCATACTCTTCCTTTGCCTTTTGAAAACAGCTGGCTGTCTTCTCGATGCGGTTGTCGAGGATGTCTGGGAAACGGAGCAGTACGGGAGCGTTGATGTCGCGTAATGCCAACTCGTCCATGATGTCGCGCAGGTCTATCTGCGTGTTGTCCTTGCATGGAGTTACATAGACATCACCCTTGTCGTTGATGCCAAAGTAAGAAGTACCCCAACCACAGATGTTGTAGAGCTCCTTCGAGTCTTCAATAGTCCATTTCTTCATTTTCTAATCTTGCTTGCTGGAAATCAGTTTTGTTTGTTACCTTTATTATTTTATTAGATACGGCTATATGTTCAGCAGGTCTCTGATCTGCCGAACAATAGCGTTGATTTTATCATAATTGTCCATCACGTTGATATCGATGATGTGTTTTGCCTTCTCGTAGTAAGGCTCGCGAAGTTTCAGCTGTTCATGGATAAACTTGTCTACCTCTTCCGGTGTTTTGTTGAGCAGCAGAGGGCGTACGCCTTTGCCCATCTTCAGATGAGCGTGAAGGGTCTCTGGAGATGCCTTCAGGTAAAATGTTTCGCCAAGTTGGTTCATGTAGTCCATGTTGTCGAAGAAACATGGTGTTCCTCCTCCGCAACTTACCACTACATTTTCAAACTCTGCCACTTCGTGTAGCATATTGTGCTCTATCTTGCGAAATCCCTCTTCTCCAACTTCGTCGAAGATCTGTTTAACGGTCTTGCGCATTCGGCTCTCGATATACCAGTCGAGATCGTAGAACATAACGCCAAGGTCTTTGGCGAGGGCTTTGCCGACCGTTGTCTTGCCGGCGCCCATGTATCCTATGATGATGATTGACTTCATTTTCTTCTGTTTCTATGTCAATGAGGCACGTTTATGATTTCTTTCTGCCTCTAGCCTTTGGTTCTGGAGCAGCTTTGATAATTTCCATACACTCCTCGTATGTAAGCTCCTCTGCACTCTCATGTTTTGCCTTTGGAATGCGGTAATTCTTGCCGTCGTAAGCAATGTATGGACCATACTTGCCATTGAGAATTTCCATCTTGTCGTCCTCATCGAAGACTTTGAGATGGCGCTTCTCTTCGGCTTCGCGCTTTTCCTTGATCAGTTCGATGGCTCTATCCAGGGTTATGGTCAGCGGATCATCCTCCTTTGTAATAGAAACATACTTGCGGTTATGGAGGATGTAAGGGCCGTAGCGACCAGAGCCAACTGTTACAGTAATGCCTTCATAATCACCGAGTTCTCTTGGTAGCTTGAAGAGTTCCAAAGCCTCTTCCAGGGTGATGGTTTCGATGCTCTTGTCTGATGGCAACTGGGCAAACTGAGGCTTGTCCTTGTCTTCTGCAGAACCAATCTGTACCACTGGTCCAAAACGGCCAATCTTGACGAATACTGGTTTTCCGGTCTTTGGATCATTTCCGAGATTGCGCTCGCCGGCTTTGTGCTGGTTGCGTGCTTCCAGGACTTCCTTCACTTCAGGCTCAAAGCCCTTGTCGAAATCCTTCATCCAGTTAGTCCATTCGGTCTTTCCTTCTGCAATATCATCAAACTTCTTCTCTACGTCTGCCGTAAAGTTGTAGTTCATGATGTTCGGGAAGTTCTCCATCAGGAAATCGTTTACTACGATGCCGATATCAGTAGGCAGAAGCTTGCCCTTTTCAGAGCCTGCCATCTCTTTCTTCAACTTCTGGGTTATCTTGATGCCCTTCAGAGAATCTATGGTAAATGTGCGCTCTTCACCCGTCTTGTCACCCTTTACTACGTATTGACGCTGCTGGATGGTACTGATAGTTGGAGCATAGGTAGATGGACGGCCGATGCCGAGATCTTCCAGTTTCTTCACCAGACTGGCCTCTGTGTATCTTGCAGGAGCCAGAGAATACTTCTCTGTAGCAAGGATTTCTCTGCGCTGCAATTCATCGCCTTCTTTCAGGGCAGGAAGAATGTGGGAAGAATCCTCAGCATGCTCTTCATCGTCGGTTGACTCAAGATAAACCTTGAGGAAACCATCGAATGAAACAACCTCGCCGGTAGCAACAAACTTTTCGCTTGTGTTGCCGATATTGATGTTGATGGTTGTCTTTTCGAGTTGTGCGTCAGCCATCTGAGATGCGATGGTACGCTTCCAGATGAGTTCGTAAAGGCGCTTCTCCTGAGCGGTTCCTTCGATGGTTGGTTCATTCATATATGTAGGACGGATAGCCTCGTGCGCTTCCTGTGCACCCTTTGAACTGGTGTGGTAGGCACGAGTCTGGCTGTATTCCTTGCCATATTCTCTGATAATCTCATCTTTGCTGGCGTTGGAACAGAGCGTAGAGAGGTTTACGCTATCGGTTCGCATGTAAGTGATGCGTCCGCTTTCGTAAAGTTTCTGGGCTATCATCATGGTCTGTACAACGGTGAAACCAAGCTTGCGTGCTGCCTCCTGTTGCAGAGTAGAAGTAGTGAAAGGTGGTGCAGGAGAACGCTTTAAAGGCTTTTTGGTTACAGATTCAACCATAAACTTAGCGTCTTTACACTTCTCAAGGAAAGCTTCAACCTCTTCGTGGGTATTGAAACGCTGGTCCAGTTCTGCCTTTACCTCTGTTGCATTGCCGCTGTCGCTAATCAGGGCGAAAATAGCGGTAATGCGATAGTATGGCACACTTTGGAACTTCTGGATTTCACGCTCACGTTCTACTATCAGACGGACAGCAACACTCTGTACACGACCTGCAGAAAGGGCTGGCTTAACCTTTCTCCACAAGATAGGAGAAAGCTTGAAACCTACCAGTCGGTCGAGTACACGACGTGCCTGCTGGGCATTCACCAGGTTCATGTCCAGATGGCGTGGGTTCTTGATTGCGTCAAGAATAGCCTGTTTGGTAATCTCGTGGAAGACAATACGGTTTGTCTTCTCCTCATCCAATCCCAGTACTTCGCAAAGGTGCCAGCTGATGGCTTCTCCCTCGCGGTCCTCATCGGATG
>USSA01000098.1 GCA_900557255.1 uncultured Prevotella sp.
TAACACCCGTTAACCAATTCGTTTAAACTTGTTTCCAGGTGCAAAGGTAAAAGATATTGATATCATATATCATAACATAAAGACAATTGGCTAATGATTGATAAGGGCAATGTTTTCCATAGGTAGAGAATGCAACATTCCATTCCACCCTTAAAACAAAATCCACAGATATGTAACTATATCTGCGGATTTTGAATGAAGGGTGTTATATATTTTAATCTTTAATCTCTTAATTGACTGGTTCTGCATGAACGTAATAGTAATCATTCTTGGAGTCAGCATCGTCGCGATTGAGAACAAGTGCAATTCTCGTATCAACAGTTGCCCAGTATGTAATAATATGCGCTTTTTCAGGAAGAGCCTTAAATAAGGTGCGGTAATGCTCTTCCTGCTTATCCACTTCGGTTCCCTTGCCCATAATGGTTAATCATAAGTTCCGTCAATTCACGAGCCTCCTTTTGCAGAATAGCGACATCATTTCCCTTACCTTTTTCCTCAGAATTGTAACGCAGTTCAGCATATACCTTGTTCATATCATTGTTGTATGTCCTTGGTTCATAAACGGTGAAACTTCGGCTTTTATCAAGCAAACATGTAGCAGTAAACTCTCTTGGCTTGCTCATCGCAAACTTTCCCCAATCGAAGCACAAGAATTTGTCATTATAGACATTGTGGTGCATTGTATATATATAGACAACACGACCTTTCTTGTAGCCTGCAAAATATGAGGTCAAATCTGTGTTTGTGTCAAAGAAGCGAGTTGTCCACGTCAGTGCTGTTTGAGCCTGCCCCGGCTTATGACGATGTACGACATATCTGTGTCAGGAAGTAAACTGTTGGCAGATTTCCAAACTATATAGTCGAAATACTCCAACGCAGGGTTTGGAAGAATTGATGTGCCGAGATGATCCGTCAGCGAGAACTTTACATTTCCAAAAGCTACAATAACACTTCCATTCGTATTCTCTTCAAAATCGTCGGGATTATTATAGCTCGCACTTACACGAAACTTACAGTCATTAGGAACAGCATCTGTAAAATCTATGTTTGCATCATAATCGTACGCTTTCTTTGTCTCCGCAAGTTCGTTGTCCATCATGCGCTGATAAACCACCATGCCGTAGAATGGTTTCAGATTATCATGCTCAACGGTGGCATCGCCCAGTTTCTGCAAGGTGTACATATAGAACTTATTTGACTCTTTTCTTTGAAGCGTAACCACAGACAACACTTGCATATAGCGATTTTGAATACTTTGACTTGCCGAACCACGCATGATGAATCCGGTCACTGCATCATAAAAACATTTTGCCTTGTTATATAACTTACCATAGGTATCACCATGTTGAAATCCTATCAGATGCCCGTCCGATTCAAACAAATAATCAATTAATCTAAGACATTTTATTCTCAATGTTTCTTATTCTATCGGACAAAGCTATGATTTCCAAAAGTACTGCCCAGCAACCTACAGAAACAAAAATACTGCCTACAAACATAAAAAACGCTCGAGGAGCGCACATTTCAGAACCCGATTCCCAGATACCCTTACTGATAAGTGTGCCTAATAAGATACCACCAATCAGACCGGAATAGGCAATAACGAGGATCATCTTTTCTATAATTGTTCTTTTCATACGTTTCGTTTTATATTGTCTGTTTTTATAAACGCTAAAATAGATATTATATTGCAGTATAAACGAACATATCTGCTAATGTTTATGTCAAGTGTATCACCAAAAAGAGCATCGCTAATCCGCGATGCTCTTTTAAAGTTATCAAATAAGCATCGAAGATAATTAATTCTCCATGAACTTCTTGGCAGCTCTGAGCTGACGCCTCATAACACTGAGAAACTCCTGGCTCTCCTGCAGCACGTTCAGATAAACAAGCGAAATCTGCATTAGTGTATTGTCCTTCATTTTCTGCATACGGTCAATATGCTTCTTTCTGAGCACAGAGAGTTCATCCTTGCATTTATCTGCCTCGGTGAGAATCTCCCTGTAATTACTATAGCTGCTTGTCTCTATTTGCTCGCAGCACATTTTCATCAAGTCGTTTATCTTCTGGCGTATTGGCATAAATTCCTTGATGTACTCGGAAGGAAGCGGGTTGAAGTTGTTGTCAACGTGCTCCTTGATAGGGTCGGGCGAGCGCATCATTATTGCACAACAAATTGGAACTTTTGATGTTTCAGTATTGCGTAAGCCTTTGTGCTGTCTTGGCTATAACTAAAAAGGACCTTCTGTAAATGGGTCTACTTCCTATTATTTGAGAACAGATACGTTACTATCAATTCCATTTTAATTCAAGTTTTTATTTCTTAATAGTTAGCAATAAACTATTTGTTGTTTTCCTGCCATTTTTTAACACACTTTAAAGCTCTGATTTGTTCGTTTCTATTGAGAACTTACCTAATAACAAAATGTCCGCAAAACCAAATTCTTGGAATTGCGGACAAAAATGAATAGTTTTATATAATGTTAGAAAGCTGCAACATTATTAATACATGGTGTACCCTTGGCATCATCGAATACAATGCGAAGACCATTGGTCTTTACCTTGTCAAATCGCAGGATACGCTTGTAACCGATTGTGGTTGTCTCTTCCTTTTGACTGAGCTTTACCCAGTTCTTGCCCTGAAGATAATATACAGTGAATGCTTTCACACGCTGTCCTAAAGGAATATACTCCTGGAGCAAAAGTCGAGATATTTCTCGCTCTTTACCAAGACGGAACTCAATGCTTGCACCCTTAACCTTTTTAGAGGCCCAGAATGTGTCGTATTTTCCGTCATTAACGTTTTTACCGACATTCTTACCTTGCTGGCTGTCCACTTTAGGAGTAACACCTTTAAGGACATTTACAGACATCTCCTGCAGGATTCTCTTGTGGAAGTTAACTGCATTGGCAGAGTCTATTGGATGTATCAGTCCGTCTTTATCAACAGGGAAGTTGAGCAGGAATGTTGCATTGTGTCCCACGCTTCTGTAATAAAGGTCACATAACTGATCAACGGTTTTTACCTTACTGTCTTCTTTTTCATGATAGAACCATCCCGGTCTGATTGATACATCGCATTCTGCAGGTGTCCATTGATCACCATTCTCCCAACCGAACTGTAGTTGCTTTGGCTTGTCGTAACCAGGATAAACTGTATTTGAAGGAATCATTGCCCAGTTGGTTTCACCTGCAAATCCATTCTCATTGCCTACCCATCGGCATCCAGGACCACCATCGCCAAAGATGATAGCATTAGGCTGCAAGCTGTCAACAATCTGGTACAGTTTGTCAAACTCATAGTAATTCTTGCGGTCAATGGTTCGCTTCTCTGCTGCACCGCCATACCATCCGTCACCACCATTGGCACCATCAAACCAAACTTCGAAAATATCACCATAGTTGCTAAGCAACTCTTTGAGCTGTCGCTTATAATACTCTACGTAATATTTGGAACCATAGCTTGTCTGATTTCTATCCCATGGTGAGAGATATACGCCGAATTTCAAACCATACTTCTTGCAAGCTTTTGAGAGCTCTCCAACAAGATCACCTTTACCGTCTTTGTACGGAGAGTTACGGATACAGTAGTCGGTAGTATGAGTTGGCCACAGACAGAAACCGTCATGGTGTTTTGCTGTAATGATGACACCTTTCATGCCAGCAGCGACAAGAGTTCTTGCCCACTGCTCACAATCCAATTTCTTTGGATTAAAGGTCTTGACGTCAGAATCACCATATCCCCATTCCTTATCATTGAATGTATTCAATCCGAAATGGATGAAAGCATAGGTCTCCATCTTCTGCCATTCAACCTGTGCTTGACTCGGAACCGGGAGAATAGGTTTCACTCCGTTCTTGCTACTCTGTCCAAAAGTTGTCAGTGCTGTAGTACCCACCAACAAGAGTGTAATGAATAATTTCTTTTTCATTTTTGTTTGATATTTAATGATGTTATAGATTGCAGTCTCACTCTGATTTCTCAGAGTGAGGACTATTTGGTTATCTTACAGGACGAATCACGAATTTGAATGCATAATCCTGATAAGGAAGCATATATTTCTCAATAGGTAATGCACCCCATGTATTGATACATCCCAATCCCATCTGTCTCTGACTAATGTGTACAGAGGTAAAGTCTCGTGGTACAAGGTCTCCAGAATGTTCTTGATTCTTTACCGGTCCGCGGTAAAGATCTGAAGTCAGATAGTTCAAGCTTGAACACTCCATTGGCTCATTGGAGAAAAACTCCAGACCTTTATTGTCTTTTGTCAGAACCTTCCAATATCTTACCTGCGTCTTGTTGCCAGACTCCTGTGGACGGACGTATGGATAATACTGATCCTTTACCAACTGGGTAAAAATGCCCAATCTGTCGGAGTTGTTACGGTCTGCATAATTCTCGTTAGGACCCTTTCCGTAGAATTCAACTCTATCAAACTCCTTAGGCATCTGCAATTCCATTCCATAGCGTAGAAGATTTGGCTTGTTCTCCGCATCAGGATTTACCTTCAGATCTTGTTCAACAGTCAGTTCTCCATTATTATTCAGTGTATAGGTAAGAGTCAGTGTAGACTCTGTTTCTTTGAGATACAACTCGGCAACAACAGAACCATTCTCCTTACGGGTAAAATTCTTCAGTTCCATACTTGGCTTATTCCATGCTGCACTTAATGTAGGCATATGTGAACCAAAATCGTTGTCTGTGCATGCTCTCCAGAAGTCTGGAGTCAAATCAAATCCTCTAACAAGCATAGGTGTTTTGTCAACATCCAAATAAGAAACAAGTCCTGTTGTCTTACTGATGGTAACATCCACACCATTGGCAGAAAGAACGAGATACTTGGCATGATCTACAGCCTTGACTTTGGCTGTTTCAGAGGAATTCAATACAGGGAACTTATAGTCGCTAATCACAAACTGCTGGTGGGCGATTTCTTCATCCTTACTTAGAAGAAGCGAATCACTGTTCAATTTGTACGAAAGATTCAGTGTCTTTTCCTTTCCTCTGTACTTCTTGTCTGCAACTATCTTTGCATATCCAGGAATTGCAATGGTCTTGCTTGTCTGAGGAAGAATATTGTATTTGCCAAGGTTGATTAAACCGTTTGCCATACTTTTTCCCTCAACCTCTATTGAATATACGAGATTTACGTTGTTCAACGGAACAAAGAAGTTCTCGTTGAATACAGAGACAGTACCCTTGACCTTGTTCTCAAGTTTGCTCCAGATGTTCTGATGGAAGTATTTCACTTCGTAAGCATGAGGATTTGGTCTTCTGTCCGGACTAACCAAGCCATTGTTGTTGAAGTTCTGGTCAGACATTGGGAAACGACCATAATCACCGCCATAAGCATAGATCTGATTACCAGTTATCTTGCTCTTGTCGCGCAGACCCTGATCAACAAAATCCCAGATAAAACCACCCTGATACTGAGGATACTGACGGATCAAATCCCAATACTGCTTGAATCCACCCATAGAATTACCCATGGCATGGGCATACTCCTGCTGAAGAAGAGGTTTGTCACAATAATCCTTTTCCAGATATGCTCTACAACTGTCGTAATCAGCATACATAGGACAGAAAATGTCAGTCTTGCCAGCCTTCAGACCAGCCAACTCGTATGACTCAACAGGACGGGTTTCATCATGCTTGCCTGTTGAACATGCCATTTCGTATTGTACTGGACGAGAACTATCATATGCCTTCACCCAATCGTAGGCATCCTCCATGTTCTTACCATAACCTGCTTCATTACCAAGACTCCACATAATGATACAAGGATGGTTTTTGAGAACCTTCACATTGTGCATGTTACGCTCAATATGTGTCTTGTTGAACAACTCATTTTTAGCCAGAGTCTCTTTACCAAATCCCATTCCGTGGCTTTCCAGATTTGCCTCAGCCATAACATAAATACCATATTCATCACACAAATCATACCAGCGTGGGTCATTTGGATAGTGGCTGGTGCGTATAGCATTGATGTTTAATTGCTTGGCAACCTTTATGTCACGAATCATTTTCTCAACACTGACAACATATCCTCCATCAGGATCTATCTCATGACGGTTCACACCCTTGATAAGAACAGGCTGTCCATTTACCAAGAGCTGTTTTCCCTTGATCTCGATCTTTCTGAAACCGACATTTTGGCGAATGACTTCCAATACTTTATCTCCATCCATCAGTGTCGCTCTGAGAGTGTACAAATTCGGCGTTTCTGCTGTCCATTTGGCTACATTCTGAATGGTTGACTCTACTGTTGAATTGCCACCCTGTAACTGTTGCTTTCTTTCAAAAACCGTATTGCCAGTTTTCTTGTCTATCAATTCTACCAGAACATTCTTTCCATCACATGATTCTGTAGAAAAATGAATGGCAAAGATACCGTCTTTATAATTATCGGACAAGGAAGAGGTTACGTTCAAGTCCTTAATATGTGACTTCGGCTGAGCATAGATATAGTTCTCTCTGGCTATACCGCGAAGTCTCCAATAGTCCTGATCCTCAAAATAAGAGCCATCGCACCATCTCATCAGCTGCATGGCTATCAGATTCTCTTTTCCTGGTTCTACATATTTAGTAATGTCAAATTCCGCAGCTACCTTATTGTCTTCAGCATAACCAACAAACTTTCCATTTACATATAGGTTGATATTGCTGGAAAATTCGCCGATGTGCAATATTATATTGTCACCATTCCAATTCTCAGGAATTACAATCTTACGTCGGTAAGATCCGACGTAATTGCCAAGATCCTTCACATAAGGAGGATTTGATTCCCATTCATTTTCCCACTCATATTTTATGTTGGTATAGACTGGCACGCCATAGCCATTCAACTCCCAACATCCAGGAATTGGCATCTTACCCCAATTAGAATCATCAAGATTGAGAGAATAGAAATCTAAAGGACGCTCATTGGCATTCTGCACCCAATTGAATTTCCAATTTCCTTCAATAGACAAGAATCTCTTTGAAAGCTTCTTGTCATTTCTGTCAGACAGTTCCTTATTCTCATAGCCGAAGAAATCAGAAACAGGCTCGTTACGATTGATGTTGTTCACCAAAGGGTCATTCCATGGCTCTGTCTTCTGGGCATATACATTACCTGACAAAGCCATAAAAAGTACCATAAAATTGCATAATTTATTCATAATCAATAGGTATTTATAGTTTTATACTTGCTCCAAACTCAACAGTGAAAGGACGAAGATAGCGTCCGGACATTACGTAGCCATTGAATCGCTTGGCTTCTTCCGGACCTATAAGCTCTGAGCCGGATATTGTACCGCTGGCACCTTTTTGGTTCAGGAAGTTGACTACACCAAGGTTGAATGATAATTTGTTGGTAGCATTCCATTTCACACCTGCGAAAGTTTCCCAATGGCCGTTAAACCAAAGGGCATTTGAAAGGTTAGCATACGTTTTTCCAAAATATCTGAAACTGCCCCATACAGTCATCTTATCCTTGTAAAAGGTATAACTTGGGTCAAGCTCAATCAGTATCTGTGGTATTTCCTTGACAATGTTACCAGTGGCGTTTAAGTCTGCGGTCTCACCATCATCAAACTTTACTGTCACAGAATAGTCCTTGTATGTTGGTTTCTGATAAGTAAAGAGGGCATGAAGATGCGCACCCTTGAAAGGGTCAAGTTCCACATTGGTTGTCCATCCAACAGTCTGAATGCTATAATTTAATGAGGTTGTCTTTGAAATACTAGTGCCAGGTTTGGTTATATCCTGCTGGTCTGTATTGTTCGTTTTCTGAATCCAGGTTATCATTGATGTAACATCAATCCACTTATTGCGATAGTATATACCGCCACGGAGCAATGGAATGCGGAGACGCAGGTCCTGCGGTCCCATATTGGCATAATCTGTCATGCGAGGAGAGCGTTCCATTTGAGTGAAGTCAGCGGTGAGTCCCATACCTTTATAAAAGGACCATGTAGCCGAAACTGTAAATGCATAATTGAGTTTATTCTTTGTTCTGTGCTGTGGTGTAATGGTTACACCGTCTGCATTGGTTGCACCGACATACATGTCTGCAAATCGTGCATAAGGCAACTGGTCTACTGACATACGACACCACTCTAAGCGTGCGCCATAGAAGAAACGGAGGCTTTCAATAGGACGCCACTCGTCTGTGAAATATCCTGCTAACTTATTCTCATTACCGATAGCATAGTCTGTAGAAATCTCATTGAACCCATAATAAGTTGTTCTGGCAGTCGGGTCTGAAACCATGGAATGTGATAGAAACTCTGGATACTCCTTTACACTGGCATCCCATTGTGTTGACGCAGACCAGTAGTCTAAGTCAAAGTTCCATTCGTTGAGACCTATTTTAAGATTATGCTGGCCATAGTTTCTCATCACCTCAGAGGTGAGAAGGAAAGATTTTGCCTTTGCAGTATGAAACCAGATTCTTCGACCATCCATCATACCTGTATAAAGCTTTCCATTCTTGTCATAATACGTATTCGTATTACCCTCAACCTTTCCATCTTTGACATTCATGATGGAACTGCCGCCAAAGTCGGCATAGTTAGCATCAACCCAGGTATATTTAGCCTTTGTATCCAAGTTCCATGCATTACCTAAATCCCATTTGAATAATACAGCAAATTCGTGAGATTTGCTTTTGTTCCAATCATTGATAGTAGTGTTTTTCACTTCACCTGTCTTCATATCACGGTACATAAAGTTCTGAGAAGCTGGAACGTATGAAGATGTACCCAATTTAAAGCCATCCAATTCTGTCACATCACCATTAGTGTGATAGATAAATGGTGCAAACTGGGTTATGGAACCCATACGCTGACTGTTTGAGAACTTGTAGAGAAAAGACAACTGACCTCTGTTTCCCCAATGCTTTGTCAGGGCACCCTTATAAATCTGGGTACGGTCATTATAGTTGGTAAACTTCAAGTCAAAGGTTCCCGGATCAAAGTTTTGATACATATTCAAGGCATAAGTCCAGCCTTTAGCCAGAGGTCCTGAAACGTTCAAATCAAACTGATGCATACCATAATGGTTGCCTTTGTAATTCAAAATACCCTTGAACGTATTACTGCCTAAGTCGCTGAAACTGTTTACAGAATAAGCAATGTTTCCTGTAGCGATGGCTGATTCCTGTGGGTTCATCAATCCTACCTCTGCCAAGCTACCATCACTTCTCCAATGAGCCGATACAGGATGGATGTAAGAAGAATAAACGACTGGTAATCCGTTCTCGTACACATTTACATCTTCACTTGGAAGACCTATCTGAATGTAACGAGGTGCATTGGCATCGGATGCATTGAGCATCACATTGCGTTCTGCTTTCTTTTCTACCATTGTAGTGTCTGACTTCTCTTGAGCACTACAAATGCTTGGGATGACCACGCAACAAGATAAGAGCAAAAGTTCTCTTCTCATAACTTTAAAACATTAAAAACGCTAAATACATAATGGATTTATTTCAACCATACATGCAATTACGCTTTATGTCCGTTGCACCTATACGGACCAAATAAACTACTGAACACATACATAAGGGAAACGGCGTTGGTGCAGTACGAGCTACTCTGTCAAACAATCCTGAACTCCTAAAACATCCTATACAAGCCAGTAGTGGAATACACTTTGTTACCTCTAAGATAATTATGAAATTTTACTATACGTTATATCCTACTAATGGAACTATTCTGGTGTAGTTGATAATAAGTTTGCTATTTTAATAATCTATTGGGCGGTCTATAACTGCCTTGTATATTCCTGATCCTGGTTTGATATTATTTTGATATTATGATATTATTTAGATATTTTATAGAATCCAAGTGTGTGTATAACCAAGTGCGCTTGTAAACGCCATTTCCAATATGCTTGTCCTTCCCGTCTTTCTCACTCGGCATTCGTCAATTAAGGTAAGGCGTGAAAACGATTGCAAAGGTAAGACTCAAAACTTAATAATCAAAAAAAAAAAACAATATTATTAAACTTTAACGGTAATAACCAAAATGTTTATCAGATTTCAATATATTCTTACTTGTTGGCACGGATCTTTAATCCGTAATCCTTTAGAAATAACATCTGCCTTTACGTTATTTGTTGCTTTTTTGTTTTCTTCTCTGCTCTCTTTCTCAACCTGCGGCGCAAGTTCAAGCTGTATTTTTCGGCCCAATGCAGCCAGTTCCGCTTTTTTACTACCTTATCATCGAAAAAATGTATGATTTAACATTCGTTATCATCGAAAAAGTGTGTAATTTACTTGTTTTTATCATCGAAAAAGTGTATCTTTGCAACAGAAATATTTAAATTTCAGTTAGTTATGAAAAGAAAGATATACAAAAGGATATGTAGACCAAGAATGGATGGAAAACATCCCTATCATAGCCATTGGCA
>USSA01000099.1 GCA_900557255.1 uncultured Prevotella sp.
CTGCTCTTTAGAGAATGAAAATCTCTCGTCCTAACCGATAGACGAAGGGACCATTGCTTATTTGCGGGTGCAAAGTTACTACTTTTATTTGAATCTAGCAAATTTTTCATGGAAAATTTTCGCTAAATGCGCATTTTTTTGTATTTTTGCCCTGTTTTTCACTAATATTAGGCAAAATGGAGATAAAAACTAGTGCTATCGTATTGCAAACCATCAAGTATGGGGACTCTCAACTTATCGTGGATTTCTTCACCGAAAAGTTGGGAAGACTCTCCTTTATGGTACGTGTGCCTAAGTCATCTAAGGGGAAGATGAAACGGCAGCTTTTCCAACCGCTCATGGTCTTGAATTTAGAATTTGATTATCGTCCCAAGTCAAATCTGCAGCGCCTTAGGGATGTTTCAATTCAGATTCCATTCTCTGATATCCCTTTTTCTCCATACAAACTTGGCATTTCCATGTTCTTGGCAGAGCTGCTTTCATATGCTACCCGTCATGAGCAGGCTAATGGTGCGCTCTATCTTTTCATACAGGACAGTATCGAATGGTTAGACCATGCTAAAGGTACTATTGCCAATTTCCATATAGTCTTTATGATTCAGCTCTCTTTTCATTTGGGTTTTATGCCCAATATAGAGAGCGGTATGTCTGGCGATTATTTTGATTTGGTAGATGGATGTTTTGCAGCTCATGTTCCTTCGCATGTACATTATTTAAATAAGGAAGATTCTATGCGGCTTGTGTCTTTGTTCCGTTTAGACTATAAAACAATGCACCTCTACACAATGTCTCGTATGGAACGAAACAGGTGTGTAGAGGTGATACTGGAGTATTATAAACTTCATTTGCCAGGTTTCCCGGAAATGAAGAGTTTTGCTGTTCTTCAGGAACTGTTTGCTTAGTCTTTTCAGGTTTCCTCGCTTGCTTGATGTAAACGGGAAACAGACGTTGGCTATGTCCTCTGTTTAGGCAAAACTGATAACGCCCTGTACTGTAGCATCATCATTATTGTCTTCTTTCGGTTCTGTATTACCGGAAGCTATATTACGGATTTCTTCCAGAGTCTGTCGGGTACGCTTATAGGTAGGCGTGTTTTCTACCTGAAGGATGACATCCTCGTTATCCAAATCTTCCTGGCGGAACAGAAATATGTGTGGATGACGCTTATACTGTGTCGTATTGCCATCGCTGCCATAATAGCGCTTGCGGCGGTCTTCTCTTTCAGCACGTTTCTCCTCTTCTTCAGCGAGACGGCGAGATTCTTCCTCAGTATGTTTCTTGAGGTGGCGGTTCATTCCCTCTACATCCTCGAGTCCGAAACCTGTTGCGAGAACGGTTACCTTTACGCGGCTTCCCAATTCAGGGTCAATGGCGAGACCCCATTTCAATTCGAAGTCGTCACCGAATTTCTCCATAAAGTCGTTGACATCATTCATCTCGTCCATGGTCAAGCCAGGATTATCTTTCTTCTCGCTTGCAAATGCGATGCTGAGCAGAATCTTCTTAGAGTTGAATACGTCATTATCGTTAAGGAGTGGTGAGTTCAAGGCATCTTCTATCGCTTTCTTTACTCTTCCTTCTCCCTCACCGTAACCTGTACTCATGATTGCCACACCGCCATCTTTCAGTACGGTCTTCACATCATTGAAGTCGAGGTTGATGAGACCATGTACGGTAATGATTTCAGCGATACTCTTGGCAGCTACACTCAAGGTGTCGTCAGCTTTGCCGAAGGCATCGAGAACGGCAAGGTCTGGATAAATCTGGCGAAGACGTTCATTGTTGATTACCAGTAAGGCATCTACATGCTTTGACATTTCCTCTACACCATCCAATGCCTGGTCAATCTTCTTAGGACCTTCAAAACGGAATGGGATGGTTACGATACCAACGGTAAGAATACCTAACTCCTTACTTACTCTGGCGATGACAGGTGCTGCACCTGTACCGGTACCGCCACCCATACCCGCTGTGATGAATGCCATTTTTGTTCCATCGTTGAGCATGTTCTTGATATCTTCAAGAGTCTCTTCGGCAGCCTGGCGTGCCTTGGCAGGTTTGTTTCCTGCACCCAGACCTTCCTTACCTAGCTGCAGGTGTACAGGCACAGGTGAGTCGTTAAGTGCCTGGTTGTCTGTGTTGCAGAGTACGAATGTCACATCGTGTATACCTTCGCGGTACATGTGGTTGACGGCATTTCCACCGCCACCACCAACACCAATCACCTTGATGATGCTATTTTCTTTTTCAGGTTCCCCAAAATCAAGAATATGAGGAGTGTTTCCATTATCTAGCATAGTTGTATAATCTTTATAGGGTTTATCTATCTGATTTTTTATTTAACCTGTTGTGAAATCTGTTTCCTGATAGCCTGGTCTTTGGCATCTTATTCTTCTTCAGAAATGGTATCTTTCACAAACTTCTTGAAACCTCTCATCATTTTATGGATGAGACTGTTTTCTTTGCGTCTCTTTTCTTCTTCTTCGGCTTCTTTTTCTGCCAGAAGTCTTGCCTCAGCTTCTTCCAGTTCTTTTTGCTTGCGGGCAGCCTCGTCAGCAGCCGCTTTTTCTGCCGCAGTAAGAACAACGCCCTTGCCGGCAGTCTCGTTAGGGTTTCTAGGAGCCTTGTGCTGCTCGGCTGCTACTGGCTTTTCTGCAGAATTGCTGAAGAGATCAGTGCCGATTTCGTCACCTGCACAGTTCATGTCTCCCTTTGCCAGGAGTCCCAATACGGTGTTCATTGTACCATCGTGATTGGTAATCTTAGGATCCTTGGAGTTGACTGTTTGAGAAACAAACTTGGCAATGCGTACTTTGTCGATGTGGGTATGTGTCTTGAAAACCTTATCGATTTCAGGCATGTTGCTGCCGCCACCTGTAAGAATGATACCACCCAACAGCTTATCTGAGAATTCCACAGGAATCTGGAACCATGCGTTTTCTACGATTTCCTCTACGCGTGCTTCTACGATTTCGATGAACTTCTTGCTTTCAACCACTCTATCCTTGTCGATAGGGTAGTTCAGGGTCGGGTCGATATTGTTGATATCGGTATAAGCCTTGGCATACTTGAGTTTCATCTTTTCAGCATCAGGCTCTTCAATCTGGAGACAAGTTAAGTCTTTGGTCACGTTGCCGCCGCCCAATGGGATGACAGAGAGATGACGAAGTATACCTTTATAATATACAGAAACGGTTGTCGTATCGGCACCCAAGTCAACAAGCATACAGCCTGCACGCTTTTCTGAGTCTGTCAAAACGCTGTCAGCCATAGCTAAAGGAGCCAGGTACATTTCTGCAATAGGAATGTTGGCATTTTCAAAACAGGTATTGATATTGTTATAGAAGTTCTTCCGCCAAAGTATATTCAGGAAGATGCCTTCCAGATGGTTACACTGTATTCCTACAGGGTCTATCTGGTATTGGTTGTCGATCTTGTATTCCTGAGTTGCAGCATCCAGGATTTCCTGGTCCGGATAAGTCATGTTGCGGTTGATATCCATCAGTTCATTGATCATCTCTTGTGAGATGATGGTGTTACCTGGGAGATCCTTGACGATGACGTTCTTGATACTGCGTATAGAGCGACCGCCCACGCCTACATAGACCTGGGTGATATCCTGTTTCAGTATATTCTTCAACTTCTTGATGATGTTGGTCAAGCATTGGCAGGTTTTGTCAATGTTATAGATTACACCCTTTCTGATGCAAGAAGATGAATCTTCCTCTACGGTGGCAAGTACGGTGATGCTGCCGTCCAAATTCTTCTGACCTGCTATACCTGTCATCTTAGATGAGCCAAGTTCGATAGCTACAATAAATTCCTTTGGCATAGTTCTTATATGTTATCTTAATCTGTTTCTATTTTCTAATTAGCTATTTTGATGCTTTTTACATATGATCTGGTTGTCGAATTCGATATTGATATACGAATACTTGTTCCAGCCAGCTTGTGAGAGTCCATACTTATAGAATTTCTCTAATCGATTCATCTTCTTGTTGACGAAATCGTTGATGGCTTGCTCCCGTTTGTCGATGAGGTTGGTCTCTGGCAGGTTACCTATATATATAATGTGGTTGCCTACTCGCGGTACCAGTTCTATTCCTCTATCAGGCAGGACATTGATCTGTTCTATCTGGTTTCGCCAGAGTTCATTCGTCATCAGCGCTTTGCTTAGTAATGAGATGTATTTTTTAGCATACCACTTGTTGATGTAGCCCGTTGCGATGATAATGTCGCATGTATAGTTCGTGTTGGGCATGATCTGATTGTGGTCATCAATATAATAGTCCTCGTTGCTGATGCTTTTGATTCTGACGATTGGCATGCGTTGGGTGAGGTAGATGTCAACAAGACCATCCTGAGTCTTTGAACATTCTGCCGTCTTGACGAAAGGACTGGTCTTTAAGGTTTCTTCTATCATGCGGGCGTTCACCTCTTTGAGCGGTTCCCCCAGCGGATAGAGTTTTCTGGCTTCCAGTCGTTTCTTGATTTCCTTCGCATTCAGAAAACCATTCGTCATCTCATCTTGAATGTTGATGTTCACCTTGGTGCATACCAACTTCGTTTCATCAGGTTTGTTGAACCTGGTGAAAGCGAATACCAGATAAGTACCGAGTACTAAATCCAGTGCGATGATGATGGTTTTCTTCCAATTGATATGCATTTATTTCTCTTCAAGTATTTTGGTAATTTGTGGAACATAGTTGTCCAAATCGCCAGCTCCTAAGATAACTAGAACATCGAAGTCTCGATTCTTTACCAGGTCAAGAACGTCTTCTTTGTGAATCATGCTCTTTTTTACACCTGGTTTCAAATTGTCATAGATAAGCTTGGATGTTACTCCTGGAATAGGCTGCTCGCGAGCTGGATAGATGTCGCAGAGGATAACCTCGTCCAAGAGACTCAAACTGTTGGCGAAATCTTTATAGAAATCGCGGGTTCTAGTATACAAGTGAGGCTGGAAGATGGCTGTTATTTTACGGTCCTTGTATAACTCTCTGATACTCTTCGCACTCTGATATATCTCCTTTGGATGATGAGCATAATCAGACAAGAATACCAGTTTGTTATTCTTGATTTTAAAGTCGAAACGGCGGTCAACTCCTCCGTAGGTCTTCATGCCGTTACGGAGTTCATCGGCAGTACAACCATTCAACTGTGCCATTGCCATTGCTGCCACACCATTTGTGATGTTGATAGGCACAGGCTGTCCGAGTTCTACGCCCGTTACGTTCTCGATAGGAGAGATGAAATCAAAGGTGATACCTCCATTCTCTATCTTGATGTTTTCAGCGTGGAAGTCGCCCTCGTCCTGGCTGTATTCGTATATCTTGACACCGTCTTGTACGTGTTGCTTCATCTCCAGACCTTTGTGGATGATGAGTGCACCGCCCGGTTGGATCAGTTCTGTATAGTGACGGAAACTCTCCAGATAAGCCTCCTTGGTACCGTAGATGTCGAGATGGTCTGGGTCTGTAGCCGTGATGACGCTCATCCATGGGCGCAACCAGTGGAAACTGCGGTCAAACTCATCTGCTTCAATGACAACATAGTCGCTCTTGTCGGAGAGGATATAGTTGGTGCCATAGTTCTTTGAGATACCTCCCAGAAAGGCATTACAGTCAATATGGCTTTGGTGCATGATGTGAGCACACATGGTAGATGTTGATGTCTTTCCGTGTGTACCCGCTACGCACAGTCCCTTATGTGTACGGGTTAATGTACCCAGAACCTGAGCTCGCTTCTCGATGGTGAAGCCATTCTCATGGAAGAAAACCAGTTCCTTGTGTTCAGCAGGAATTGCCGGTGTGTAGACTACCAATGTTGTCTTGGCGTCCTTCCAGGCTTCTGGTATGAGGTCAACATTCTCCTCATAGTGGATAAGCATTCCCTCTTTCTCCAATTCATGAGTTAGATTGGATGGAGTCTTGTCATATCCGGCTACAACCAACTTCTTGCTGAGGAAGTATCTGGCGATGGCGCTCATTCCGATGCCGCCCGCTCCTACAAAATAAACTGCTTTAATATCTTTTATTTCCATTACTTTGTTGCTAATTTGATTACTTCGTCGGCGATGACGTCGGCAGAGTTCTTTAATCCTAATTTCTTGATATTCTCACAGAGCGAAGCAAGCTTAGCCTCGTCTTTTACCGTGTCAACTGCTTTCTTGAGCAATACCTCTGGTGCATCAGCATCCTTTACGTAGATGGCAGCATCTTTGTTGACTAATGCCATGGCGTTCTTGGTCTGGTGGTCTTCAGCCACATTAGGGCTTGGAACCAAGATAACCGGTTTGCCGATGAGGCAGAACTCGCTGATACTGCTGGCACCTGCGCGGCTGATAACCAGGTCGGCTGCCTTGTAAGCTGCCCCCATGTCGCTGATGAAATCAGTAACCTTGAGCATTGGCAACTCCTGACCTTTCAGTTGCTCCATGATGGCAGCATTATAGTATTTACCTGTTTGCCAGATAAACTGTACGCCGCTTTCTTTCACCAGGTCGAGGTGCTGGAGCACACTCTCGTTGATGGTTCTTGCGCCAAGGCTGCCACCTACGAGCAAGATGGTCTTCTTTTCAGGGTCGAGACCGAATTGCTTGCGTGCTTCTTCCGGGGTGATGGTAGTTTCCAATACATTCTGGCGAACAGGATTACCGGTCATGATAATCTTGTCTGCAGGGAAGAAACGCTCCATTCCTTCGTAAGCCACACAGATTTTTTCAGCCTTCTTGGCCAAGAGTTTATTGGTTACACCAGCGTATGAATTCTGCTCCTGGATGAGGCAAGGTATTCCTTTGCTGGCACAAACATTGAGAGTCGGACCGCTAGCATAGCCACCTACACCCACAGCCGCCATAGGCTTGAAGTTTTTTATGATGCTCTTTGCCATGTGCTGGCTCTTCCATATCTTAAAGAGTACGGCGATGTTCTTGAGCAGATGCTTTCTGTCGAAGCCGCAGATAGGCAAGCCCTTGATCTCATAACCCGCAGCAGGTACACGCTGCATTTCCATTCTGCCGAGTGCACCTACAAACAAAATCTTAGCATCAGGGCGCTTCGCCTTGATGGCATTTGCAATGGATACGGCAGGGAAGATGTGACCACCTGTGCCGCCTCCGCTTATGATAATTCTTAATTCATTATTCATATCCGTTCATGTTTATAACGCAAAGGTATAAAAAAATATCGATTTAACGGCATTTTCTGCCATTTTTTCACCTTAATTTATAAAACTCTTGTCAGGCAGCCACCATTTTGCTGTCGTCGAGCTCATTTTGAGGTATCTCTTTCTTCTTGGCTGTTCTACTGATACTCAGGATGATGCCCAGGTACAGACAGTTGATGATGGTAGATGTACCACCTCTACTGATGAGTGGTAATGGCTGTCCTGTAACAGGAGCCAAACCTACTGCTACTGCCATGTTGAAGAGTGCCTGGGTAACCAGCATGATGGCGAGTCCCATGCAGAGGAAGGCTGGAAAATTGTTCTCACACCTGTTGGCTATTCTGCCAGCTCTGAACAGGAGGATGATGTAGAGGAATGCAACCAGTGCGGCTCCCCAAATACCCATCTCTTCGATGATGATGGCATAGATGAAGTCTGAGAACGCCTGTGAGAGGAAGTCTCTTTCTACTGAGTTTCCAGGTCCTTTGCCTACGATGTTGGAAGAGGCGATGGCGATGTTGGCATGTGCCACTTGGGCATCTTTGTCGAGATCGACATCCTGTGGGGCTACAGGCTTTGAGTTCATAAACTTGTCAATACGGGCTTTCCAGGTGTCGGCTCTATGGAACATCTTTTCTGCCATGTTAGGCTCGTTCTGTTCCTGCTCAACCTTCTCGGTCAGCGTATTTTCCGGTTTATTGCCCTCTTCGCCCTTGTCCTGTCCTACTATCATGATACCAGCAAAGGCTGTGACGATGACAATCATGCCCAGTCCCACCAACTTGCCAATCTGGTTCATCGGCACTCGTCCGATGAGCATCATGGCTAAGATTGTGATACTGAGGAGCATGGCTGTGGATAAGTTTTCCAGTCCGATGAGAATTACAAATGGAGCGGTTGCTACAAGTATGAACTTGAAAGCCTTCCTGTTGGCTCCCTGAGTTGTTTGCATAGCACTAAGAATCTGAGCAACAGCCAGTACTACCGCTCCCTTCGCTATCTCAGAAGGCTGGAACTGTATGCCCATCAGAGAGAACCATCGGGAGGCTCCGTTGGTAGATTGACCGGTAGCCAAGACCAGGACGAGCAACAGTAATGAGATGCCCATCACGATGGGGGTAACAATCTTGAAGTACTTGCATTTTACCTTGAGCATGCAAATCATGGTGAACAGACCGCCTCCCAAGAGCAAGATGTGGCGGATGACAGGTGCCATGTAGTTTCCTGTCTTGTACGACAAGGAGCTGGAGGCAGAATATACCTCCACGATGCTTATCATACAGAGAAAGAAGAAGACCATCCAGATCACCTTGTCTCCCTTGAAAATATTACCAATGCTCTTGTTATTCATTTCTTTATAGTTCTATCTGTTCTATTTGTTGAAAACTGTTATTCTCCGATAGCTCTTGCCAGCGCCTTAAACTGCTCGCCTCTATCTTCCATGTTCTTGAAGAGGTCGAAACTTGCGCAGCATGGGCTGAGGAGTACGGTATCGCCCGGCTTTGCCAATTCCTGGCAGGCTGCCACGCAATCCTTCATGCTGTGAGTGTCGCGTACAGGGATGCCGAGTGCGTCAAAGTTGTCGTGCAACTTCTGGTTGTCGGCTCCGAGATATACGATACCAGCACATTTCTCCTTTACCAGGTTCTTGATCTGGTTATAGTCATTTCCCTTATCCTTACCGCCGATGATGAGGATGGTAGGGGTGGTCATACTCTCCAGTGCATACCAGCAGGCATCTACGTTGGTAGCCTTTGAATCGTTCACATAGTAAACACCCTGGAACTTGCCCACTTTCTCCAGACGGTGCTCTACACCAGGGAAGTCGTTCAAGCCTTTGTGCAGGGTCTCGTGGTCGATGCCTACGATGTTACATGCCAGACCTGCAGCCAGACTGTTATAGATGTTGTGCTTGCCGCGTAGACTCATGTCTGCCTGTGGCATTTCGAAGTCTGAAGGGAAGTTGAGTTTGTATTTGCCGTCTTCGATAAAGCCAACGCAACCCTCCTCCTTGAACTCAGAGAATGGGCAGAGATGTGACTTGAGGTTGTACTTAGCCAGCTCCTTTGTAACGATAGGATCATCGTTCCAGAAGATGAAGCAGTCTTCTTCTGTCTGGTTCTGGGTAATGCGCATCTTGGCATCGGTATAGTTCTGCATCTTAAACTCATAGCGGTCCAGATGGTCTGGAGTGATGTTGAGCAGGATGGCCACATTGGCACGGAACTCATACATATTGTCGAGTTGGAAACTGCTCAGCTCGATGACGTAGTACTTATGAGGAGTTTCAGCCACCTGAAGGGCCAGACTCTTTCCGATGTTGCCTGCCAGGCCTACATCATAGCCAGCCGACTTGATGATGTGGTAAATCAGCGAGGTAGTGGTTGTCTTACCGTTACTTCCCGTGATACAGATCATCTTGGCATCAGTATATCTGCCCGCAAATTCTATTTCGCTGATGATAGGTGTACCCTTAGCCATCAGTTTCTGTATCATAGGTGCTTCCTTAGGAATACCCGGACTCTTGATGACTTCATCTGCATCTAAAATCTTTTCTTCTGTATGGTGACCTTCTTCCCATTCGATGTTGTGGTCATCCATCAACTTCTTGTAGTTATCCTTGATCTTTGACATGTCTGAAACAAAGACCTCGAATCCCTCTTTCTTTGCCAGCACGGCTGCACCTGCGCCACTTTCGCCAGCTCCTAAAATTACAATTTTGCTCATTGTCTTATTCTCTATACTTGTCGGGCTGATAAGAGCCTGTATTTTATCTGATCTTCAATGTGATGATGGTCAATGCTGCCAGAATGATGGTTACAATCCAGAAACGGATGGTAATCTTTGATTCATGGAAGCAGTTGCGAGGCTTCTTCCACAGATACTTGCAGTCAGGATCCAGCTGACTGTCCTGTGTGCGGAAGTTGTCGTGGATAGGTGTGCGCTTGAAGATACGCTGCTTCACACCTCTCCGCTTTCCTATCTTGTAATAATAAACCTGCATCATCACGCTGAGGCTTTCTACGAAGAAAATACCGCAGAGGATAGGCAGCATCAGCTCCTTGTGGATGATGATGGCACCTACTGCGATGATACCGCCGATGGTCAGCGAACCCGTATCGCCCATGAATACCTGGGCAGGGTAGGCGTTGTACCAGAGGAAACCGATGAGGGCTCCGATGAAGGCACAGA
>USSA01000100.1 GCA_900557255.1 uncultured Prevotella sp.
TGATACTTCTATCTACATGGCTCTCGGCAGCGAGATGGATGATGCCATCCACCTTATAGTCCTGCATCAGCTTGAGCATGAGGTCGAAATCGCAGATATCGCCCTTTACGAAAGTATAGTTAGGCTTGTCCTCGATGTCCTTGAGGTTAGCCAGATTACCAGCGTAAGTCAACTTGTCAAGACAGATGATATTATATTCAGGGTACTTATTTACAAAAAGGCGTACAACGTGTGAGCCGATGAAACCAGCTCCGCCTGTTATCACTATATTCTTCATTGTTACTATATTTAAAGCAAGATAGATGAGTTTGAGAACAGAGCGAAAAGTAGCTTATAAAAATGCTCTTATCCCCTCCCTCACCTATCTTATATTTTAATATTCTAAATTCTTCTATTAATGGGAACCGTTATTTGACAGATTGGCTATACATTTCTCCAAGGAATCAACCCAATAAGGGACATTCACCCCAAAGATTTCCTTGATGGTACGCTTATCCAAGACGGAATAAGCAGGACGTGTTACAGGAGATGGATACTCAGAACTATAACATGGTTGGATATCGCAATCAGTATGACCAGAGATTTTGGCTATCATCTGAGTGAAATCATACCAAGAGCAAACGCCCTCATTAGAGAAATGATAGATGCCCACATATTCTTCCTTGCTTTCTGTAGCCTTTGCCTTATCTAAAACATTGAGAATAGCATTGGCTAAATCAAGTGCATAAGTAGGTGTTCCACATTGGTCGAAGACAACTTTCAACTGTCTTTTAGTTGCTGTCAAATTGAGCATTGTCTTGCAGAAATTCTTTCCAAATTCTGAATATAGCCAAGCGGTACGAATTATGACATACTTACAACCACTAGCTATAATTTTCTGTTCACCATGTAGTTTAGTTGTACCATAAACTCCTGTAGGTGTACCCTTCTGATCTGGATTGCAAGGCACATTATATGGTTCTTTACCAAAAACATAGTCGGTAGAGATCTGAATCAGCAAACCATCCACCTCTTGCATTGCCTTAGCAAGATTCTCTGGTGCATCCGCATTTAATTTCTCTGCCAAAGCTGCCAGTTTTTCGTCTGTCTCACATGCATCCACATTGGTCCAAGCTGCACAGTTGACTATAGCCTGTACATCATTTTCCTTTACCATCTTGCGGATTGTTTCCATATCTGTGATGTCAAGATAGGTAGTTTCCTGTCCTTCCACCTGATTGACATCAGTAAATATATAATGGTCGGTGGTGTTCTTACTAACGATGCGCATCTCGTTACCGAGCTGTCCGTTAGCACCTGTTACTAATATATTCATCTTAGTATAATTCTATTTACCTTATTTATATAGATCTACATTGATATCGAATGGTGAATCAAAGTCTTTCAGCATTGCATGTTTTGTATCTTTCTCAGAGAGATTGGCATGCTCTGTTGGGATTTTCCAATCGATACCGAGAGTGTCATCGAGGATGCTGATACCTCCATCTGCTTCTGGATGATAGAAGTTATCACACTTGTATTGGAAGACTGCGGTTTCTGAGAGAACAGCGAAACCATGAGCAAAGCCCTTTGGAATGAAGAACTGGACATGATTATCTTCTGTCAATTCTACTGCCACATGCTTGCCGTAGGTTGGTGAGCCCTTGCGAATATCTACAGCGACATCAAGGACTCTACCTTTTACGCAACGTACCAACTTGCTTTGAGTATAAGGTGGGCGCTGGAAGTGCAGACCTCGCATTACACCATAGCTGCTCATAGACTCGTTGTCCTGGCAGAAGTGAACACTGTGTCCCAGGATTGGGGTTACTTTCTCTTCAAACTCTCGCTCACTGAAGCTCTCGAAGAAGTAGCCACGAGCATCACGGAAGAGGCGTGGCTCTATAATGAGTACGCCATCAATATTTGTTTTGATTATATTCATCGGGATTAATATTCTAAATTCTTTTTTAATGTTTGATCTTTCTCTTCAAGTATTGAAAGGAGATACTTGCCATAGTCATTCTTCAGCATAGGCTGTGCATTCTCTTTCAATTGTTCTGCGGTAATCCATCCCTGGCGATATGCGATACCTTCCAGACAAGCTACCTTCAAACCCTGGCGCTTCTCCAATACTTCGATAAAGGTGGATGCCTCAGAAAGGGAATCATGGGTTCCGGTATCGAGCCAGGCAAATCCTCTTGCCATGGTCTGAACCTTCAGCTGCTTATCCTTCAAGAACTCCTGATTTACGGTGGTAATTTCCAACTCACCACGAGCGGATGGCTTGATATGCTTAGCTACATCTACTACCTTGTTAGGATAGAAGTACAAGCCTACTACAGCATAGTTGCTCTTGGGATGTTCAGGCTTCTCTTCAATGCTCAGGCAATTGCCTTGCTCATCAAACTCTGCCACGCCATATCGCTCAGGATCGCTGACACGATAACCGAAGACGGAAGCCTTGTTATTCTGTTCTGCATCTGCAACTGCTTGATGCAGCATCTGGTTCAATCCTGCACCATAGAAGATATTATCGCCAAGTACGAGGCAAGCGGAATCATTACCAATGAAATTCTCGCCGATAATGAAGGCTTGGGCTAAGCCATCTGGTGAAGGCTGCTCAGCATACTCGAACTTCACACCTAACTGGCTTCCATCGCCTAAAAGGCGTTTGAAGCCTGGCAAATCAAATGGTGTTGATATAATGAGTATCTCACGGATACCTGCCAACATCAATACTGATATTGGGTAGTATATCATTGGCTTGTCGAAGATTGGTATCAGCTGCTTGCTGATACCCTTTGTGATGGGGTACAAACGAGTACCGCTTCCACCTGCTAATACTATTCCTTTCATATTTTTTATATTTGTTATGACATAACGTTGTTCGAAAACCTACCTTCAATAGTCTTTACGACCCTTTCGGTTCCCCTCGCAGGGGACAGGAACCTTCCTTACCGTTAAAGAAGTTTTTTTCTACCTCTCCGTCTCTCCTGCAAGGAGAGCTCCACCTCTAACCAAGCCTTCCTCCTCAGAAGGAAGGATGTAACCGCCCTACTCGGTGCTCGGAACCGCTACGCTCTAAGGTTGGCGGACCATCAAAGGTCTTCGCCATATTGTGCGGGATGGGACCGCCTTGATGCTGGGCTTTCTATACCTAACCTTAAGCCTTATTTACATGGATCAGCAAAAAGAAAAGACTAGTTATATATATTATTGTCTCCTCATTAACTTTGCTGCAAATTCAAAGAAGTCTGCAACATTTTTGAAATCATCAAACTGCTGGCAATACATACTGGCATAAGGCTCGGGAAACCTACTGCGTATATCTGCCTTTATCATACTTGCCAAAACCTCCTTTGTATAGGCTTTCTGCAATTCGTTATATTGTCGTTCCATCGTAATATTCTCTATTATTTCAACATCCTTGCTATAAACATCGCCTCATAAGCTACAATACAACAATCAAGAATAGCATTCGGAAAACGTATTTGTTTTTATGAGATAACATTTTATTTAAAGCCACAAAAAACTTGATATTTACGAAGTTCTTCATGACTTTGCATAATATTCAGCAGAATATCATCAGTTGTTAATTTACTTTTTCCTCCAGAGATTTCTTTTCTTACAATCAACATAAAATTCAAGAAATACTCAATGTAATCTTGATTAGGCTGATTTTGAGAACTATTGCAAAGAAACTCAGTAAAAGCCCTAAAAGCTTTGTCCGAACCATAAACAAAGAGGTCTTCTTTTACTTTCAACATTTCTTGAAATCTATCAGAAGGACCGACTATTGCTCCCTTATTTTTAATTTCTGACATAATTGAATAAAACATATTCACCGCATTATAGTATGCTTTATACTTCTTATCGGAGACATAATTCTCCGATATTTTTCTTAACTCGGTTCGTAATTGCCATTTACAAGTCATTACTGTAACAATAATTGTTACCAATGATGAAGATATTGGAATAATCCAATCTGAGATATTATTCATTCTGTATATTTAAAGTAAGCATCCAACCCCTATGGCAATATAGCTCTGCCTCCAGTGTTTACTGGGTAAAGCATATTTCCAAGAATTGAACTTTTTCGATTTTTACCTATGATTAACATAAGAGAGCCTTCGTCATGTCAGGATAATCTTGTCTTCCCGCCACTACCATGTCAAAGAAACCTCTAAAGAAATCTAGCGGCGGCGAGCCTGTAACTCGCCGTTGAGTTTATCCACTTACTTATTCTTTAGTGGGCAATGTGGAGAAATAGATGGTTACTGCAGAATTTAACGCCCTAATTCTGAAGCACCATAAGTTTATCTGCATGAACTAAAGCCTCACGGTTAATCCTCATATATTCTTGGATTGTAGGTAGGCGATGTTCTTGCTCATATATCTTTCCACATTCCTTTCCAAAGAAATCTGCAATTATTTCTTCTCGAATATATTTGAACTGTTCCTCTGTTACGGTCATGTTCTGCTCATTGAATTCTTTTACGTAAGTATAGAATCTTTTGAGGTCTTGTTCATCTGACAGGAACTTACTGAGTTTTTCCGAAAGATAACTATTGGACTTGACAAACTTCTCATAAAGCTTTTTTGCAGCTACTTTGAATAAATCCCATATAACTCCGTCAATTACTTTTTGACCAAGCCATAGAAGAATTGCAGATGTATCTGGTAAACAAGCATGGGAATAGGAATTATGCTTCTGCTCTGCCTCTATTCGATAATTGTAACCATAACGTACTGCATACTTAACAGTATCAGAATATTCTACATTAAATATCTTCTCTATTTTATCTATATCTTCCATTGAGATTTTCTCTTGCTGTTCCATGTATTTATTAATTATTCCGTTGTTCAACAACATCCCAGTTGACAATCTGCCACATTGCGGCAAGATGGTCAGAACGACGATTCTGGTAGCCGAGGTTAGTATATCCGCAAGAAAACTAAGTAAGACCACAATTTCCAAGTCCGAAAGCCCATACTCTCAGCTTTTCGTTGCAAATTCGCTTGTACTCAGATTCTTTGATAACTGTTCAAACCTTCCTTTGGAGAGTAAGCACGCTTTACCATCATTCATATCCACAAATCCAAACTCATCGACCTCTGTATCATAGACAAAGTCAAACTTTTCAGAATACTGCAGATATAGGTTCTCATATTCGGTCAGTTGCCCAACAGTTTCTATCTTGCAATCCTTCCACACATGCTTGTGGAACTCTGCAAGTAGTTTTGTCTGTTCTTCATCAGGACAGTACCTGCTTGTGGCGTAGCTTACAAAATCAGTCATTACCGTTCTTCTTTTAATTTGCTCTTCCAGCCCTTAAAGTACTGCGCAAGCCCGGTTTTATCCCCTCCACGGAATGTACGGCCATTTTTCAGTCTATTCAGTAGTTCGCCAACTTGTGACGCACTGACATTCGACCACCCCAGTTCCGTCACAAGAATATTTGTTATCTGTGAAGATGAGACTTCTGGCATATACTTATTGATAGTACGTATATAAGTCTTACATGTGTTCTCATCATCAGGATGATGAAAGTCCTTGGAACCGAACATCCTTACGTCCATCTCTTTCAATGCTGTCCTCAAAAGTGACAAAGATTCATCCTCGATATTTTCCTTATCAATCTTATCGCCATAGATGCATTCTGCGTTCCATCTGAGAACCCAGTCATCCAACTTATCTTTGAGCCATGAGACAGCCATAACGTATTTCGCAGAGCGGAAGTCATCAACCTTCTGAACAGCTTTGGCATCCATGTGACAGCATATTACTATATTCGCCCCCTGCTGCCATTCATTGTATGTTCGTTCCGTCATGCACTGAATAGGTCTGGAAATTTTCTGAAAACGCAGAGGCTGAGAAAACATCCGATTGACATTATCTGCTCCTAATACTTGTGCAACGGTATTGAAATTATTCTTAGTATAGCTGTACAACACAATTAGGTTGACCTCAGAATCGTTCGCTATTATCTCGTTTGCTTTCTTCAAGCAAGCCACAATTGCTTCAGGCACTGGCCCTTGAACATTTGCGTAGAATTTGTTATTCATATTCACCTCATTTTGTCATTATTGAATCTCTGCAAGAAGAAATCTGCTTGCATTATGTTCTTCAGTTCTAATATTCTCCCATTCCAAACGGCAGGTAGAAGCACCTTCTGTGCTTCCGCTTGCAAGAATGAACGTCCTTTGTCAAAGACCTCCTTGCTGATGCACTACACCAGAGCGAGGACTCCAGGAATGAATCAGGGGACAGCTCCTTAAATCATGTTAAAATATTAATTTGTTAATCGTCCTTTTTGCACTTTGTACAGGCAAGTGATATCGCACCACGCTGCTCGGATAGCTTGGTTGGATGTGAGCAAGCCATACACAGGTTACTTCCCATGCAATATCTTACTGATCGACTTTTTTGCGTCTGCTGTTCCAACCACGAGCGCACCTTCTGCATTGGCTTCGCCAAGGTGAATGCCGGCAACATCAAACACCTCATAGTGAATCTTATTCTCGCGGTGGAAAAAATCAAAATACCAGTAGTTGCCGTCTTCAATACGTTGATATATCCGCTGTTTTCCCCACTTCATCGTGGTGGGCCGGTAGTCTCGATTGCCTATCAGCGAAAAGTGCCCATCGAGTAACGCCGACATCCACTCTATGCACTCCTCTGCTGAGAAGAACAGGGGAATATTCTTCAGTTCAGGACGACCATCATCGTAAGTTCTGTCCTTGATGATTGTCACCTGCTTATAGTCGGTTGGAATCCCTGGCGACAACGATAACACACATGGTGCTCCTGGCGACTCGAATGCGCTCTTTACCACAAGCGCTACATCTTGGTGGGCCATGCATTCTATGGTGTCCCAACGGATGTAGTTGTAATTGCCTTCAAGGATAGCATTCTTCTGAACATCAGTGCTGTTGGAACTGACAAAATTGCGCAATATCACGGATGCTTTGCTCAAATAGGCTGCTTTATCCACAACGCCACCCACATCTGTTTTGAAGCGCTTGACATTATCCTTATCGAAGAAAATGCGCAAATTGATACCGTTCTGACGTGCGTATTTCTTCACGCTCATCAGAGGAGCTACTAAATCGCGAAGACCCTCTTCCGTAAGGGGTAAACCTATCACCTCGTCTCCCGTCGGAAGCAGTATAAATAGTGATGCATCCATCATTTCAGAATCCCAATAAGTAAGTCATGTCTGCATCCTGACGAGTGAAGAAACCTTCGGGCTGGTGGTCTATCTTGCCATCGCCCACAATCTTCACCTCTTCCGCCACTGATTGCAGCCCATCAGCGGCTTTCTTCATATAATAGAGCTTCACGTTGTTGCGGTCTATTCCTATGCCTTCCTCTTCAAAACGCTTGGAAGCCATGAGAATGCCATTGAGTACATGATTGCTGTGGGTCTCTACAATAACCTGGATGCCCGCCTCTGCTGCTCGCGCGATCATCATGCCAAGTTCCGACTGCGCTGCTTCGTGAAGATGGGCTTCGGGGTTCTCTATCAGCAACAGACTGTCTCTCTCTGACGCAAGCAGTGCCACGACTATCGGCAATGCGTAACTCAATCCAAAGCCAACATTTATCGCGCTGTAGGCAGGTGTTGTATCGCCGCCTATCTCATAGGCATATTTCAACGAATAAGACTTGTCTCCTTTCTCTGGGGTAACAACGACATCGGGGCTGATAACTCTTTCCCATGACGATACCTGAGCGAGCAGTTCTGCGGATTCGCCTGCACGATGCACCAGTCCTGGCAACACGCTAAGTTTCTTCGCCACGCCAAAATGATACAGGAAATGGGCCGTCAGTTCGCACTTACCATATTTCTGCGACAGTTGCCTCCGGCTTTCCACCATATTCGTGTTTAGGGGGTAGGACTCTGAAGGCTCCTGACGAGCCGCACTGATATACTGAAAATTGTTCGTAAATAACGAACTCTCCTGCAACATTTTCGGATCAGGTCCCTGCAATAGAGAAAAGAAGTCTTTACCCAAAACCCCATCCGAAGCATCCCATCGCCATGTAGAAAGCCCGTGGCCGCCATCGATGCCAAAAGACATATAATCCTCGTCTGCCATCTGACACAGCGCATCACGACAGAGACCGATAGAGAGCAGGTCACCATTCAGGGAGAGTCCCTCGTTCAAGACATTCTGCTGATAACTTTGGCGCAACAAAAGCAGCGACTGGATAACAGAGGACTTGCCACTGCTGTTCAGCCCGGTCAGCACCGTCAGGTTGCCCAATTCAAGACGCAAATGCTTATGAATCTTGTAATTGTCTATGTGAAGTAATCTTAGCATATTTTTTACATTTATTTTTCTTTCAAAACAGTTTCTATCATCTCCTTTATCTTGCGGTGTCGATAGTTCACGCTTTCTTTCTGACCTGTACCGGATGACAGAGCATAGTAGAACTTTTCATCGTTGTTAAGCTCTACGAAAAGTCTCTGCACAATGCTCTTTTTAGCCACTAACTGCTGACGTTCATTGTTCGTACACTTTGCCAGCCAAACGCTCAGCGTCTCGAATAGTGCCTTGTTAATGGGTTTGCGACGGTCATATATATTGCGACGTTTACGGAATGCATCATTGTTGAAGATGCTCCAGGCTGCCTTCATCGCCTTGTCGAACTGTGTACTCATATCTTCGCGCTCCGCCTCCGTCAGTTTTTTTATTTTTGCCATGCCACGGGTCATAAATCCGTCCATATCGGGCTCATACGTCTTATAGTCTTGCAGATAGAAAGCCACGAACCTTGTCACAAAATCGCGGTCTTCCATGCGGTCGGTCTTTATGATACCGCAGGTAGCCTTCTTGAACGACTGTTTAGCGGCCAAATTGGCCACCATCTCCGCAGACACGCCCTGATTCATCGCATGACGTATTTCCTGTGGAGTCAGTATCAGACCGCCCGTGTTAATACGTTTGAAGATATTGAATTTTACCTCATCGGGCGTTCCCTTCTCTATCACGTACATGGTTATAGGGGTCTGGGTGATTCTGCGCTGCATCAGACGAGGAAGCTCGTTGAAGGTCATTCCGTCATATTGCTGCGTGAGAAACTCCAGATGGTGCAGTCGCATCGTCTTCTCCACAATGAAGTGCTTGAACACGCTGCATCGTTGCAATCCGTCTATCACGTTCCACACCTCTGCATCTTCATCAGTCTCTGTCTCGTCGAAATAGAAAGCGGGCAGTGGCAACTTGAGCAGCAGCGACTCTATCAGGCGACTCTGCTTCTCTTCATCCCACAGGTCTGATTTGCGTTGGAAGGGGGTATCGAAGCGAATCTCCCCGTGCTCCATCTTATCCACCAGCTCACTGATGGTAAACGGATCACGACGAATCTTTATCATATTAGGATTAAATGGCATTGTGATTGCCACGTTGCCCTCATCCTCTTTTTCTATCTGATTTTCTTCTATCGAATAATCAATTTTGTCCATTGTCATCTGTGCTTATGAAATCCAACACCTTGTCGAGTAAGGGAAGGGAATTTCACCTAATTCTAATAATTTGTCAAACTGGGCATCGGTTAATCTGAAGAAGCCCCAATATCTGGGGTTCAGACCGACTCGCTCTTTCATTACCTTGTTGATTACCTTTTTGGTAAATGCTATATTGTACACCATCTTGATAACGGTAAAATTGTCCTTATTCTTGTACCAACCTCTTAATTCTTCCTCGCCAAAAACAGAATAGCGATTGGTATATTTAACGAAATCATCCTCGTTGGTAAAGTTCTTGATTGTCTTTACCTCACAGGTATCATTCTCCAGAATGAGGTCATCATATCGCTTATCTACAATACTCAGTCCCTCAATGCCATCTGCCATTTTATCGCTGAAATAGATATAAACCGAGATATGTATTCTCAAGAAACTCTTTTGTTCTTTGTTCTTGAAATTTGTCTGTATTGATTATAAACCACATAACTCAAAAATATATACCTCGGTTTCTCCTGAAAAGAATACTCTTCCCGGATTATTGGGGATGTGATATGTATCACAGCATCGAAAAACCAATAGACTAACTTCCACTAATCTTCAATACTTTTATGTCTTTTGGCCTCCTGCATACATGATGCAAGTAAGTCCGTGTTTAGCAAATTGTGTATCATACGCTTTGCTTATATAAAGACCATATTAATAGTACTTATTCTTTACATTCTTCTGAATCTCAACATAAGAGACTCAGGATTTCGTTGCAAAAATACGAAAAAAGTTTGAAACTAGCAAATTATGTATGTAAAAAACGAATATTGACTCCACTTAAAAAAATGGGTTAAATTTGGCGTACCTGCATAGTTCCGTGGATGAGGTTATCCAAAGATGCAGCATAGCCTAT
>USSA01000101.1 GCA_900557255.1 uncultured Prevotella sp.
CAGCTTCTACCCAGAATGGTAAGGTAGCCGTGCAGTTTACTGGTGGTATCAGCGTAAACACCCGTGCTGCCGGTTTAGCCTGGGCTGATGGTGACAAGATTGGTATCTTCATGACTGGAGCAAATCAGACTCTCTCGGCAGATGCTATCCAAGAGGGTGTTGACAATATTTGCTATCAGACAAGTGGAAGTATAGCCTTTTCACCTATTTCTGGAGGTAAGACTATTTTCTTCCCGATAGATGGAGATGTGGACTTCTATTCTTACTATCCACAGACCACTGTCAATGACTACAAGGTAGCACTTGATGTAACAGACCAAGGGAAACAAGAAACTATCGACTTCATGTATGCCAAGACAGAAGGCTGCAACAAAGCTACGCCACAGGTATTCTTGAAGTTCTACCATAAATTAAGCAATCTTGTTTTGGAAGTTCAACCAGGTAACGGTCTCACGCAAGAAGACCTTAAGAAAATGACTGTGACAGTGAAAGGTCAGAATACCAAAGCCACTTTCAATCTTGTGGATGGGACTATCTCTGGTGAAGAAACTCCTGCGGACATCACGATGAAAACTACCGAAGCTGGCAAGCTGTATGAGGCAATCCTGCTCCCTACAGAAGAAGAAAGCCGAGTGATAGAGTTTGACCTCAAGAATGGTTACGACGCTCCTTTCGTATGGACAATGCCTGCAAAACTTGAGGGTGGCAACAGATACCACTATACAGTAGTAAAATTGAGTCGTTCTGCCGTAGATATTTCTGGAACCATTAAGCCTTGGACAGAGGCAGGAGACAATAATGAACATATAGCACAATAACAACACTTAAAATATAACGTTTATGAAGAAATTTAGATTCTTATACATCGCTGCCGCAGCATTGCTGTTTGCAGCTTGCGCTAACGAAGAAGACGGTATCGGCAACAATGGTCCTGTTGCTGCTACCGTACAGGCGGACATTGTTAAAAACATCACACGTGCCACCACTGACGATACATGGTCTAAGAATGATGCCATTGGCGTATATGCCACATCTTCTGGCAATACAACAGGAGACAACAAAAAGTATGTAACAACAAATGGGGATGGTACTTTTGAAGCTGCTGACAATAACAACATCATCTATTTCAAGGACAACAAAGAGACAACATTTAGTGCATACTATCCTTATAGCAAATTCTTAACTGATGGTAAAATGAATTGGAATATAGCTGAGGTAGAAGCAAACCAACCTTGTAAGGCTGATGTACTTTTTGCCTCAGGAGCTACTGCAAGTAAAGCATCTCCAACTGTGAATTTTACAGATGCAGAACATCGCTTTAAGCATTGTATGAGTTTGGTTGAATTCAAAATTAAGCCAGGGCAGGGTGTCAAAGATAACAATTATAAATTCAATCGCTTGAATATGAAAGGAATATTTGCAAGCGGTAAATTTGACACAAGAACAGGTTCGGTTGAAGCTGCTGGTGACAGAGCTACTCTTACTCGTGTTTTTAATGATGTACCTTTTGAAAGCGAAGAAAGTTTTGCTTATATCATGTTGCCGCAAAGCCTTGAAAGCAATAAGATGGATATAGAGATTTACTTGTTGTTGAATGATAGCGAAGTAAAATACACAACCCCTATAACACCATCCACCAATGGACAATTTGAAGGTGGCAAAAAATATACATACAACATAACTGTTAAAAATACGGGGATTACTATAGAAGATGCTACTATATATCCTTGGGAAAATGGTGATTCAAGTGATTTAGACGCAGATATAGATTTGTAATGATAAATAAGGTACTGAAAATAGGGAATACAGGGTTAGTGAGCTTGGCCGCTCACTAACTCACTAACAATAAAAACTGAAGATTATGAAGACGATAAAACAAAGAATTTCCTATGCGGTAATGGGCCTTATGGCTATGGGCTTTACAGCATGTACGCAAAATGAAGATATGGCTCCAACGCTGAAAGGGCAGGAAATCAATGCCACCTTCTCTGTTGGAGGTATGCAGACTCGTGTAAATACATTGGGACACGGTAACAGTTGGGAGAATGAGGACCTAATAAGTGTACTGCAAATTTTCGGTGATGAAGATACTAGAACTGGTGAATATAAATATGTGGAAGAAAATGGGTTATACCATTGGGAACCTATCAGAAGACTTCGCTGGGAAAAAGTGGGAAGATGCGATTTGATTGCTTGGTATCCTTCTGATATAACCAATCCTTTTATCTATAATTTGCATATAGACCAAAGTGATGAGACCAAGTTGAAAGCTGCAGATTTAATAAACGGATATTGGTACGATGTCCCTAAAGATTATGTAGACATTCCTATGAAGCATCGTATGTCTATGGTTACAATAGTATATCATGTTGGTACTGCAGATTATCCTAATATGGATATTAGTGAACCACAAGTGTATTCTAAACACAACAGTGTTAGATTTGGCAGAGACCAAATCCATGGGCAATTTGAAATGAGTACACCTACAGGTAATCCAGATTGGGTACAAGCCTGTAAGCATGACGGCGATATGTTTTCAGCAATCGTTATCCCTGGTTCATACAAAACTGACGATATTTTCGTGAAATTCAAGATAGGCGACAAAAACTTCCATGCAAAAATGAGGTCAGATACGAACTTTCAAGAGGGCTATCGCTACACCTACAAACTCGATGTAGGAAAAGACAAAGTGGAACTAACCCGAATCAGCGTAGATGATTTGAAAGGTTGGGACAGTAACAACGAAGAAGATCTCAAATAATTGGAGGAAAGAATATGAAAAAGATATTTCAATACATCATGCTGGCAGTCGTTACTATAGTAATGGCGTCATGCACAAGTGATATAGAAGAAACAACCGCAACAACGGGCAAGAACAACGTACAGTTGGTTGTTGGTGAATTTCCGGCATTCGGAGATTCACAAACTCGTGCTATAGGTACACCTGATGAAGGCAAGACTTCATGGGCTGAAGGAGATGAGTTGCTTCTGGAGATAGACAACACCTCTTATGGAAGACATAATGCAACTTTTACATATAATGGCAGTAGCTGGAAATTGACAAGTGGTGAATTGGTTTATCTGGAAGGAGACCCTGCATATATATCCCATGTATATTACGCCCCTAATTACAAATGGGAAGCCGGCAAATTAGTTTTGAAAGAAGGTAAGGATCCTGGAACAGATGAATATATCGAGGGAAATGCTATAATCACTGGTAATGGTGAGACTATAACCGTTTCTTTTGCCGAGGCAACACGCAAATATTCACGTTTGCGTATTGCAACTCTACCCAATGAGCAAATAACAGTTGATACCGAAGATTTCACTCCTGCGGGCAGCAGCGATATGGAACAGAAAGGAAATTATACACTTACTTCGGATGAAAAGGGCAATGCCTATTTATATGGTACTTTTGAAAATAATTCCGAAGTTACAGTGAAATATAGAGAAGCACCTTTGAAAACTTACACATTCTCGCAAGCAACAGAAAATGCTAAGAGTTATGCACTGGATGCTTCTATTATTTCGCTGGCAGGCGAAGGTATCACTTACAATCAAATTGAGGAAGACGTCAAGAAGGAATTGGATGCGGGCAAGACTTACATCAATCTCATTCTTGCTCCCGATGCGGATGAAAATACATTTAATGCAATACATTCCGGACTTCAAGAAGCAAACGATGGGAGTATAAACCTTACTTTGATAGGATGTAAGAAGATTCCTTATGAAGTATTTATGCACTGTAAGATGCTGAAATCCATAGCCCTCCCAGATGTTACAGAAATCGAGGGAAAAGCTTTTTCAGCTTGTACAATGCTTCAAAAGGTAGTTTTTGGCAATCTTACAAAAGTATATGGCAATGTCGGAAAGAATGGTATCTTTGATGGTTGCAAAACCAAAGACATCGACTTGGTTTTGTCAAAAGACCAGAAAGTCATGAATGGTGGCAAAACCGAAGGTGGATATTGTTGGACTGCTGATATTATTAAAGATTATAGTGGTAGCGACGAACATAATGGAAGAGTATTCCTCGATTATGACTTCCAGTCTATTACATGTGGCTATCAAGTTCCATAATAAATACAGATTGTTTAACTCCTAAGCTGGGCAGGAGTATTAGTTGCTCAGCAACATATATTCACCCGCATTTCACGGGAAACGACAAGGGTCTATATGCCACGATGACAAGTGGCGTATAGACCCTTGATTATATGGTGATATTCGTAATCTATATCTCCGCTTTCAGCAGCTTTATAACCATCTGTTTTAAAATTCTATAGCGCAAAGTTACGGTTTTATTTTCATATCTGCAAGAGTTTTCTGTACGTATAAGTTAAATATTGCTAACATTTATTTCTTTTCTTGCGAAAAGTTCTCTGTATTGAGAACTTTTCGCTATTTTTGCAGCAAAAATAAACGATTATGAAGATATTAAAGTTCAAATTGCTGAAAGATTTTGCAAGGAAACATCCTGATGCAGCAGATCCGCTCATGCGCTGGGCAGAGTTTGTTGAAAAGACAGAATGGAAAAGCCATGCAGAATTAAAGCAAGCATTTCCTTCGGCAGATTATGTCGGGAATGACAGATATGTCTTCAACATATCAGGCAATAAATTTAGGCTTGTAACTATCGTTGTGTTCTTTCAAGGATTTCTACATATTAGATTTGTTGGAACTCATGCTGAATATGACAAGATTAAGGATATCAAAAATATATAACTATGACTATTAAAGACGAAAAAACATATAATGAAATTGAAGAGCGAATGGAGGCTCTGCTTGCAAAGGGCACCCAATTGGGCGGCATGGACTTTCTCAGCGAAGTAGAAAAGGAAGAATTAAAGGTCCTCAGCGAAGCTGCTTACGATTGGGAATGCGAAGTTGATCCCCATCCATGGCGAGTTAAGCCTTCACTCATAGCTGCCATCAAAGTTGCTTTTCGCCAAAAAGGCTACAAGCAAAAGGAGGCTGCAAAAGCTATAGGCGTGTCAACAACCGCATTAAGTGATATTCTCCATGGACGTCGTGCAATTAATTTTGATGTTGCAAGAAACATATACCACAACCTCGGCGTTCCTGCCAATGTTGTATTGGGATAGTTTAATGGTGAATGTTTAATGTTGAGTGTTAAATGTTGGTGTTGAATGAAAGAAATATGGCGATAAAGAAAAGGGCGCATCCAAGCTTGGGTGCGCCCTAACTTGTTAAATAAAATAGGAGGGATTCTGCTCTTGAAAAACCCTCTTAATGGAAGAGAATCAGGAAGCATCCAGCAGGTACTCACTCATGCCATGGGGTATTTTCGTTCTTCCATTGTCTTTTATTGTCATTTACTGAGTCCACTTTACAAAATCACAAATCATATATTTGCCTTTGTAACTTATTGATAATTAATAGTATGTTTTTGTAAAAAATGACTTTTTCTAGTGGGCTCAGTTAACAATCGCTGTAAGTGGACATTAGTGATCTAATACATACAATTCGAGCGGTAAAAGCCACTTTCTCTACCCCCATCTGATAAGTAGGTTCACTACCTACTGCTGCAGTGATAACATCCGGCCCATATCCACTCGTCATTTCCATTTAACCGATATTTAACCAAAAATACGTTTAACAATATTAAAACATTGTAAAACGGGGGGGGGTATTTTATAGTAACTACAAAATTATATACCTTTGCAATCAGAAATTAGTCTCCAAGTAATATAAGGGGATTAGTTTACCTATGTTGAGGACCATTTGATAAGTCATAATATGTTTATATTGGTTAACAACAAAGCAACAGTAATTTTCTGGACAAATAATTAATATAGTAAGTGATAAATGAAAAGGAAAGCAGTTTTGCTGTTTATTATTTTGGGAATTAAAACAGTAGGTTATTCACAAGATTTCGCCCTGAAGACGAACGGACTCTACTGGGCGACAACCACCCTCAATATGGGCGTGGAGAAGGCAATCAGCAACCAGGTAACCCTGGAAGCAGATGTAGCATACAACCCCTGGACATTCAGGGAAGACAAGAAGATGCACCTTCTTTTGGTGCAGCCAGAAATGAAATACTGGCTGTGCGAAAAGTACGAAGGACATTTCGTTGGTATCCACCTGCATGGTGCTCAATTCTACGGAGGTTTTGGCAGCAAGCTCTACGATGGCTACTTGGCTGGCGGAGGTGTAACATACGGTTACGACTGGATTCTATCCCCTCACTGGAACCTGGAGGCAGCCATCGGTGTGGGATACGCCCACCTCTGGTACAAGCAAAGTCCGAACTTGCCCTGCATCAAGTGTCAGGAAAAGAAGAACGATAACTATATCGGTCCTACCAAGGCTGCACTATCATTAGTCTATATCTTTTAAAAAAATGCATCATTTAATCACAAAGAATATTATGAATGATAGAATGAAACTCAATATTGTATATCTGGCTATTGCTGGTGTAGCCATGGCTCTTCTGATGGCTATGTCTTCATGCAGCAACCAGAACATAGTAAGTGATAAAAAGATTACATGTACTCCCGATTCCTTTATGCTCCTGCCAGATAGCGGCAATCAGGCTGCACTCAACCTTCAGGTTCATATCCCGAAGTGTTATTTCTCGAAGAGAAGCCGTCTCTTCGTAATACCCGTATTGACAGACAGCGACAGCATCGTGGCTAAATACAAGCCTATAGTGCTGGATGCGCCTATCTACAGAAGGAAGATGGAACGTAAATGGGTACTCGACAGCATTGCCGACCCATACGATTCTATTGCACAGAGAGTTACGAACACCAAGGTGGATTTATCCGTGCTCTATAACGACACCATCACCCTGCCTGCAAACTTCCATAAGGGAAGCCTCGTGGCAGTGGCTTCTGCCGACGGATGCGGCGAATGCCGTACCATCAGCTATACCAAGATGGCCGATGTGTTCCGTCCGGAAATCAAGAAGCAACTGCACCTCAACTGGATGATGCATACCTTCGAGATCAAGCCGAAGATAAGAGAAGGAAAGGGCGTGGCACGACTTGAGTTTGCTATCAATAAATATGATATCAATCCCAAGATGAGCAACAACCAGGCTGAGCTCGACCACATGTTGAGCGATATAGCTCCAGTGCTCAGCGACAGCCTCGCTACCCTCATTTCTTTGGGCATCTATGCTCTGGCGTCAGCCGACGGCCCGCTGAAGGTTAACACCCCACTTTCCCGCAACCGTGCCAACTCAGCCCTGAAGTGGCTGCTTGCGCACATAGAGAATGGCGACAAGGTGAAGAAGATAGCCCGTATCGGTTCACGCCCTGAAGGATGGCAGCCAGTATTGAATGCGATGGTGGCCGACGGCGATGCCGACAGTACGATGTTGAAGAACATCCTGACCCGATATGCCAACTTCAACGATGATGTGCAGGAACGCTATATCCGCCGACTGCCTATCTGGAACAGCATCAAGAAGAAGTATCTGCAGAAGAGCCGTAGTGTGGAATACACCTACACATACATCATCAAGAACTTCACCACCGATGAAGAAATGCTGCAGATGTACGAGCTCCGCCCAGATGCCTTCAGCGAAGATGAGTTCCTGCATGTGGCACAGATTGCAGAGAGTGCAGAAAAGCAGAAGCAGGTATATGAGACGACTTTGAAATATTACCCTATGTCGAAGATTGCTGCCAACAATCTTGCCATCCTACTCGAGAACGAAGGCAAGGTGGATGTGGCTGAAGAGATATTGAACCGCCAGAAGGCTGAAGAGACTCTGATCAGCCAGAAGGCACTCACAGAATAAATAACAGCGTATGACAAGATTAAAAGTTATCATATATAGCATGGCACTGGCTATGTCATTCACCTCGTGCGTTCGTGAAGATCTGGACCAATGTCCTCCTCTGCGTATCAACATCGAGGTGAAAGACAAGAATTATTTCAATGTCGACCAGACTGCACCCGATGAGAAACGGGATGAGAATCAGTCTTTTAGATCATTTGTTCCGTCTCTTTCCTATCGTCTGAGCCGACTCAACGACGACGGCACTCAGCAGGTTATCGTAGAAGAAAAAGGTTTCGGAGTAGAGGGTGATGGATTAACTTATCCCGTAAGCTTCGACCCCGACATGCCTTTCGGGAAATACGTCTTTACGGTATGGGGAGGTATGAAGAAGCGAGGCGAACTCAATCTGGATAAAAACGAGCTGTTGCTGCATCCGGAGCACAGTCAGGGCGATGATGTTTATCAGGTTTGCGATACCCTCGTCTATGATGAAAACCATTATTGCTATACCAGCGAGATGGAGCGCACCAAGGGAAAACTGGTTATATGGACAGAGAATCTTCCTGCCGGGTATCAACTGATGGATACTGAAGTAAGCCAGCTCTATGGAATAGTAAATCCAAGTTTCCTGTATTCTGAAGAGACCAGCGTCTTTCATGAATCGGAAATTGAAGCTGGCGCCAAGACCAAGACCTCTATTTTCCTGGCTCCTTCTTTCCAGAAGCATGAGTCAGTGGTGGATGTCAATTTCTATAAGAATCGTGGCGAAGGCGGCAATTCATCTGTGTTGTCACCTGATGACGTGAAGGTAAGCATGGAGCGCAATAAGATTACGGTGCTGAAATATGTGTACGATTCCGACCGCAATCGCTTCACCATCTATATGAAGGTGAACGACAACTGGGAGGAAATTCACGGTATGATATTGGATTGATAATTAATATAACTCAATTTTTTAATTTATTTTTATGAAAAAAGGAATGTTTTTTGCGCTTGCAGCAAGCAGTTTATTGCTCGGCGCATGTAGCAGCGACGACGCTGTGGTTAACACCACTGCGCAGAATGAGGCAGTACAGCAGCTTGTATTGCAGGTAGCAAGTAGCGGTGATGGTTTGGCAACACGTGCAGGCCGCCCATTGTATTCTTCACAGGCTTTGCAGACTATCCAGAATGTTCGCGTAATAATTTACAAGAACGAAACCGGAGGTGGCGAGAAGACTATTGTCTATGACAAGAAGTTGGACTGGACATCAAGTGCTATTTACAACACAAATGGCCATGGTCGCCAGATTACTCTTTCCTTGAAGGGTAATGAAAGACTGAGTGAAGGTAACTACAAGGTTATGGCTGTAGGTTACAGCAATGATAGTAAGTACACCTATTCTTTGAATGTAAAAGATCAAGCAGCCCTTACTAATCATACTTACAGTCCCATCACTGCAACCTTGGGGGCAAACGCTGATGCTGAGGAAGTATTTGCCGGTGATGCAGACCTGACAATCAACGCTAACCAGCAAATCACTCCCCTTATTTCTGGTGAAGAGAATAGATTGGCTGTAACCTTGCATCGTCAGGTAGCTGGTAGCTTCGGTTATTTCCAGAACATCCCTGCCAAAGTTGGTGGCAAAAAAGCCAAGACCCTCCGTCTCGTAGTAAGAGATAAGAATGATATGTTGACTTTCAAAGACTTCAACAGCTCATTCACAGCAACTGGAGAAACTGGCAGCACTATCAAGTATTATGTTAATGGTTCTAAATCAACAGGTGCAGCACTTACTCCAAATGCACATTTCAATAATGATAATGGCGACAATGGTTATGTGCTCTACTCTATCGATTTGAATACATGGTTCCCTCAGGGTGATGAAAACAATGACGGCCTGCTGAATGCTGAAGATAGAAGCTGGAAGCGCCCTGATGATGTAAAGACTCAGGTTGTGACGGGTTCTGTATTCGGAAGCAACTTCGTTATTCCATTTAAATACACTGATGGTAAGAACACCATGGAGCTTCAGCTCTTGGATGCAGATAACAAAATCATCAAGACTTGGACCGTTTCTATCCCACAATCAGATGTAAATAATGATGGAAACAAGGGACTTACAGACGCAAGTAATTCTATCTTCAACGTGGTTCGCAACCACATGTACAACTTGGGTGTGAAGACTTCAAATGGCACAAAAACTGATCCAGATCCAAGTAATCCAAATCCAGATCCCAAACCAGATCCAAAACCAAATCCAGAACCAGGTACTGACCAGCCAGAAGACTTGAATAAGTTTCAGCACCTCATCTTGAAGGTGAACGACAACTGGGAGGTTATCCACAATATGGAGTTGGGTGAATAATCTTACTATATGCTCATAATATAGGCAGTATTAAGAAAAATATATCCAAGGGATGCGAAGAGCCAGCTATAGGCACTCGCATCCCTTACAATCCCAACATCACGATATTTATTTATGACTCCACTTTAAAAAGTGAGTTAAATTTGAATTAAACATATGCCTTGGAG
>USSA01000102.1 GCA_900557255.1 uncultured Prevotella sp.
TAGGCGTGTGGATATAAGGTTGGCCGTAGCAAGCCAGATCGCCATATCCCATGTCATCACACAGGATGAAGAGAATGTTGGGCGGGGTGTTTTGGGCGAAGAGAGATAGCGGCAAGGCTTGAAGGGCAGCCATCGCCAGCAAAGATCGGTTGTAAGATTGATAATTATTAGCCATAATGTTTTGCTTTAAGTTATATCTTGCAAAGGTACGCTGAATATTCGTAATTACCAAAAATTTCGGGATATTTCTTAAGAATATTTCTCTTATTCTTCATAAAGCAACAGTGCCCTTCCTGTTTCACAACAGAAAGGGCACACAACCTAGTCTATTCTCGTACATGATGTGTTGATACAACATAGAATAGTAGATTTTTTTGATAAAACTATAAGTTGTCTTTTTCTATATCCTTGAAGTACTTATATGTGCTGACCTTCAATTCGTCAGTAGCCATTTCGTCGCAGACGATGATGCCATGCTGGTGAAGCTGCAGAGCACTGATGGTTCATGCCTGGGTAACAGGTCCCTCAATGGCAGCCTGGAGCGCACGTGACTTGTTATGACCATTGCAGAGAATCATTACCTCTCTGGCAAGCCTACATATTCGTCCATGTTGAAGGTGAGGACGTGCTTGAAAGAGATTTCGCCAGCCTTCACAGCCTTTACGATTTCTGCATACATGCCCATAGGTGAAGAACCGGTAGGCAAACCTAATACGAATGGCTCTTCTGAACTTGAAAACCCAGAAAAGAGGGGTACCTTGTTTTGGTACCCCCCCCTGAATTTGATAACGTTTATTAAAATGTGAAATCAAAAATGAGATTAAACCGAATCGTGTTATAAAATCATTCTCCTCCCCATTCTTTATGTTGCTTTAAGTTGAGATCGGTATCAATCTCATTTTGTGGGATTGGCCACACATCATCTTGAGCCCCTCTGTAAGAACGGGAATAATCTCCCATACCGTATGTTTCATATTCTTTATTCATACGTTCGATAGCATCCTTCCATTCGCCCCAGCGGTAGAGATCTGCAAAGCGAAGATCCTCAAAAGCAAGCTCGACGCGACGTTCGTGACGAACAATCTGTCGAAGTTGTTCTGTTGACAAACCATTACCCTCAACAGCCTCAACCTTTGGCATATGAACACGTTCACGTACTTCATTGATATACTTGGTAATCTGCTCTTGGCTATATCCACCTTTCTCAATCATAGCTTCAGAAAGAGAAAGGAGAACTTCTGCATAGCGGATTACATAGTAATCAAGACTACCATCATACTCATTTGCCATATTCTCAGGTACGAACCATTTCATAATGGCAACTTGAGAAGCAGAAGGAATTTTCTTGCCACCTTCTTTAGGATAATTATATACATCGTTGAGCCACTTCATACCAGGAACAAAGAGAGTTCCCTTCAACCGAGGATCACGATTCTCATAACGTGCAAAATCAGGATTTTCCTTATCGTATGCTGCTTTGCCAGTCTTACCCTTGAACAAAGGTGATTTATCTATAGGCAGACCATCAATGCAATAATAATCATCACAGAGATTTCGAGTAGCCTCAACTGCATTCATCGGACCACCCCAGCTGATACTGAAGGTCTGACCCTCGTTCTTTCCAGGTCCTGCATAATGAATACCCAAGATTACTTCATCGCATTCCTCATTCTTTTCTGTGAAGAGCTCAGAGAAATTCTTATATCCATCAGAACCATCACCAGAGGTGAACAAGCTGTATTTACCTATTACATGGTTGTATGCCTCAATAGCTTCATCGTAGTGCTTGGTAAAGAGAGCTAAACGTCCCATGATAGCGTATGCTGCTTCTTGTGTAAGGCGACCTTTACCTGCTTTTCCCTTAACAGGGATATTAGGAATATTTTTCTTGAGGTCTGCTAAAACTTTGGTGGCAATTTCTTCTTTTGTATTTCGGGCAGGTTGGCATTCAGCCAATGTCAATGGCTTTTCGAGATAAGGTACATCGCGGAATACTGAAACCAAGTTACAATATCCGAGAGCACGCAAAGCTATAGCTTCACCCTTAAAAGCTGCCTTCTTGTCGTCGCTCATACTGATTCCATCAACTTTCTCGAGCAATGCGTTGCAGCGCTTGATAAGCTCATAGTTCGCATTCCAATACTTAGAAAAACACCCATCGTTAGCTGTAGATGTCCCCTGTGCAATAGATGAACCGAGCATCCAGTTACCCCAAGAGTGTCCACCATTATCAGTACAGGTCTCACGGGTGAGAAAACCAAATTTTCCACCATCAATATAATCGTTGTTCAAATCGCCATTTTGCATAGCGTCATAACAGCCTGTAAGCGCCATCAAGGCATCTGACTCAGTTTTCCAGAAGGTTGAACTAGAAATCTCATTAGGGTTTTTTACATCAAAGAAGTCGTCAGAGCAAGATGTTGCTGTAAGCACCATCATACCGCAAAATGACGCAACTTTTATAGAGTTGAATATTCTATTCTGTTTCATTGTAAAGTCCTCCTATTTTAGAAATTAATATTAACACCGAATGATACGCTCTTCATGTTAGGGTGGATATCGTTACGTGAATCTCCACTGGTCTTTTCTGGATCGTAGTTATCTAAAGAAGTGAGTGTGAGCAGATTGGTTGCTGCGAAGTAGACACGAACCTTGGATACACCCCATTTTGCAAGCTGGTCGAATGTATACCCTACCTCTAAGTTCTTTAAGCGCAAGTAATCTGCTTTTGACAACCAGAATGAAGAGAATGTATCATTGAAGTTATAACCCAAGCGTGGCATAGAACCATTTGGATTACTTTCAGACCAGCGGTCTAACCAGCGATCTGTGCGGTTACCCTGCCAGTCACTAGTGGATTCCCAGTTATAGCGGTAAATTCCAGTAACTCCCTGCCAAAGTGTTGAGATGTCAAAGTTCTTCCAAGATCCTCCGATATTAAAACCGAATGAATACTTAGGGAATGGATTACCGATAATTACACGATCGTCCGGGGTAATATTACCATCGTCGTTAGTATCTTGATACATGATGTCACCCAATTTTGGCTCAATACCATTCTGTTTAATCTTCTCACCCTTTGAATTGGTTCGGTTGAGATCAGCCTCTGTACGATAGATACCAATTGCTTTATAAGCGTAATAAGAACCAATAGCATCACCTACTCTATTGATGGTTTCACCACTGATTCGCTCATCCAAACCGCCCATATAGAGAATTTCATTCTTTACATGGGTTACATTGAAACCTGCATACCAGCCAAAGTCACCGCGGTGGTCTTGATAGTTAGCACTCCATTCCCAACCACGGTTACGAACTTCACCAACATTCTGATAAGGAGCACTCAATAATCCGAGGAACGTACCTGGCATAGAAAGCTGCATCAAAATATCAGAAGTCTTGCGATCGAACCAATCGAATGAGGTGGTTACCTTATTGTTGAAGAATCCGAGATCAATACCAATATTCACGCTGCGTGTAGTCTCCCACTTGATATTTTCGTTTGGAACAGAATTCTGGATAAGACCGGCTTGAGGAGTTCCACTCTGATCAAAATAGTAGTTACCATTTGCAGCATACGTTGCTGTGTATGGGTAGTTACCGATTTCCTGGTTACCTAACTTACCCCAAGAGAAACGAAGCTTACCGAAGAGCCACTTGCTCTGTTCTTCCATAAATTTCTCACTGGTGAAGACCCAACCTAATGATACAGAAGGAAATGTTGCATAGCGGTGTGATTTTGGCATGCGTGAAGATCCATCATGTCGAACATTGAATTCGAAGAGATATTTGTTGTCATAATCGTACTGTATACGTCCAAAGAATGACTGTAAGCGATAAGCACCGGCATTACCTCCTGTATTAGGATTCTTGGTTCCACCATCTAACTCATAGATGTTGTTGGTAGGGAAACCTTGCTTAGATGCAGTTAAACCTTCTTCATCGTAGCCAATAATAGAATGACCTGCCAATGCATTGATTGTATGAAGACCAAAACGCTTGTTATAGGTAAGAAGGTTTTCATTAGTCCACATGGTTTCACGATATCTGTAATCAGTTAATTGATTGTTAACAGATCCTACTTTCAGCATGTTTCCTTCTGCGTCATAGCGTGCATCTATATCGCTAGGTGAGTAGCTTTTTGTCGCTTTGTTATAGAATGTATATGCGTAACTAGTCTGGAATTTTAAACCATCATAGATGTCAATACCAATGGTTGCCTTTCCGTTAAAGCGCCATGCATTATTCTTGTTATATCCAAGATTGATAGCCTCTAATGGATTTTTAAACGCTTCTGCATCTTTATTAGAACCATCTACATAACCATAATGGCCATTGGTATAGCGTGAAGGTACAGTTGGGCGTGCAAACCATGAAATCAATCGCATTACACCTCCTTCACCAGCAACATTCTTTCCTGGGGCTGTTACATCATTAAAATTTCCTGCTATATTTAACCCAAAACTAAATCTTTTGTATTTAGAGTTGACGTTGGAACGGAACCCGAGTTTACGTACTCCAGTTTCCTTCATTATACCCTTTTGGTCAGAATAGTTAATAGATGTCATAAATTGTACATTTTCAGAACCACCTGATACCGATAAACTATGCTGCTGCATGTGACCTGTCTGCATGATTTCATCCATCCAGTCTGTGTTAGCATAGTGGTCTGGATCAGAGCCGTTTTTTAACTTTTCAAGCGCAGCTTGGTCGTAAGAACCAGGATTAGTTTCATTACGCATGATGGCCCAATCGTAACTGTTGAGAAACTTTGGTAAAACAGTTGCGCTCTGGATAGAATAACTTCCTCCATAGTTTACTTTTACAGATCCGGCTGAACCTTTCTTTGTTGTAATGAGGATTACGCCATTTGCTGCACGTACACCATATATGGCGGCAGATGCGGCATCTTTCAGAATAGAAATATTCTCAATATCTGCAGGTGAAATATCGCTGAGTTGACTTAATGTTCCTTCTACGCCATCAATGAGAACCATAGGATTACTGTTACCAAATGTTCCTACGCCACGTACTCTAATTTCCGGATTATCATTACCAGCTTGGGCACCATTCATTGTAATGTTGACACCTGTCATTCTTCCTTGTAATAGGGTAGCGGTGTTTGCTACTGGCACACCTTCGATGTCTTTAGATGTGATTGCCGATACAGAACCTGTAAGGTTTGCTTTTTTCTGAACTCCATAACCTACAACTACAGTTTCCTGAAGCATGTTGCTGTCTTCTAACAGTGTAGCACGGATAGAACCGCCATTCCATATTATAGTCTTTGTCTTGTAGCCGATGGAAGAAATTGTAATTTTAACTCCCATTTTGACGTCTTTTAGGGTAAAATTACCATCAAGGTCAGTTACAGTACCACCGTTGCTCCCTTCGATTCTGATTGTAGCACCGATGATAGGTTCTCCATTAGAGTCTTTAACATTACCACTGCAGGAACTCTGTTGTTGCATAGCAGTTTTTGAATAGGTCTGAGCTGCTGATGCAGGGGCGGCATAAAATGGTGATGTGATACCAAGTAGAGCCGCAATGTACAAATATGCTCTTTTGTTCATAGGATTATTATATATTGTTAGTTAAAATGTTATATTGATTATTCGCATTCTATGACTTTTACCCAGTCTACCCACAATTCAACTGGTAAGTCTTCATCGTGTATTATGCCTGCCCAAGTTGGCTGCCCGTTAAGCACACCTCCAAGGGAACAGTTTAGAATTATGTCAAAATTATAATCACAGAACGGAAATTGCAGTTTCTCTTTTGGCAGATTCATATTCTTGTATCTGAAAGTTTCTTTTCCGTCTACATAAAATATTACAGCTTCGTCAGTCCTTTCAGCTGCATATACATGAAACTGTGTAACATCAAAGTTGGAATCTCTGTTAGGATTGGTTACCCCCGCAGAGCCAGTGTCTCCATTAATGTAATACGTATGTACTGTTTGATAAAATTCATATGGAGTCTTTTGTATCCATTCCATTAAATCTATTTCGCCGCTTCTAGGCCAGATTTCTCCTCCAATTGGCATCTGCCAAATAGCAGGGAATGCACCGCGAGCCCGTTTGGTTAACCTTGCCTTTACTTCTACTCGGGTATTCTTGCCAAACCCCTTTATCGTATGGATACCACCTGTTTTATATAAGCCATCGTCTTTGCTTGCTTTAAGTTTGAGATAGCCATTCTCTACTTTCACATTTTCATATTCATTTACGTTCTTGAAATGTCGCGCCCAGGCTACATTTAAATATTCTGCAAGTTTCCAAACTTTTGGGTTAGGAATTGATTCAGAACTATTGAACTCGTCAAGAAATATTGTCTTTTCTTTCTTGCTGTCAGCCATAACAACTGTTGAAGTGATGATAAACAGTGCTAGAATTAATCTACTTTTCATTGTTATTGTTGTTTATGTTTGATTATTGTCATTTAGAAACCTGTATCTTGCCATCAGGCAGGCTCCCGTGATTCCTGCAAGGTCTTTCAGACTTGAGGTAACGATTTTAGAATCCTCATTCATGATGTTGAGAGAGAATTTCTTGATGCCCATCTTTGCCGGTAGTGTGAGGTAATCGCCTGTAACCGACATTTCTCCTCCGATGACCAGCATTTCAGGGTTGAAGATGTTGATGACTCCTGCCAGCTGCTTGCCAAGTTCGTCTGCTATGTACTGCAGTGTGGCAAGGCTAAGTACATCTTCCTTTGCTATGGCATCCAGAATATCCTGGAGTGATAGATCTTCATTCTTTTTCAGTACTCTTTCTGAGAGGATAGAAGTCTTTCCTTCCTTTATCTTCTCGACGAGCTTCCTTTTGAGTGCTCTGCCCGAAACCTCTGTTTCTATGCAACCTATCTTGCCGCAGTGGCAGATGATGTTGTTGTTGTAGGCTGTCATGTGGCCGAATTCGCCAGAATATCCTGACTTGCCATAATAGAGTTTGCCGTCGATGATGATTCCGATTCCGATGCCCCAGCATACGTTTACAAAGATGATGTCTTTCAGGCCTTTACATTGTCCATTGATCAACTCAGCGAAAGCCATACTCCGGGTATCGTTCTCGATACATACAGGTAGCTGTATGAGCTGGGTCAACTTGTCGGCCAATGATTCTTTCAGAAAGGTGAACATGTTGTAAGCATTTCCCTGTACAGGATTCACGCGCTCGGCCACATTCACGCAAACTTGAAGTATTTCTTCTCTTGAAACAGGAAGGTTTTCGATAAACTCATTGATGATTCTGCTTAGCTCTTCCAGGTTTTCTGGAGAGTTCTTATATACGTAAGGCACTCTTGTTTTTTCGGTAATCAGATTGCCTGCGAAGTCGCTTGCTGCAAGTGCCAGGCAGTTCATCTCAGGATTGACACCGATGAAGTAGCCTGCTGTTGGAACGAGATCGTAAACCATCGGGATGCGTCCCGAAGAATTGTCTTTCTTTCCAATCTCTCTGGCGAGTCCTTCTTTTATCAACTCGTTGAGGGCACTTGTTGTTGTTGGTAAGCTAACTCCGATAGCCTTCGATATCTCTGGGATGGTGGAGGCTCCGTGAGAGATAAACTGCTCCAGGAGCTTTCCCTGAGCTGAGGGCTTTTTGTTTATCTTACTAATATATTTTATTAAGTCGGCTTTCATAACTAATATTTTTTAGTTGCAAAGATAAGGTTTTTTCGGACAGATGCAATATTTTTGCAGTTAATAAAACTTAAATAGCGGAAAATAGTATTTTTTTTGTCGTTTTCGTACATCTGGGTTCCTCATATACCTTATTATATATAGAGGGGTTGGATACGTAAGTGCGCAAAAGGGGTGATGAAGGAGTGTGTAGCTTTGAAGAGCGATAAAGAGTAATTCTTCCGTAAGTATTTGATATAGTGTGTAAAACTACACTAAATTTTTCTCTTAATATGGATAAAAATACACTTAATCGGTGGCAGATGAGAGCAAAATGCAGGTGCTCCAGTCGTAAGAATGCTTAAAGTATAAAAAATGTTTCCGTTTTAGAAATATTAACGCTGTTTTTATTGTAGTGTTTGATAAAACTAGTAACTTTGCAAAATAAAATATTTTAGTAATATGGTGAATGTTAATAAAGAATTTAATAAATAGCAGTTCGGGCTGCTCCTCATTATTTGTTTTTAATCTATTTTATTAAAAGAATTATGGATTATAATAAGAAGTCTTTAGTGATTGGCTTGGATTTGGGTGGAACCAATTCCGTTTTCGGTATCGTTGATGGGGATGGAGAAATAATATCTACAGTCTCAATCAAGACCCAGGCATTCCAACGCGTGGAACAATACGTAGAGGAATCGGTAAAAGCTGTGATGCAGATAGTAGAACAGGTTGGTGGTATGGAGAAAATTCGTGCCATGGGCATTGGTGCGCCTTGTGGTAACTACTACAAGGGAACCATTGAAAATGCGGCAAACCTGGTATGGGCTAAGGGCATTGTACCGCTGGCTGACATGTTCTCAGAGAAACTGGGCATTCCGGTTGCTATTACCAATGATGCAAATGCGGCTGCTATGGGAGAAATGAAATATGGTGCTGCGGTTGGCATGAAAAACTTCGTAGAACTCACCCTCGGGACAGGCGTAGGATCAGGTATCGTGGCTAACGGGCAGCTGATTTATGGTTGCGATGGTTTCGCCGGTGAGTTGGGGCACATGGTAGTGGAGCCTGACGGTAGACCATGCGGCTGTGGCAGAAAGGGCTGTCTGGAGACCTACTGTTCGGCTACAGGCGTGGTCCGTACTACCTTGGCCATGCTCGAAGCATCAACCGTGGCAACTGAGCTGAGAAATATTCCAAGGGAAGAAATTACATCTTATGTGGTTTATAAGGCTGCCATGGCAGGAGATACACTGGCACAGGAAGTGTTCAGACAAACCGGTACAAGAATCGGCAAGGCCTGTGCAGAGATAGCTACCTTTCTGAGCCCGGAGGCTTTTATCTTCTTCGGAGGATTGGCACAGGCTGGCGATCTGCTCTTCCGTCCTATTGAAGAAGCATATAACGAGCATGTGCTCTCATTATATAAAGGTAAGGCTAAGTTCCTGATGAGCGGACTGGATGGAGCCAAGGCTGCCATCCTGGGTGCTGCGGCAATGGCATCTGAACTCTAATCCGTCATTTTAAAAAAATATAACATAACCTATTTAAATATAGATAAAGATATGAGACTCAATCTTAGTTCGCAAATCGTACTCAATAAAGTACCTGTAGAGTTCTACAAGCCAAAGACGACTGTAGAATACTCTGAAATCTCCAGAATGGAGAAGATTCATACAGATATCTTTGCCTCTATGGCAGAAGGTGCCAGTCATGTAGCTGATAAAATAGAAGCTGGTATCAAGGCGGCACAGCAGGAAGGTAAATTCTATGTGATGGCGCTGGGTGCCGGTTCTTCTCTCTATTCTGTATACGATGAACTCGTTCGCCGTTACAACGAGAAGACCCTGAGCTTCCGCAATGTTGTTGTATTCAATGCATACGAATATTATCCGCTCCAGAAGGACAGCTCTCTCCGTACCATCAACCAGTTGAAGGAGCGTTTCCTTGATCATGTGGATGTGGCTGAGCAGAACATCTTTACACTGGATGGTTTTGTGGCACAGGATGCCGTACAGGACAGTTGCCGTCTTTATGAGCAGCGTATCAAGACCTTTGGCGGTCTCGATGTAGCCCTCATAGGTATAGGCCGTTCGGGTAATATTGCAGCCAACGAGCCAGGTTCGGGCATCCAGTCGATGACCCGTATCATCCTCATCGGCAATACCTCTCGCGAAGAGATGGAGAACAGTGAGCAGACCAAGGAAACCATTCCTCCATGTTCGCTCACCATGGGTATCGCTACCTTACTCTCAGCCAAGAGCATCTATCTGACAGCCTGGGGCGAAGAGAAGGCAGAGATTATGCAGAAGGTGGTGGAGAACTCTATCACAGATACCCTGCCGGCATCATTCCTTCAGACTCATCCGAATGCTCATGTTGTCATCGACCTGGGTGCTGCTCATCATCTGACACGTATCGAGCATCCATGGCTCGTAACTTCATGCCAGTGGAGTGATAAACTGGTGCGTTCGGCACTGGTATGGCTCTGCCAGAAACTCGGTAAGCCTATTCTGAAGTTGACCAATAAAGATTATAATGAGAACGGACTGAGTGAACTTCTGGCTCTCTATGGCTCAGCCTATAATGCCAATATCAAGATTTTCAATGATTTGCAGCATACCATTACCGGAT
>USSA01000103.1 GCA_900557255.1 uncultured Prevotella sp.
AACCAAAACTCTCAAACAAGTGAGTTAATATTGGAACATAGAACTGGACACCCTATTAAATAATTAACTTTCAATTAAACTTTTAATTTTCAACATAGCATCTCCCTGGACATGCCCATCTTCATCTATCAACCCACAAATCTCATACCTGTCCATCGACTCAAATGGCATCTTGAGCATGTTGATTGTATAAAGCGGACACCCCAGACGATTCTCCTTTTCCTGATGCTTCTCTAAAGTAGGCATATCCCCTTCTCTATCCAAATGCTCAATGGAAGGATTCATATTCTTCACATCAAATGCCACCTTATAGGAACCATCTGGATTGAGAACCACAAAATCAGCCAACTCATAATCCCGATCCTCCAAATGTGCAAACAGCTCTTCACTGCAATCCACATAACGAAGAACAAGCGCCTTAAACGCTTCCTCACCTATCTCTCCGGCATAATCCGCCATCAGAATCTCTGGGTGTAGGATAAGTCCATCCGAACTCCAGCCGGTAGCATAGCCATTCCGCTCAAAATGCTCATGGATAGCCTTATTTTTCATCAACACATCCAATCTTACAGATGCTGGAGATACAGGATGCTGGCAGAAAGATCCATCCTCATCTCTTTCCCAATTGCCATAACACTTTCTCAGGAAAGGAACCATCATGGCCTGTTCATCAAGCTCCTGCAAGGAAGCCACCACAGGATTACGGATAATGGCCTGCTTGTAGTACTGATTCATGATTTGAGCCCTCTTGACGTAATAAGGAATCGACAAATCTTCACTCCCATCCTCTAAATTCTCATATTCCACCTCATAAGGATGTGGAGTGAAGAGTAAAGCCTTCTCCCTCATTTTACGCAATTTGCATTGAGCAGTCTGGGAATCATTATGCAGTTTGACCTCTTCAGCAGAAGCATGACTATCATCGCCGATCTCAGTAGACCCTGAATATAACTGCTCAAAGCCTTGAATTCCTTGGTGTGTGACTTGTCACCCAAATCACCCATAAAGAATTCCGTCATCCCCTCATCATACAGAACGTAGGTAGACAGCGGTTTGTTTTTAGTTCTGCATATTCTTCCCACAGCCTGCTCGACCATTGTCTGAGCCCAGGCTGCCTTGTCCATGGCTACAGCATCCTCCCTGAAACGGATACACTTCTTGGAAATCGCCTCTTCCAACCAGTGCCCCACCTGATTCTGAGTCAGCCAACTTCTCTCGTTGAGCATCATGAGCGACATCATAATCCGGTAGAGACCAGCATCAAAAGCCTGCTCCTGGCTATCATCATTGAAAGAGAGATAAGAGGTGGGACTCTGGAGATATACAGCATCCCAGTCCTTCTTCAGCTCATGTTCATCCTCCTCCCAGTTGTCACCCCTCTCATAATCAATACCTTCCGGTATCTTATACTGGAGATTGGCACCCGCCTTGAAACTACCGTAGGCCGTCACCAGCATCACCTTGGAAATGCTGCCATCACTCAATCTCTTCAAAACCTTGTCTTCCACGTCCTTTAAACTGTTGGACATGAACAGATGCTCATTCTGCCAATCAGGTAAACCACTCTCAAAGATATCCTCCACATGATCATCATTTTTCATCTTCTGCTTGTAGGATCCGTCAATCAGACAAGCGATAACGTTCTTCTGCTTCTCGTAGGTTTGAGCAGCTCTATTCTGGAAAAAGAGCATACTGTGAATGTCATCATGCCCGTGGAACCAGTGGTAAGCCTCGATGAACTGAAAGATACGATAGAACATAAAAACTGCTTCATCAGCATTGGAAGCCTGACGGAAGATTTCTCTTCTGGTCAGCTTGAACCATCGGTCAACCAGTCCTTCCTCAACAGCATCTTCACAGAACATCTGCTTATATTTCTCAGGTAGGGTCATGTGTTCCTTGCGGCTGTCCTTGAACATATAATGCTCCAGTGGCACTACCTCTACCTGATGACGGCTAGGATACGTAGCTTCAACAAGCTCCTCAAACTTCCTGCTATCCTCTCTGTCCAAAAGATGAACTTTCCTGCCCAAAGCCGACATCAGATACTCTATATCAAAGTTACTGATCACAGATTCACTTGAAGCCGTAGCAGAACAGAGTACCACAGCCACCTTGTCAGAAACCACCAGATCATACAGTATTTTCTCAGGCGTGGAGCTAATCTCTCTGCAAGAGAGCCTTACTCGGTGAAGACTGTCTCTTTCATCAAGCTCCTCCTGATATAACCGGCAACCATGCATATAGAAGGAATCGTCCTGAACCTTATATTTCTTGCCATCTACCTTAATGGTCAGATTCTTGCGGTTGGTGTAGTAATCCAGAAGTTGCTGCTCAAAGAACTTCTCTGAAACCACCTCAAAACGAGCCAGGAACGAATGGATTTCACCTTCCACCGTAGGCCATCCCAAGTATTGTTCCCTGTCATCGGTCTCATTTTTGAAAGCATTCTGCCTCTTCAGGAAAGCCTCTCTGACGCAACCACTCAGGAACTTCTTCACCGCCACAGTATTGCTTTCCGAGAGCTTGAGAAACTTATCCAAGGAAATCACCATGTCATACTTCCCAGACAGTTCTTCCTCATTCTCAGCATGAGCCAATATGAAATTCTTCTCACCAGCCCGATAGCAAATGAAGGACCGAGCGTGTTCCGCTCCACCACAAATCTCCAACTTAAAGGTAGGACCGGCAAAGAACACACCACGTCGATAACTGCTGTAATCCTTCGTATCTGCCAGAAAGATGTTCTTGTAAGGCAGTATATCCCCCATCTTCCGCTTCCAATTATCCTGACAAATTTTCTGAGCCTTCTCCAAACTTTCCTTCAAAAGAGTCCCATCATATCTCTCTGTAAGGGTATCCTTGGCCGACAATAAGCCCAAATACTGCAAATAGCCGTGATATCCCTTGCCATATTTGTTGAAGCCTGCAGACTTTCTGCAAGCCTGACCAATGATGACATCACGCATGGCTACTGCTGCCTGATCAGACTCATCAAACAGGATTAAGGTCTTCTTGTCACAGAAATCCCTGATACAGACACTTTCCGACAAAATAGGATCAATACCAAGCATCGCCTTATGAACGGTCATCAGAAATACCTTCCTGCTGGCGTAGTTAACCTGCGGATAGACTCTCTCCAATGAAGGAAAACGACTCAGTATAGTCTTCACACCCACTTTCTTCACTTCTCCAGTAATAAGCAAATGCTTCTTGTAGTTGGCAAAGAAATCCCTGACAGCATATCTCAGCCGGCTCTCTTCTGCCTGTATCTGCTCTAGCAGAGAAGCATTCTCAGAATCATCTTGTAGTATGGCCACCAAAGCATTTATGCACTTAGCCAACTTCTCAACCTGCGCCAATCTGTTTTCCAACACAGCCACAGAAACCTTCTTCTTCCGCTGCTGCTCTATCTGATATCCCATTTCGGCCAGCAATTCCTGAAGACTTCCGGACCTTACTGCCTTCAAGATAACCTCCGTGTTGTTCTCTATTACAAGCTTCTCACTCAGCTTAAGACAACCAGGCTGATCGATAAACTTCTCAATCTCGCGATTCATACCCTCTATGAGCTTGTTCTGAACACACAGAATGATGATGCACTCAAAATGCTTGGGATAATATTCACAGGTGAGTTTACCAATGGTATATGACTTGCCACCACCAGTTGCCAAGTCACAGATGTAAAGCCCAGGATGAACATACTGCTTGAATATCTCCTCCACATGGGCACTCAGTTCTTGCTTTTTATCTTTCATACAAAATATTTTTAAATCGTCCACAAAATTACGAGCTTTCTGTGCAGTGTATCTGCACAGTACTAAAAAAGCCACCAGATGACTCTGATGGCTACCGATTTGAGATATAAACTAACTATCCTAATTTACTCATTACTATGCTTGCGAGAGAAGTATGGAAGGCTATCTGAAGCCTTGAATACCACCTTGTCACGAGCTGCAATGGTAATCTTCTCGCCTGTTGCAGGATTAACACCCTGGCGTTCCGCTACATGCTTGATGGAGAAACGGCCGAAATCAGGGATGGAAATCTCTCCATCTCCCTCCACGATGTTATCAGCCATCACACCCATCAGAGCGTTAAAGAACTTGGAGGCATCAGTCTTTGTGATGCCAGCCTTCTCAGCAAATGCTGCTACAATCTGTGTCTTATTCATTATTCTTACTTTTAAAAAATGGTGTGCAAAAATACTAAAAACCAATGAATTGAGTAAACAATTCGGTTAAAAAATAACCACTACTCACAAATCCCTACTACTAAATAGGGGAAATCCACCTTCCATTTAGAGTATCTCCCTTTGTCATCCCACTAAATCGCCATATCTTTGCAACCGTAATCAAGAGACTGAAGATATCTCGATGATACAGTAGAAGTAATTAGAATAGTATCAATTTTGCCTGTATCTTTTTCTTGCCGTAATAACCAAGGAATAATCTAAAAAGTTACCCAAATATTTTATCTCCGAAGCGGGAGATTAATTTCTGTTTAAAATCGTTTGGGAAATTGCAATCCCTAAACGCATCTTTATCAATGCTGACAACACCATCTGGAATAACAATACTCTTTAAAGATTCACAACCGATGAATGCCCCTTCTCCAATACTAGTTACACCATCAGGAATAACAACGCTACTCAAAGAAGTGCAACTCAGAAATGCACCCACAGCAATATGAGTTACACTATTAGAAATAACTAGGCTCTTCAAAGATCTACAACCACTAAATGCATAATCCCCAATGCTGGTAACACTGTCAGGAATGACGAGACTCTCCAAAGATTCAGCCATATTAAATGCCCAATCCCCTATGCTAGTTAGACTCTTTGAAAGAACGAGACTATTCAAAGAAAAGCAATATCCAAACGCTCTATTTCCTATACAAGTCACACTGTCCGGAATAACAATACTCTTCAAAGATGAGCAACCACTAAATGCACCACTCCCAATGCTAGTTACGCCGTCAGGAATTACAATACTCTTCAAGGATTTGCAACCACTAAATGCCATTTTCTTAATACTGGTGACGCCACCAGGAATGACAAGGCTCTCCAAAGATTCGCAAGTACAAAATGCACCATCCCCTATGCTGGTTACACCATCAGGAATAACAAGACTCTTCAAAGATGAGCAAAAACAAAATGCCAATGTATCTATGCTTGTCACACTGTCAGGAATGACAAGACTCTTCAAAGAACGGCAATGCTGGAATACACAAAATCCAATGCTAGTAATACTATTTGGAAGAACAATATTCTTCAATGATTCGCAGTGACTAAATGCACCATCTCCTATACTGACAACACTATCTGGAATGACGAGGCTCGTCAAAGATTCGCAACCGGAAAATGCATCTCCCCCAATGCTGGTAACATAGTCCGGAATGACATATGATATAATGTCTTTGTCTCTAAACGAGATAATTGTACTTTTGTCTTTGTTAAACAACACACCATCTTCAAAGATAAAATTCGGAGACAAACATTTCACTTCTCCATTCCACTTGCAAAAGAGATTACCTTTAATGCTGACAACACTTTCCGGAAGAACGAGATTCTTCAACGAACCACAATCGGCAAATGCACCATTTCCAATGCTAGTAACACTATTAGGAATAACAAGGCTACGCAAAGATTTACAGTCTTCAAATGCCCTGTCACAAATAATCTTTGTCCCCTCTTTTATGGCATAAGTACCCTTAAGCTTTTGTGGAACTTTCAATAGTATTCTTCCATCTTTGCTGTATTTCACGCTAAATTCATCTGTAATGGCCTCATTTAACTCTGCTTTCGTTGCTTCTGTTGACATATCCTCTACTTTCAACTGAGAAGCACCCAGAGAATCACCATCCACCCAATCCATCAACTCTACCGGATATTTCTCCTCTTTACCTTGACTCAGAACCAGGAGTTCCTTCTCCAGAAACTTCACAGAACGACTGTTGGAAGACGCATCAGCACATCCTTTCTGAGCTTTTGTAAAACACTTGAGAGCATAACATTTCCCGGTAGTCTTGTCCTGCATCTTGAATAGCACGGAAGAATCACCACTGATGTGACAGGGTTCACCTTGACCATCTAGTACGACAGAAAGGTGAGCCAACTTGTCAAGATTATTAACGGCATCTTGAATAGCCTTCATATATTCTAATAGGGTTGGATACTGCATAGCTTTTACAATTAATAATTCGTTTCATATAGCCGTATGAATATACTGCATGACAAAAGTACACATTAAATTTCAAACCAACAAAAGAAACAGCAGAAAACTTATAGAATAGTGCCCAAAAACAAGTTTTTTGCCTTTTTCCTAAATTGGCACTATCATAAATAATAAGGTGGAATACAAAAAGTACTCCACCTCATAAAAAAAGTATATTTCCGAACTATTGTTAACTGTCTTTCCTAAATGAAGTTTTCTTGTATTGGATGAGATATTTTTTCTGTGCTAGATCCTCGTAAAGCATACTTGTGAGTTTCAAATTTATATCTCCACATGACAAGTCCAAAATCCAAACCTTTTTTCTTAGCTTGTAATTTAAGATGATGAACTATATCATTTACTCCTATTCCCTTAGAACTTGTATTCATAATGTCTTTCCAGACATTAGGAGCAATTAGAATATCTTCTGCAAACTTGTTAGCTTCTTCTTCCTTTTGGTCTGTAGAATATGCTCCATCTGAAATATAAGCAACATTTGTATTGGGCTTAAGATGTAACTCTATATGTCCTAACTCATGAATGATATTGAATATCAACTTGCAAATATCATTGTAACGATGAGTTGTAACGATAGCCGGATAACTATCTACCCAAGAAGAATAGGCATCTATTGGAGCTTTTTCGAGTTTAGACACAAAAGAGTAAGAGATACCATATTTAAATAATATCTCTTTTGTTTGTTCTTCTGTAATCCTATTGTTATGTGCAGCAGAAGCTATTTCCATAGCAGCCTTACGGGCATTACCCGTCTCATACCCATGAGTAGGTCTGTTATGCTTAGCTGATACGTAAGCCAGAACTTGCCATGTCCTAAGATTCTTCTCGTCAGTCTCTACCTTTGTACTCTTTTTGAAATTACCATTGTAAGCAGACTGGAAAGTTGGAATCTGAGATGGCTCCATTCCAAATATTTGTCTCAATGCATCCAATTTCTCTTGAACAAACAAAGAAGATCTAATCTTCAGTTTAGTATACAGTTCTTTCATGTTCAAAAGACTGGACAACATGTATTCTTGATCAATAGAAGCCAGCTCTTTTTCATTACGAAGTTCTATAGCAACTACATCCTTATCGTATTCAGCTTGCAGATTAAGCCAAAAAGATGATTTTATACCTAAAGCCTTTTCTAACTTGACAGCTAGAGCAGAAGTGATAGTTTCTTTTTCCCTTAACATTCTGCTAACGTTGGAGGCTTGCATTCCCAAGCGTTCTGCCAATTCTTTTTGTGACATTCCTCTTTCCTTGATTTCATCCTTAATGACTTCTGTAGGATGAGTAGCCATGAAAGGAACTTGGTTGTCAATTCTACTTGTCTCCATAATGTTCGCTTATTGTAATTAATTTAATGACTATACCTTCCTCATGTTCTGTGAACAAAAGGCGATATTTAGACTTGTATCCTATTCTGACACTACTGTAACCAAGCAAATCTCCAACAAGAGGTTCGTAATGCAAAGAACCAATGTCTTTCAATTCGGAAACATTGTCCACCATTTTCATTTTCTTTAAAACCTTAGCTAAGTCGGTTTTAAAAGATGCATTACTACTCAATTTCTTGTAAAGACGATTAGTTGTGCAGCGACCTCTTAAGATTAAGTCTGACAATTCAATATCTTCACACTCTATTTTCAACATAAAATGCTCATTTTTGGTACAAAGATAAGTAAAAAATATCAAATATGATAATTTTTAGGGATAAAAATACTTGTTATTCCTAATTTTTAAACACTTTATACATTTTTTTGCTGATTTCCATAACTCTTTTGCCTATCAACGGGTACTATGCTAAAAGCCACATTGTGCAAGCAATGAATTTAAAACAAGATGATTCTAGTCTCCTAAAAACCTCCTAAACTAACTTAAAGTGCAGGAAAAAGTTAAATAATCGCTGCTACGCAAATAGATTGCGGAGTTATTTGCTATCTTTGCAACAGAAATTAAAAAGAATAGCTTATGCCAGCAAACAAGAATGCCCTGATAAGGTACAAGACAATAGATAATTGCCTGAGAAACAAGTATCGCCGATGGACCATCGACAACCTGGTGGATGCTTGCAGCGATGCTCTCTATGACATGGAAGGCATCTCAAAAGGTGTGTCTTTGAGAACCGTACAGGCAGACCTGCAGATTATGCGTAGTGACAAACTGGGCTACAATGCCCCTATAGAGGTGTATGATGGCAAATACTACCGCTATGCAGACCCCAACTATTCCATCTTCGACATGCCTCTGTCTGAAAACGACTATGAGATCATGAAAGAAGTCGTAGAAATGCTCAAGCAGCTGGAGGACTTTGACCACTTCTCGGAAATGGCAGACATCTATTCTGAAGAACCTTTCCATTTCGAAGAAGGCGACAATTGAAGACAACAATTAAAAAGAAGAAAGAAATGATGGAACAAAACAATAATCAGGCAGAGCAGTACGCTAGCCAGGAAAGAATCAGCAAACACCTTCGGGAAATCGAGGAGCAACACCACATCAAGATACTGTATGCCGTAGAATCCGGCAGCAGGGCATGGGGATTCTCATCTCCTGACAGCGATTGGGATGTACGCATCATCTATGTCCATGAACCAGAGTGGTACTTCCATATCGAAGAGCAAAAGGATACCATCGAGCAGATGTTCCCTGATGAAACAGACATGTCCGGCTGGGATCTGAAGAAAGCCCTGCGCCTCTTCAAAAGCTCCAACCCTTCACTCTTTGAATGGCTCCACTCTCCTATCATCTACCAAATGGACGAAACGTTCATCAACGAGATCCACCAAATGGAAGACCAATATTTCAACAAGGAGAAAGCCATGTTCCACTACAACCATATCTACAAGAAGCATAATGACAGATACATCAAGGACTATGGACTGCCATTGAAGAGATTCCTCTACTACCTCAGAGGTATCCTTGTATGTAAATGGTTATCTGACAAAGGCACCATCCCTCCTGTAAGATTCACAGAACTGGTGAATACCACTGTAGAGGATACTGACATGAAAGCAAAGATTGCTCACCTGCTGGAACTCAAAAAGAGAAGCAACGAACATAACCTGGAACCAGTAGATGAGCAGATCTTCGCTTGGGCACAGGAATGGGCAGAGTTCTACAACCAAAAGGTAGAGCAACTTCACCCTGAGAAAAAGACCAGTCATGATGACAAGCTCAACAAGCTGATGTACGATACAGTAAACAGAATGGCCACGGAAATATCCAACGCCACATCTGTACTGCTGCTCAAATAGTAAAATACAAAAAAAGACTCAAAGCCACATTCCTGAAGGTAAACAGAAATGTGGTTTTGAGTCTTCTAGTTAACCTGAAACTTAAAAGCAACCAGATCTGAACAACAGGTAAATTGGAATACCTGAATTATTGAGCAATGAAAGGCTGCTAAGACAGATGTCTGTTGCCGTTAAAATGTTGCATTGCATTACCAAATTCCTTGATGGAAAATGCAAAGAACAGAAATACAGCTACTATTGACGCTAAAAAACACCAATTTTCATTATCTTTTATAATAATTCTATTTGTAGGTAATGAGTCTCTGCCCGGTCTCCCATCCACCTTTACGGTTGAGCATGTCCGGTTCATACCATTTGTTGAATACCACATAGTCACGCTTTGGCTGACGGACGATCACAGCGTTGAACTGCACATTGTTATGGGTCTTTCTCCCCCGGAACGGAATATACTGTCCCTGGTAGGAATGGAGCCCGGACACAAAGGTTCCACCGCTATTCTGGTCAATGCCCACACTTGTAATGATGATGGTGTTGGGCACATACGTCTTACCTTCAAAGAGGGTGTGTCATAAGTCTGTGACGCACCCTTTTTTTGTGTGTGTTTCTGTATATTCTAGTTGAATCGTAGTCTTTCTTCACAAAGGGAATCTTATTATATTGTA
>USSA01000104.1 GCA_900557255.1 uncultured Prevotella sp.
TCTATTTATAAGGTACTTTTCTATACCAGATAGCAAAATTAATAAAATCTATTGAAACTGCAAACAAAATGCACGAATATTTTGCAATATCCGTGCATTTTGTTGTTTTTTATACTGTTTTTAACCAAAAACCTTGGCATTTTGCTACTTTTAGCAGGAAAAACCGTACGCTTATCTGATAACCTCGGAGAAGTAATGATTACGCAAAGGTTTCACCACTTTATCACCCGTCAAAACTATCTGCTGCTTAAGCCGGATGTCTTGAGAAGAGGCTCCAATCTTCAGTTCATACGTTCCAGGAGCTATGTTCCATTGACGATTGCCTTGATGAGAATAATAACCAAACTGATTACTTTCTCTTCCTTGAATGAGCAGCTTTCTTGGCTGCAGGTAAGAAAGGTAAGAAGTAATCTTGTGAAAGCAGAAATGAGAGTATTGCAAAAAACGCAAAAAAATCTCATAATATATTATATAAAGAGGTCGGAGATTCTATTGATAGGGGTCTCTGGCCTCTTTATTTTCTAGCAAATAGGCATTAATTTTAGAGGGTTATACATGTCCTATCGACGAATAGGCATGGATGCGTTTTTTGCTGTTTGTGAGATCAAAATATTTTATTTACCTTTGCAAACAGAAAAAAAATAATATAATAAGTTAAAATTATAGAATATGAAATTACTGGAAAAGAAAAGTTATTGGCTTTTAGCATCTTTACTCTTATTGTCAGTAGGTGTAGATGCAAAGGTGAAATTTGATTTTTCCCTCGTCTTCGTACCAGAGGAGGGTGGTGTGAAGTTCGAAAAAATTACAGATGACGCTGACTGCGTAGCTGATTATAAAGGTAATATCGTGGGTAAGACATCTGGCGTCTTTGGCTCTCGCAAGACCAATACCATCGATTGGTGGGTAATTCCTCAAATTGGCGTATCTCCTGATGGAAGACGCATAGGTTACATCAACGAAAAGAATGGAACCACCAACATCATGATTAAGAATGCTGCTAAAGGTGGCGCCAGTGTACAGCGCACATTCCGTACAAACGTAGAGGGCTTCACTTGGAGTCCTGATGGCAAGACCCTGTGCTTTACTGAGGTGAGAGGCAATCATCATGGCGTGTATCTGGTAGATGCCAATCAGGGTACTGTGGTACGTCAGATTTCAAACGGAACAGACAATGACTTCGGCGGTGTAATCAGTAAAGATGGAAACACAATTTATTTCCATCGTGGAGAGGGATATGCATCTTATAGCCTTTGGAGTTATGATCGCAAGACCAACCTTTTCTCCAATTATAGTAGAGGTATGACGGCTTGTCTTATTCCTAATGATCTGGATGCCATCTATTGCGCCCGTTTTACAACGAACAAGGAAAGTGAAATTTGGCGTGTAAACTTCAAGACGGGTGTGGAGGAAGTTATCCTTTCCCAGCCAGGTAAGAGCTTCAGTACGCCTCAGTTATCACCTGATGGCAAATGGCTGTTAGTTACAGGATCTAGCAGGTCTGAAAAAGAGAAGATTGACAATACTGACATATTTGTAGTTCGCACCGATGGTACCCAGCTTACTCAGCTTACTTACCATCCAGGTAACGATTTGTCGCCAGTTTGGTCACCAGACGGAAAGAGTATCTTCTTCCTGTCTCAGCGTGGCTCAGCAGAAAAGAACTATAATGTATGGCGCATGGATTTCAGTATGTAGTCTATCTATTTGTAAATCTATGAGTATTAATCATATAAACTTTGTAAGATTATGAAAAAAATTATTATTGTAGCAGTTTGCGCATTCTGCGCTCTTACAGCTTCAGCACAGCGTGCAAGTAGCTCATCTTCTTCATTCTTCTCAACAGAGAAGGCTGATGGCGGCGTTCAGTTTGGTATCCGTGCCGGTCTCAACATGGCAGGTATGGCCTATGAAGAAGACAACGTGACCGTTTCTACAGACAATAAAACTAATTGGCATGTAGGCATTATCGCAGATATTCCTATGATGGAGAGTCTTTATGTTCAGACAGGTCTTTATCTCCAGAACAAGGGTTACAAGGAGAAAGAAGGAGACTATGAGTTGACAGCAAATCCAATGTACTTGGAAATTCCTGTATTGGCTTCTTATCGTTACAACTTTAGCGATGCTGCTCAGTTGCAGATTAATGTTGGTCCTTACTTCGCTTATGGTGTAGGTGGTAAGATTAAGGAAACAGATGATGGCGACGAAGACAAGTGGGATTGCTTCGGCGATAAGGGTGCAGATTGGAAACGTTTTGATTGTGGTTTGCAGATTGGTGCTGGCTTGACAATTGCTAAGAACTATTACATCGGTGCAGCTTATGAGTTTGGCTTCTCTAATATAGCCAAGAACTCTGGCGATGGCAAGTTGAAAAACAAAAACTGGATGTTCAGCGTAGGTTATAATTTCTAATAATACATCGTTGAACCTTGATAAAAGGGGATGCAATATTTGCTATAAGGATATTGCATCCCTCTTATTATTACAATCATTAAAAAACTTAGAATCATGAAAACAGCGAAATTACCTCTTTATTATATAGGTATGCTTTTGATGGCATTACCTTTCTTCTTTTCTTCATGCAGCAGTGATGACGATGGCTTTACCCCTTCGGCTGGAGGAAGTGATACCGCAGGTCAGATAACTGGCAGCGATGGTGAGAAACTTTATATTACTTCTGTAGGTGACAATACTTTCAATTACAATTCGGAAGGAAAAATCACAAAGTGTAGAGCCTATGGTAATGATGATTATATTTTCTCCTACAATCCATTCAAGATTTCTTATACCAATACTCATGGCAGTTATTCAGATGTGACAGAGTATTACGATATAGCGTTGAATAAAAATGGTTATATCGTCAACATGAAAACCCGCAGTACAGATCAGTCTGATAATGAAGAAAACAATGGCGAGGCGTGGTTCTCTTACGATTCCAAGGGGCACCTGACTAAGATTGCCAGTTCTGGCACAGATGTATATTACGAGGATGGCGAGAAGGTAACAGAGAAGTATTCCTTGGAGTATAATTTGTCTTGGTCTAATGGTAAACTCACCCAAATCGTATGCAATGGAAGCGAAGATGGAGAGAAATATACCGATACAGCTACATTTGAGTATGGTGACAACACCTATCCTAATATCACCAAGCAATGGACAGACAACTATATGGCAGATATAATAGAAGATATGGAGTTCTTGTTCTATGTAGGGTATTTTGGTGTAGCTGGCGATTATCATCCTGTGTCTGCTTCCCAGCATGATAGTGATGGCGATACTTCTACTTTCAAGTATAGCTACGAATTTAATGACGATGGTTCCGTAAAGGCTTCCAAGTATAAATACAATAACAGTAGTTATTGGACAACAAGAAATTATACTTATATGAGTAAATAAAAGAACGGGAGAGTGTGTTTCTATTGAAAAATGCACTCTCTTTGTGCTTTTCTGGAAGATTTTTTGGCAAAAAACTTGTGGATGTGTAGTAAAATGCTTATTTTTGCCATAAAAAGAGAGTTTTAACGGAATATAGAAGATGAAAAGATTTGTTTGGTGTATATGCCTGCTGTTGGTCGTACTGTTGGGTTGCCAACGACCTGCGGAATCGGGTAAGACAGAAGAAGAAAGAAAAGTGTTAGCTTGCATTGATGACTCAGTGGAAGCTATGTCGGCTCATGCTCCTGAAATTATAAAGAAAGCCTTGGCTTCGGCAACGGATAGCCTGACTTATTATGAATATTATGTTCGCAAGGCAAAGTACTTCTGTCTGTCTGCCACCCCAGACTCGATGTATCCCATCTTGGATAAGACCATATCTTATTGCAAACTCCAGTCAGCTACAGAACGCCGTAACTCTCTATTGGCATACGCATACAATTGCAAGGCTATTGCTTATCATAATTATCGCAAGAATCCGGATGAGGTGATAAGACTCTATAAAGACGCCACAACCTTGTTAGCTAACAGCGATGCTAAAGACCAGCTGCCTAAGGTTTGTGCCAATCTGGGCGATGCTTATATCTTCAAGAGTCAGTTGCCTGAGGCTGCGGCGTGTTACCGACGTGCCCTGTTTCTGGTAGACTCGCTCGGGTTGCCGTCTAGTGAGAACATCACACTCTATCTCGGACTTGCCACCATCTATCTGCAACTCAACGATTTTGAGATCTCGCTGAAGTATTATCAGCAGACAGAGAAGTATTTCTCGCAGATGTCTGTAGGCATGCAGGCTTATTACCTCAATAACTATGGCAACTACTATTATTATACCAAGAACTACAAGGCATCTCTCCAGAAGTTTCTTACCATGAAGGCTTTTCTCGAGAAACATCATAAGACAGATACCTTCGATATGTACCTCTGCAAGCTCAATCTCGCAGATGTATATCTCAATTTGGACAAAGTGGCGCTATCCGAGAAGTATCTCGACGAGATAGAACCCTGGTTTGCCGAAAATGGTAATGAGGTATCTATTTATTATGTCAATTCTATCCGTATCGGACAGGCGGTAAAGCAGGGGAATATGGCAAAGGTCAAGGATATCTTGTCACACGAGAAGGGGTCAGATAGCATGGAGTTTAGTCTTCGCCAGATTCGTAATCGTTATCTTCGCAAGTATTATGAGGCTATAGGCGATTATCGGGGAGCCTACGATAATCTGAGGACGGATGTCCAACAGAACGACTCTCTGGAGCATAACCGCATCAAGATGCGTGCATCAGAAATCATGGACCGATTTGCGCAAGATACCATTCGTTTGCACCATAACCTGGAGATGGAGCATAAGAATGCTGTTGTCCAGCGTGCCTATGCCATCACGGTGGCAGCAGTATCGCTGGTCGTTGTCATCATCCTGATCTTTGCTCTTCTTGTCATGCGCTCCCGCAAGCGAAATGCGCAAGATAAAATGCGCAACATGCAGTTGAGGCTAGCTTGTGTGCGCAACCGTATTTCTCCACATTTCGTGTTTAATGTGCTTAATGGTAAAATATTGAAATCGGATGAGCATGATGCCAATGACTTGCTCGACCTGACTAAGTTGATAAGAGCTAACCTCGACCTGTCGTGCCGTCTGGATGTGACGTTGCGCGAAGAGTTGGACTTCGTGAAACGGTATGTTGATGTGGAGAAACAGCTGGTGGGCGATGACTTCGAGTTTGCTATCAATATTGCCGAAAGTGTGAATATAGATCAGGTGCGCATCCCTTCCATGTTTGTGCAGATTCTCGTGGAGAATGCTTTCGTGCATGGTTTGAAAGGATGGGATGGACATAAGATTATCCATATCGGGATAAGCAAGGAAGGAAAAAACACCTGTATCAAGGTCAGAGACAATGGACCGGGATTTGACATCCGTAGTGTGGGAAAGAAGCGCACCGGACTGAACGTCATCACCCAAACTATCGTCATCGTCAACGAGCGAAATAAGAACAAGATGAACTTCTCGCTCAATAATGAACAGGAAAATGGAAAAGCCGTAGGATGTGTGGCAACGATAGTTATTCCAGATAATATCAAACTATTTATTTGACAAAAGAACCGCAAGATGAGAACAATCATTATAGACGACAATAAGCAGGCAGTCAAAGACCTGAACGAAAGGCTGGCCAGATTCTCCGAGGTAGAAGTGGTGGCAGTAGAGCACTCCGGACTAGACGGCCTGGCGAGGGTGAGCGAGTTACAGCCCGACTTGCTCTTCCTTGACGTGCAGTTGCCCGATATTTCCGGTTTGGATTTCCTGGACAGACTGGATTTCTTTACCCATGGCCGTTGCAGGGTGGTAATGTATACAGCTTACGATGAGTTTGTGTTGCCAGCTTTCAGAAAGAAAGCCTTCGATGTACTTCTGAAGCCTATTGATGACAAGGAGTTGGACATCATTATGCAGCGACTTGCCGAACACCCCCTTTTACCAACCCCGCAATCCGACGGGCAGGATAAGGACAAACTCATGTCCGACAACGGCAAGTTTCTGCTCTATACCAATACCATAGATTTCAAACTGGTTGACAAGCGCGACATCGCTCTCTTTCAGTATAATCATGAAGTGCGTTGCTGGGAGGCTGTGGTAGCGGGCAGCAAGGCTCCTGTCCGTCTGAAGCGAACCATCAAGGGTGATGACCTCCTGGAAGTGGACAAGCAGTTTATACAAGTCAACCAAAAGTTTATCATCAATATGAATTATCTGATAGAGGTGGTTGACAACGTATGCCACTTCTATCCGCCGTTTGATAACATAAGCTATGTAAGGGTAGGACGCTTCTATCGCAAGAAATTGATAGACCGCTTTTATAGTCTTTGATTTTAGGCAAAAAAACTATTGAAATGTTAAAAACCTTGGCATTTTGCTACTTTTAGTAGAAAAATCATACGCTTATCTGATAACCTCGGAGAAGTAATGATCACGCAAAGGTTTCACCACTTTATCACCCGTCAAAAAGAGCCAAAGATAACACTCTATCCTTGGCTCTTACCTTATTATATTTTAGTAGTAATTACTTAATGAAATGAATTTCGTAATTACTTTCTCTTTCTGGAAGCAGCTTTCTTGCCGTTTGACTTGGCAGAAGCCTTAGCCACCTTCTTCTCTGCTCCTACGGCTACATCTTCCTTCAACTCGCCAGCAGGCTCAGCCTTTACCTCTGGCTTTACGATGCTAACCAGCTCAAGATCGAACACCAAAGTAGAGTATGGAGGAATCTGACCAGCCTGACGCTCGCCGTAAGCCAACTCGTAAGGAATGTAAAGCTGCCACTTACTGCCCACAGGCATCAGAGTAAGCGCCTCTGTCCAACCCTTGATCAATCCGTTGGCACGGAACTTATCTGTCTTGCTGCCACCATGCTTGGATGTAGCATCAAAAACGGTACCATCAATCAGACGACCCTCGTAGATAACCTCTACCTCATCGCTAGCCTTAGGCACCTCGCCATGACCTTCGGTAATCACCTTATACTGCAAACCGCTAGGCAACACCTTTACACCAGGTTTCTTGGCATTAGCAGCAAGGAACTTCTCGCCGGCACCAGCCAAAGCTTCCTTCTGGAAATCGGCAGCAGCCTTAGAGGTAAAGAATGTTGTATCATTAGCCAAAGCTGCGATAAAACCATTCTGGAACATAGCATGGCTGATAGAATCGCCTGTGCTCTTCAACTCTTCCTTTGTGCCAGGATATACACGTTTCTCTACCAGTTTGGCAACCTCCATACCTGCAGAATAAGCTACGGTCTTAGGATTGATTCCCATGGCAAGCGCATCCTTGTAACCACGAAGGAAATTCTCCATATAGGCAGTATCTACCTGAAAACTCTGCTGGATATAAGGAATCAGACCACGAGTGGCATTCATACCAGCTACATAACTCAAAGAATCGGCTGATGATTTCAACTCAACAAGAGTAGCCGCCTTCTTCACCTTCTTCTTGCTTGCAGCACTAGCTGTAAACAAAGAAGCACCCGCCACGAGGACGAGTGCTGTCATTAATATTTTCTTCATTTATAAGTCCTCTATAAAAATGAGTTCCCACAAAAATTACTTGCCACCTACTGAGATCAACTCAATCTTGAAGATCAATACAGAGAATGGCTTGATCTGACCCTGCTCGCGCTCACCGTAAGCCAACTGCTGAGGAATGTAAACCTCCCAAACAGAACCTGCTGGCATGTGAACCAAAGCCTCAGTCCAACCCTTGATAACCTGGTTAGCACGGAGATCTACAGCCTGACCACGCTTGAAAGAAGAATCGAATACCTTGCCGTCGATTGTCTTACCCTCGTAGTTAACCTTAACCATAGAAGTATCCTTTGGCATAGGGCCGTTACCCTCCTTGATTACCTTGTACTGAACGCCTGAAGGCAGAGTAACAACTCCTGGCTTCTTCTTGTTGGCAGCGAGGAACTTCTCACCAGCAACCTTGTTAGGACCATATTCCTTCTCCATGTTCTTAGCCTTGATAGCCATCATCTTAGCCTGAGCTATCTGAGCAGCCTGCTCAACAGTCATCAAGCCCTTCTTGCCTGTAGTACCTGTGATGAAACCAGCCATGAAGTTCTTCAGAGAGATAGACTTTGTAGAATCCTCACCGAATACCTCGTGATTGATACCCTTAACCATCTGGTTAGAGATCTGCTGACCAATCTGAATACCTGCGTAGTAAGCAGCCTTCTTCTTGTCGTCACCAGCGTTGGCACCATCGTTAAGACCCTTGATGAAATCATCCATGTAAGCAGTATCAACGCCCATGCGCTCTACCATAAACTCCTTCAGACCCTGAGTCTGAGACATACCCATAGCATAACTCATAGTATCTACATCTGTCTTGAGATCTGCCTTAGGAGTAGAATTGCCACAACCTACGAATGTAGCAGCAGTACAAGCCACGAGGGCTCCGAAAAATAACTTTTTCATTTCTTTATTTATATTTTAAATCTTTATTTTATCTATTATATTCCAGGATTGCCTTTACTTTGTTTAAGTATCTCTGCTAACAGATTACTTAACGGCAACGAGCTCAACATCGAAAATCAAGGCTGAGAATGGAGGGATAGATGCACCTGCACCACGCTCGCCATAACCCAACTGATAAGGGATGAAGAAACGGAACTTGGCACCCTCGGTCATGAGCTGAAGACCCTCTGTCCAACCAGCGATAACCTGGTTCAATGGGAAGGTAGCAGTTTGACCACGGTCGTAAGAACTGTCAAACTTAGTACCGTCGATAAGCGTTCCCTCGTAGTGGCACTCTACCTGATCGGTAGCCTTAGGAGCCTTGCCATTACCCTCGCGCAAAACCTGATACTGCAAACCGCTCTTAGTAGTGATGATACCATCCTTCTTGCCGTTCTCAGCGAGGAACTTCTCACCAGCTTCCTTAGCAACCTTGCCCTTCTCGGCTGCAGCAGCCTGAGCCTTAGCCTCCTGCTCTGCAAAGAAGTTCTGTACCAACTCCTGAGCCTCCTGCTCGCCGAGCTGAAGCTTACCGGCGATGGCATCCTTTACAGCCTGTGCAAAATCATCAATATTCAAACTCTCTGCACCCATAGAAGCCAACTGGCGACCGATGCCGATGCCCAAAGCATAACTTACTTTATCCATAAAATTTATTTATAATAATGTATTAATAATCTTAAAATGTACTTTTTGTCCTTAAAACGAGTGCAAAGATAACATTTTTCTCGCTTAAAACGATGTTATTTGCAGAAAAATTGCTAAATTTGTGCATTCTTAATAAAAAGATTAAGAAAATATGAATAATTAAAACGTGATAAGATGAAGAAACTCGTATTTTTAACCGGTGCAGGCATGTCTGTGGAGAGTGGTTTCAAAACTTTCCGTGGCAATGATGGATTATGGGAAAACTATCCTGTAGAACAGATAGCTACCCATGAGGGATGGGAAGCTGACCCTACCCTAGTAACAAACTTCTACAATATGTTGCGCCATAAACTCTATGCTGCACAACCTAACGAGGGGCATAAACTTATCAAGGAACTGGAAAAAGACTTCGACGTGACGGTAATCACCCAGAATGTAGATAATCTGCATGAGAAAGCAGGTTCCAAGAATGTAATCCATCTGCATGGCGAACTATCAAAGGTTTGCTCTTCACGCGACCCTTACGACTATCGCTACATCAAGGAATTACCTGAGGATGACTGCGAGGTAAAACCTGGAACCGAAGCTGGAGATGGAAGCCTGTTGCGCCCATTTATCGTTTTCTTCGGCGAAAGCGTTCCTATGATTGAGCCGGCAGCCGAAGCTGTACAGCAAGCCGATATCTTCGTCATTATCGGAACCTCACTCAACGTTTATCCTGCTGCAGGTCTGATTTCATATACCAAGCCTCACATTCCTATCTATCTGATAGACCCGGGTGCCGTAAACACCAATGGATATTACAAGATAGAGCACATCATGAAAGGGGCTTCAGATGGTATGAAGGAACTGAAGGAAATATTGGAAAAATAAAAACATTCAGAATACCTAAACAATAAAAGCAAGGGGGTGTGTCATAAGTCTGTGACGCACCTCTTTTTATTTTTTGCCTTTTCACAGATACGAAATCTTTAAAAAACATTTTTATTT
>USSA01000105.1 GCA_900557255.1 uncultured Prevotella sp.
CTGGTATGATGGCTAACCTGGCATTGCTCGTCAATGTATTCTTCACGCTGGGTATCCTGACGTCCTTCCAGGCGGCTCTGACGTTACCAGGTCTTGCCGGTATGGTCTTGTCTCTGGGTACTGCCGTGGATGCCAACGTGCTTATATATGAGCGTATCAAGGAGGAGCTCCGCTCTGGCAAGGGTATGAAGCAGGCTGTAGCTGCTGGTTATGGTAATGCTTTCTCAGCTATCTTCGACTCTAACTTGACTTCTTTGATTACAGGTGTTATCCTGTTGACTACCGGTACAGGTCCTATCCGTGGTTTCGCTACTACCTGGATTATCGGTATCGTTGTATCGTTCTTCACAGCTGTGTTCCTGACACGTCTGGTTTATGACTATAAGTTGAACCACGATAAGTGGATGCACTGCAAGTTTGATACTCCAGTTTCTCACAACCTGATGCAGGGCAAGAAGTATAAGATCATGTCTATGTACAAGACTACCTTCACCGTAGCAATTGTTGCTGCAGTTGTGTTCATTGGTAGCTTCTTTGTTCGTGGCTTGAGTAAGAGTATCGACTTCACTGGTGGTCGTAACTATGTGGTACAGTTCGAGAATCCTGTAGAGCCTGAGCAGATCCGTACCGTTCTTGGCGATGCATTCGTCAATGCAGACGGCACCAAGGCAACTACTGGCGCTATCGCTATCGGTACAGATGGCAAGACCATCCGTGTATCTACCAACTATATGATTGAGAGCAACAGTCCAACTGTTGATGATGAGGCTGAGACCATCCTCTATAACGCCTTGAAGAAGGCCAACCTGATATCTCAGAAGAGTGTTGAGGCATTCAAGAACCCAGACGTTCGTCAGGGTGGTTCTATCATCAGTAGTACAAAGGTAGGTCCTTCTGTGGCTAAGGATATCACGATGGGTGCTATCTATAGTGTGCTCTTCGCCTTGATTGCTATCTTCCTCTACATCCTGATACGTTTCCGCAACGTGGCCTTCTCTGTAGGTTCTACTGTAGCTTTGGCATTCGATGCCTTGACAGTAGTCGGTTTCTACTCACTCCTGTGGGGTCTCGTTCCATTCTCATTGGAGATTGACCAGACCTTCATCGGTGCTATCCTGACCGTGGTAGGTTACTCTATCAACGATAAGGTGGTTGTGTTCGACCGTATCCGTGAGAACTTGAAGTTGCATCCTAAGGGCGACCGTCAGCAGCTCTTCAATGCATCTATCAATGAGACATTGGCTCGTACCATCAATACATCTACATCTACATTGCTCGTGTTGCTCTGTATCTTCATCCTCGGTGGTGACAGCATCCGCAGCTTCTCATTCGCAATGATCCTGGGTGTTGTATTCGGTACATTGTCATCTATCTTCATTGCATCTCCAATGGCTTACATCGTTCTTGGTCGTAAGATTAAGGAAGGACCAGCTGGGGAGGTTGCAGAAGTTAAGTAATCAGAACCTCTTCATTCTTTCTCTGTCCGATGTATGTCGGATAGAGAAAGATACTGGAAAGAATATAAAAATAATAAAGGTCGCTTCCTGATTGTCAGGAGCGACCTTTATTGTTTTATCATCTCTGGAATGATAAGGAAAGTACGTGGTCCCACCGAGAATCGAACTCGGATCAAAGGTTTAGGAAACCTCCGTTCTATCCGTTAAACTATAGGACCATTGTAAACTGACTGCAAAGATACATCAAATCATTGACAATACAAAATAAAATGTTATGTTTTTCACTCTCATCTTATCAAGTTTCCTCACTTTTGTGGAGTTGAACTGCGAAAACCTCTTCGATACGAAGCATGATTCGCTGAAGAATGACTATGAATTCCTGCCACAGAGCAGTTACAAGTGGACGCCTTATCGCTATTGGCGCAAGCTGGCAAATCTTTCCAAGACTATAGTAGCTTTGGGTTATGAAGATTTGTCGCTTGTTGGTACCGCCTCCCCAGATAATCCTTCAAGACCCTCGGAGAAGTCCTGGCATGTTCCCGATTTTGTGGCGCTTTGCGAAGTGGAGAACGATAGTGTGCTGTTTGATTTAACCCGGCGTTCAGCTCTTCGCGGTGTGAATTATGATTATGTGATGACCGATTCGCCTGATGAACGGGGCATAGATGTGGCTTTGCTTTATCAGCCATCTTCTTTTGCGCTTATACAGTTCCGGTCCATCCGCATCAAACCGCTGCCTGATACTCGTCCTACGAGAGATATTCTCTACGCTTCGGGGCGGATTATGAATGATGATACGCTCCATGTCTTTGTATTGCATGCGCCTAGCCGGCGTGGCGGCGAACAGGTTTCGCGTCCCTACCGCCTGCAGGTAGCCAGCCAGTTGGCTTCTGCTGTAGATTCTATCTATGCGCTCAATGATAGTGCAAGGATTATCGTAGCCGGCGATTTCAACGATTATTCCGATTCTCCGGCTCTTCGTTATCTTTATCAGCATCACCTTATTAATATATCTGTTGGCGTCAAAGGCTCTCATGGTGCCAAGGCTACTTATCGCTGGCATGGAGATTGGCGAAGTCTTGACCAGATTCTCTTCAGTCCTTCGCTTTCCCGACTTAAGATGAGTTGTCAGATAGGAGATTTGCCATTCCTCTTAGAAGATGATGAGAAATATGGCGGAAAGAAACCTTTCCGCACCTATCTCGGTCCACGATATTTGGGTGGATACAGCGATCATCTTCCGCTTGTTGCCAAGTTTAAGATAGAGGGTGGATATGAATAAAAAAACAGGTATGCTCAGATTTTTTACTGAACATACCTGTTTGTATATTAGTGAGTTTTTTTCTCTTCTGCCTGATTATCCGTAGATAACATTACCTTTCTCATCCTCATAAGGAGTCATATCCTTAGCATACTGGTTCATGGCACGGAGGCTCATACCCATTGATGAGAAACCACCATCGTGGAAGAGGTTCTGCATAGTCACCTTGCGGGTGAAGTCAGAGAACATCATCACGCAGTAGTTAGCGCAATCCTCAGCTACGGCGTTTCCGAGTGGAGACATCTTGTCGGCGAAGTCCATCATGTTCTCGATATCCTTGATACCCTTACCTGCTGTTGTAGCTGTAGGGCTCTGAGAGATGGTGTTGATGCGCACGTGCTTCTCACGACCATAGATGTAACCGAAGCTGCGGGCGATACTTTCGAGCATGCTCTTGGCATCAGCCATATCGTTGTAACCGAAGAATGTACGCTGAGAAGCTACGTATGTGAGAGCTACTACAGAACCCCACTCGTTGATAGCATCCAACTTCTTGGCTACCTGCAACATCTTGTGGAAAGAGATAGCAGAGATGTCCAATGTCTTGTTCAGGAAGTTGTAGTCGAGGTCATCGTATGTACGATGCTTGCGAACGTTAGGGCTCATAGCTACAGAGTGGAGCACGAAGTCGATTTTGCCACCGAGTTTCTCCTGAGCCTCTGTGAATACCTTTTCCAAGTCTTCTACGCTAGTCGCATCAGCTGCGATGATAGGAGCGTTGATCTGTTCAGCGAGCTTATCCAGCGTACCCATACGCAAAGCCATAGCTGTATTACTAAGTGCGATAGTAGCACCCTCTTCAGCAGCCTTTACAGCTACTTTCCAAGCGATTGATTCCTCATTGAGTGCACCGAAGATGATGCCACGCTTGCCTTTTAACAAATTGTGAGTCATTGTTATCTTAATACTTTTGTTTATACTAACGACAATCCCCTACATATATCATTCTCTCTATATATAATAAGGTGTAAAACCACTTTGTTTTGTTCTAGTCGTTGAAATCGTGCGCAAAATTACGAAAAATGTGCAATATACCCAAATTTTTTAACTAAAAAGTGTCGTAAACGTTTTCTTTTTTGTGGTATGTCAAGTATTCCGCTCCCTGCAGTCAGTATGATATTCTATTTATTCTTTGCAGATAATAAGTCTGAAACAGATATATCTTATGCTTATAGATAACGTATCCGTTGGCCTGAGGAATTAGATTTGTAGGGTTCCTGACATATGTCAACAAGGTTCCTGACATATGCCAACAAGGTTCCTGACATATGCCAACAGAGTTCCTGACATATGTCAACAAGGTTCCTGACATATGCCAACAGAGTTATTGACATATGTCAGCAACCTTGTTGGCAACTGCCGGCAACCAAACGGAACTAATTGTTAGAACCGATGAATCGTAGAACTGTGACTATTTAATCTATTTGTTCTACGTATTTAAGCAATACGTCTTATCTGGCAGATGCCTGTATAGATAACTTAAGAACCTTCTTATTTCTGTTCTTACAAATTATAGCCTTATTGCTGCAAAAATATTCTTTTTGTTGCAATATGACATGGTAGAAGTGTTAAAAACAGACTTTTTTATGTGTGTTATTAAATTTTTCTTTCAAAATATTTGCAAATATCCGAAAAATAATCTAATTTTGCAGCCGATTATTATAAATTTATAAATTATTATCTAATAAAGAGAGAGATTATGTTTAAAAGAATCGCTTTATTTGTGGGGGGGCAATTCTCAGTTGTGGAGTAGCCTTTGCCCAAACATCTGTTACCGGTAAGGTAGTAGCTTCAGAGGATGGTGAGCCTGTCATTGGCGCATCAATCAAAGTAGCTGGTACTAATACGGGTACTGTTACGGACGTCGATGGAAACTTCAGTTTGAATGTTCCAGCCGGCTCCAAGTTGGAGATTACCTATATAGGTATGAATCCACAAACTGTTAAAGCAAGTTCTAACATGAAGATTGCTTTGACTTCTGATAACAAATCCTTGGATGAGGTGATTGTTACAGGTTATGGTAACTTCAAGAAATCCTCATTTACAGGTGCTGCTGCTTCCATGTCAACAGCTAAGTTGAGTGATGTTCCTTCACTTTCTGTTGAAGATAAGCTTTCTGGTAATATCCCAGGAGTTTCTATTTCTTCTTTCTCTGGTCAGCCAGGTGCAATGAACTATATCCGTATTCGTGGTATGGGTTCTATCAATGCAGGTAACGATCCATTGATCGTAATCGATGGTACTCCAATGAATTCGGGTAACTTGAGTGGTTTCAATGATGGTGAGAAAGGAAATGGTTACAATGGTTCTGGTACCAATGCACTTTCTACATTGAACAGTAATGATATTGAGTCTATCACGGTTATCAAGGATGCTGCTGCAGCTTCTTTGTATGGTTCACGTGCAGCCAATGGTGTGCTTGTTATCACAACCAAGAGTGGTAGTGCAGGTAAGACCCAGGTTGATTTCCGTAGCGACTGGGGTTTCTCTAATATGGCTATCAACTATCGCCCTACATTGAGTGGTGATGATCGTCGTGCCTTGATTTATCAGGGTTTAAAGAACTATGCTTGGGACAATGTTGATGGAACAACTGATGCTTCTGCAACCGCTTTTGCTGATGCCAAAATTGATGATTATGCAGCAAAACCTGAAAATGGTTGGGCTAATTGGCGTGACGCTCTCTTCAAAAATGGTTCTAACCAGAACTATCAGGCAAGTGTAACTGGCGGTAATGACAAGACAAAGTTCTATGCATCTTTGTCATATGCAAATCAAAAAGGTATAGTAGAACGTTCTGGTTTGGAGCGTATGACTGGTAATGCAAATGTTTCTCATCATTTTGGTAAGTTCAAGTTGGAGGCTAGCACTATGATATCATCTATGCATCAGAACTCTGCCATGGATGGTGGCGCTTCTTTTGCTGGTGCCATCTCAAGTGCAGTATGGTTCCTCGGCCCTTCTAATGCTATCTATGACAAGAATGGTAATTTGCTGACAGAGACAGATGGTGCTTATAACAATGGTTATAACCCTATTTATGAGAACCAGCACATGTCTGATAAAACCAATACGACACGTTCTTACAGCACCTTGGCTCTCGAATGGAACATTTGGGACAACTTGAAGTTGCGTGAGAAGGTAGCTTACGACTACATCAACTCTACCGAGGATGTGCTTTGGGACAAATTCTGTGGTAATGGTTCTAAATCAAATGGTGTGATGCAGCGTACTTACAATGAGTGGACAACTATGAACACTCAGACACAGTTGACATACAATAAGTCTTTTGGTGCCCACAATGTGGATGCTTTGCTTGGTTTCGAGACAGAGGCATGGCATAACAACAACTCATACGCTTCCGGTACAGACTACCCTGGCAACTTGTATGAGTTCGCTAACTCTGGCGATACCTCTATGCAGAGTTACAAGTATGACTCAAAGATGACTTCTTTCTTGGGTCGTGTCAACTACAACTATAACGATTTGTATTATGCTGGTGTAAGTTATCGTCGTGATGGTAGTTCTCGTATGGCACGTGAGAATCGTTGGGGTTCGTTCTGGTCTGTATCTGGTGCTTGGCGCTTTGGTGCAGAAAAGTTCATGGATTCTATCAAGGATATATTGAGCGATGGTAAGATTCGTGTATCTTATGGTGTGAACGGAACTCTTCCATCTGGCTTGTATAGTTACATGAACCTTTATAAGTATGGTGAGTACTACAATGGTAGCAATGGTATGGGTATCATTGGTGTAGCCAACAAGGACTTGAAGTGGGAGCAGAACAAGGCTTGGAACTTTGGTCTTGACTTGACATTCCTCAACCGTATTTCTGTAACATTAGATTACTACGTTCGTAATACATCCAATTTGATTATGAATCGTCCTATCTCAATGATTCCAGGTTACTATGATGATTCTTCTCTGTTGGCTACCATGGCTCAGAATGTAGGTTCTATGCGTAACCAAGGTATTGAGGTGACCATTTCTTCTACCAACATTCAGAAGAAGGACTTCCTTTGGACTACTTCTCTGAACTTTGGTCATAACTCCAACAAGGTAACAGAGTTGACAGGTGATGATGACAAGATTATCAGCGGTGCCATGATTCATCAGGTAGGTAAGCCTTACTATTCTTACTATATGTATGAGTATGCAGGTGTTGACCCTGAGACAGGTTTGGAGAGCTATTACATCAATGATGGAACTGAGAATGCTCGCAAGACCACTACTAATGTAGCTGAGGCAAACAAGACTATTGTTGGTCATCATGAGCCAACACTTGAGGGCGGTTTGTCTAACTTCATCAAGTGGAAGTTTATCGACTTCAACTTTACTTTGACCTATAAGTTGGGCGGTGACTCTTACGATGCTGCTACTTGGTTGCACGATAATGGTGGTAGATTCGCCCTCCGTGGAGCAATCCCTTCTTACTATAAGTTGGAGGATATGTGGCAGAAGCCAGGCGATAATAATGCTAAGTTGCCTAAGTTCCAGGCTGGTTATGGTAAGGGTGTGGTGTCTTCTCGCTGGTTGATGCCTAACGATTATCTTCGCTTGAAGAACCTTACCTTAGGTTTCTCTGCTCCACAGGAGTGGGTTCGTAATCTCGGTATTACCAAGGCTCGTGTATATTTCTCTGCCAACAACTTGCTGACATGGAAGTCAAAGGATCTCTATGTAGACCCAGAGACTCCTGTTGATGGTTTGTGCACATTCGAGATGCCAGCCTTGAGAACTTATACATTCGGTATCGAACTTAGTTTCTAATTTATAAAAGAACAAAATACAATGAAAGTATTAAAATCAATATATAAGGTAATGGGCTGCGCAATTTTGGCAGCCAGCCTTTCATCTTGCGTTAACGATTGGTTGGACGTAACTCCTTCTGATGGTGCTGACGCAGGTGCTGCCTTGAATAGCAGCTCTGACTTGGGTGCAGCTAGAACAGGTATGTACACGGCTTTGAAGGGAACTAGCAACTTGGTAGATTACTATGGTATGCAGTTCTTTGTTTATGGTGATGTTCATGCGGGTGATGATTACCAGTATAATAACATTGGTGGTTCTAACCGTGCAAGTTTCTACTATGACATGAACTATCAGACAGCATCTGAGTTTACATCAAGTACTTCTTCCAGTACCGTAACTTGGAAGTCACCATATATTGTTATTGGCCGTGCTAATCGTATCATCGCTGCTGCAGAAGGTGGTGCTTTGAGCGATGCAGCAGAGGCTAAGGCTACTATAGACCAGTATGCGGCAGAGGCAAAGGTACTCCGTGCCCTTGCTCATTTTGACCTTGTTCGTATCTATGGTAAGCCATATACAGAGGATCAGGGTGCATCTCTTGGTGTACCATTGGTAACAGGAGTGCTGGAGTCTAATGCAAAACCTGCTCGTAGCACTGTTGCTGAAGTTTACACCCAAGTAGTGAAGGATTTGACTGAGGCTATCAGCTCTAATGCTCTTGCTACAGAGACAGAACCAGGTTATGTAAGCGTTTGGGGAGCAAAGGCAATCCTTTCTCGTGTTTATTTGAATATGGGTGATTATGCTAACGCCTTGTCTGTTGCTGAGGATATTATCAAGAATTCTGGCGCAGCGTTGTGGACTCGTGACCAATACTTCAAAGCATGGGATGCTTCAACTCCTAATGAGAGTGAGTTCTTGTTCCGTCTCAATGTGGCAGGTTCTACAGACAACAATGACTTGAATAGTATCGGTAACCTTCAGCAACGTGATGGCTACAAGGAAATGGTTGCTACTAAGAAATTTGTTGATATGCTCTCAGCTGATCCAAATGATGTACGTAACGAATTATTCTTGCCAGCAAAAGCAGAAAAAGAAGTTGCTGTTTATGGAACCAATAAAGTCTTCCTTAACAAACTTCGTGGTCAAGGTGGTAATCTTCGTAATGTTACTATCGTTCCAATTATCCGTCTTTCTGAGGTTTACTTGACAGCTGCAGAGTGTGCGTTTAGAAATAATGACAAGACTAAGGCTGTAGAGTATCTGAATGATTTGGTAAAGAACCGTACCACAACAGTGGCTTCTTTGGCTACAGTGGATAACATCACACTTGAGCGTATCTTGATTGAGCGTCGTAAGGAGTTGATTGGCGAGGGACAGCGTTACTTTGATGCTTTGCGTAATAACGAGACTATCACCCGTTATACAAGTGAAGCTGATAAGGGTTGGCACAAGACATTGAGCAAGGAAGCTCAGTCTTTCAATCGTGATTTCTATAAGGCTATCGCAGCCATTCCTCAGGCAGAAATCAATGCAAACCCTAACATCAAGCAGAATGATGGTTACGGCGAGTAATCGCTGTGATGGAATATTTTAATAAGATAATATTTTTAATCAAGATATAGGAATGCCATGAGTGGCATTTTCTATAAATCTCTCGGGAGAGGCTGGCTGTGAAGCTCGCCTCTCTTTTTTTTGTCTTTTTATTTGCGTATCTGATATTTTATTCGTAACTTCGCACCGTCTAAAGAAATATGGCTATGGAAGAGATAAGAAAATACCCAGTAGGAATGCAAACTTTCTCTGATATACGAGAGGGTAATTATGTGTACGTAGATAAGACAAGGTATATTGTCGATTTCTTGCGTAATGGTTCTAAATATGTGTTTCTGAGTCGTCCAAGACGATTCGGTAAATCGCTTTTTGTCTCTACGCTCCAGGCATATTATGAGGGCAGGAAGGAACTGTTTGATGGTTTGGCACTTGGCGAATATGAGAAAGAATGGGTGAAGCATCCTGTTCTTCACTTCGACATGAGTACTGCCAAAAATCAGACACCCGAAGGGTTAGAAGAGATGCTGGGCTACATGCTTTCAGAATACGAGCAGGTCTATGGACGTGACGAATTGGCGGTGCAGCCGAGCCAGCGTTTGCAGTCTTTGGTAAAGCGTGCCTATAAGCAGACGGGTCAAAAGGTGGTCGTTTTGATAGACGAATATGATGCTTCTCTCTTGGATGTCGTGCATGAGAAGGAAAGTTTGATGCCATTGCGCTTGGTTATGAGGAAGTTCTATAGCCCATTGAAATATCTCGACCCTTGGCTGGAATTTACCTTTATCACGGGTATCACCAAGTTCTCTCAGTTGAGTATCTTTAGCGAGATCAATAATTTGGATAATATCAGCATGTTCGATCAGTATTCTGCTATCTGTGGTATCAGCAAGACAGAACTACTGACGGCGATGAAGCCTGATGTTGAGTTGCTAGCCAAGTCTTTGGGAAAAACTTTTGATG
>USSA01000106.1 GCA_900557255.1 uncultured Prevotella sp.
CCGAAAGGCAAATATCTCGTCTTTTGTTCTTAGAGGAGGGAGCGAGGTTATGTTTTGGGAACCCCAAAACGCCTCGCTCCACCATGAGGGCGAAGAAATTTTGCTCCCAACGGTTGCAGAAAGTGAGTGTACCAACTGTAGGCAGTGCATAGAAATATGTAAATAGATTTGTCAGGTGTAGTTTATTCTTCCTTTATTTGCACAAAAGTATGTTTTGAGTGTTATAAAAAATAAAAAAATGCACTATTACGTTGATACTTTTGTATTTTTGCACTCAGTTATCTTGGACAGCAGAATTTGAAACACTGAAAATCCGTAATCTGTCTATATGTAAAATCTTTAAATTTGGATTATTATGACTAAGAAGTTTTGGTTAATAGCACTCATCGTAGCTTGCACTGTTGTATTTGGCAGTTGCGATAAGTCTGAGGAATTGAGTGTTGAGCAATGTAAGTTGGATATGAATCTATTCAACCAAACCTATACTGTTAATGATGAGGGGTGCTGTGTGCTAAAAGGGAGAAAGCCAATAGCAGCAGAAGAAATACAGAGTAAGGTCAAGGGCTATGGTTGGGAGAGTATTGCCACTTATGAGGTACAGGAAAACGGAAAGTTGAGCAAGGAGGAATTTTGGAAAGACAGATTTGGTGGCAGCCCTACACACTTTTGGTTTGAGACATCACAGCAAGCTTTTAGTTATTTTTATAGTGATGCCTTGCCAGCCTTTTGTTTCAGTCGTGTATCATGGACTTATGACATGGACAAAGGCTTCATACTGTTTGGCAGCAACAAGCAGACAACAGACAGCAGATACATGCAGATTCTTAAGCTTGACGAGTCGAATGGCAAGACCTTAATGTACACCATACAAAAATTGGGAGCGACGAGTGATGGCAGCAATGGTTACAAGTCTATATATGGCATGATTGTATATAAACGCATGACCGAAACCGATTTGGAAATGATGAAGAAAAGTTACACGTATGATACGGATATTGACCGTTCTGTTCCCGACAACTGCAAGTTTAAGATTAAGGCATACTATGCAGAAGACGACAAAGACAACACAGACCCTGTGTTTCAGACCTTCTGCCTTGTAACATTTGAGCTTACCGATGAATATGGTTTCAACTCTTCAGATAATGCCTATTACAACTACTACGATTCAATTACTTGGACGAGTGATTGTCGTGATATGCCAGATAGCTTTGGAATCATGGAACGTAAGACAAACTGTTTGAATACTTCCTATTGGTGGAGCACATACTTCTTCACGCCTCATGACAATACTATTGTCTATGCCAATGGCTATAAAGATGGCCGTATTGTCTATCAAGCCCGAAAGAGGCTCTATTTGGTGAATGATGGATTCTTTGGTTACGATTGGGATAACGTAAGGTATAATTCCAAGAACCCCGAACTAACAGAATATTGCTTGCTGGACAAGAGCCGTGAGTTTATCCTAACTCCACCTACTGCCTACAAAGAAGACATTACAAAACCGTATGCAGAGTTACGTATTGTACTGAAAGGAGCAAAAGACAAAAACGACAAGGAATATATGTTAGGCGTGCTTGAACGTGAAAGAGAAGGTCTGTTGAAGATTATGGACCAGTACTATGAAGCACATAGTACTATAAAAGAAACAGAAAAGGCTTCGCTGTGTAAAACGTTTAAGGCACTACCCGAAGATGCTGATATTAAAGCATATTGGCGTACAAAACATTCTCGCATGGTACTGATACTTAAAACTGACGGGGAAGACCCTATAAACAGTGAATACTATGTGCATGCGGAACCAATTAAATGATAAATAAGTTTAATGTGGACAACAATAGTCATAAGGCGAAGTTAATCTTTGTTTTATGACTATTGTTTTTTTGCACCAACATAGTGTGGTTTCATTTTTATTTTGTATTTTTGCAACTGTAAAGAGTTGTTAGGCAAAGCAAACATATGCATATTGCAGAAGTTGTGACTATTGCCAAATCATTACCTCTATTGAGGTTGAACACTTATAAATCGCTCATTTTAAGCTATTCAGCAGATTATAAAGAATTTTAATGAAAAATACTTATACTTAATTTGACTCAAACGTACTTTGCCATATCCATTTCTGTATTTCTCAAACTGCTTACCCTTTATCAGGTCAAAATTGCAGTTTATCTCTTTAGGAAATCCGTATGTATCGCCTATATAATTGAGAATCGAGAAGAAGATAACAAGCAATTCTTCATCAAAGTTAATCTTACGTTTCTTGTTAACTGGACTTAAATAGATAGCATTCCCATCTTGTATAATAGCAGAAGTAGTACTGATGGTACGGGTCCAGTTAATCTTATTCAAACCAGAATGAAGGTTCTTCAACACGAAGAAGAAGAAACTCTTATTATCCTTGTTAAACTGGATTAGCGACAGAAGAATATCAAGAAATGTATTGCTCTTTCGCTTGCTGCTACCACCCACCTGATTGATCATCTTCTGATATACGATGGTAGAGTCGTTGCTCTTGTCGTTCTTATATACAACGATGGCTCTATATATCCATACAGCAAAGCCATAGAGGAAATCACGCTCCTCTTTTGTCAGTTTTTCCTGACCTTCAGGGTTGATAATATCGTATGGCTGGTACTTGCCAAAAGCAAGTTCCTTGCCATCCACATCGCGCAGCAATACTTTAGGAAGAATAAACACGCAGGCTCCTAATAGGGCATTATAATAATACCCTACATAATGGATGGACACCTTGCCCTCTACGTTCTCCATTGGATCGATGCCGTATAATACATCGTGCACATCAGATACATTGTATTGATATTCTTCTATTAGGATTCTCATTTTCCTACTTTTTAAATCGATTATTTGCAGACAAAAGTCTTATTCATAACATACTTTCAGCTGCAAGTCTAAGCGGTTATCCAACAGCATTACCATGCGGTACATAGTGATGTTGTTAATACCCTTAACAATGAAACAATCGCCCTCCTGGATATAACTATATTCAGGTTTATTCAATATAGCCTCATATTTACTCTTTGTTACCAAAGGTGTATGAAGACGATGATACTTATTTCTGCCGCAATTTTCTCCACCTGTTCTATTCCGATTTTAGAAAGCGTCTTATGATAGGTATCAAACTTATTATTCTCGTTTATTACGGTTCCGTCAGGGAATTCAACAGAAAACACTTTAGAAGTTTTTGGAAGTTTCTTATCGCCTTCGTTTTCAAATCCCTCTTCGCTGTTGTCTTCATCAGTCTCCGTCTTTGGGTTTAAACCCAAATTACTTAGGAATTTTACGATTTTCTTCTCATCCACTCTGATAGGATTACTTTCTACAGAGTAGAATTTGTCAAATGAGAGTTTTTCTCCATCCTCATCTTTAAAGGTATCTCCCTCAAATTCAGAGTCTTTGAACACATCATTCCAAAGATAGAAGATAACCTTGCTGACAAATTTATCGGCACTTATCACGCCATCTTTAGCCTTGCAGAAGAAGTAGCCTAGCTTCTTATCTTCTGAATAGGTTGCGTGGTAAACTTTGTCGTTAATAGCCTCAAGGAATTTCCACCAATCATACTGTGCGCCGTTCACTTCAATCATCCAGTTCTTACCAGCATCACTTATTGGCACATAATTCCAGTCCCAACGGCGCTTGAAGGCAGAGTCGATTGGGAAGAGAGACTGGTCGCTGGTATTCATGGTTGCCCAAATATAGAGGTTATTAGGAAGCAGCAGGACGTCTCCAGCCAACACTTCGGCTACAATGTCCTTATCGCCTTTAAACAGAGCGTTAATACCCTCCTTATTTTTGATTTCCAGTCCTTCAAATTCTTTTTCGAGCAGTTTCTTCATGTCAGAATCAGCCTTGATAGGATACTCAGAGAATCCTTCATCGCCACGGTCGAGCAACTGGAAGAGATCACCGAATATCTGGGCGCAGTTGCCTCGGTTAATCTCTTCTATAACCAGGAATTCGTCCACAGGCTCTTCGCCCTCCTGTACGTCACAATACTTTCTCCATGCCGCAACGTATGCCTGCAAGAAAGCCTGGCTCACATACTCGTAGACAATCTTATCCTCCGTCATTTCCTTGCCGTTTTTATCCCTTACAGGAACGGCTTCAGTACCAATAACAGTTACTACTGGCACAGGCTTAGTAGTAGGCTTATATGCGCCTACAAAAGTAGAATAGTCGGTATCAGGATGGAACGTTGTTCTGATAACATCCTTGCCCGCTGTAAGCTCGTTTATAGCGTGGCTCTTACCGGTACCAGGGGCACCGTAGAAGATTTGCTGGAGAGGAATCAAACAATTATTTTTACTTAATATCTCCTCAACATCATCTTCTTTCCCATCGTTATATGGCGTTGTTACATTTTTAATTTCAATATCAAATATTCCATCTTCTGCTTTTTTAATATGCAGTTCAGAATATCCCCCTGCCATATAATTACGAACTGTAAACTTCGCTTTACGTTCTTCACCAGTATTATCTAGATAAACGACATCCTGCATCAAGCCATTAAAATAGAAACGATTATCAACTTTTCCATTTTTTTGAACAACATTTTTACGAGCATTCCAGACCTGTGTTATTGTATCTACAGACTTCCCATCTACTTTAAACAAAGCATCAAGTATAGCCAATTGGTCTATAACAAACTTACTAGAATACTCAATAATGCAATGCGTGGCTGACTGATCGAATTTTCTTGGTAAAATTGAAGCTATAAACAATATAGCCTGTGAAAGATTTTCTTTAAAAAATCTTACCGTAACATGTTCGCCAGCACCTTCAAAAAAAGCATAATGCTCATTATCCAAGAACAAATCTGTATTCTTGGCATCACCAGCATTTGGTTGCCTATAGCTGGCATTTGTATCATTTATATGTTTTACAATCTCATCCATTTCTTATAGTTTTATTGATTCCTGTATCATACTAAAGCAATCTACTGGAGAAACTGCGATGTTTAAATCTAGAAGTTTCGTCTTACTCTCTACAATAGCAGCATTAAGCTTTTGAATATTATTATTCATCTCCTTCATATAAGGCATGCACTGTGTGCATATCTTCAGATTAGCAGAAGATTCAGACATATCAAACACTCTATAAACGGAATAATTTGTATCGGCACTTAATAGATTAGCAAATTCAACCTCTTGATTGCTGAAAACTATATTCTGACTGAAATCAAATCTTGTTGACTTTACATCAACATACTGTTGGATATCTGAAGTTGCATTCAAGATAAAATCGTATGGCAAACCAGATTCTCTGCTCTTATTCATCCATTCAAAAGAATCTAATTCCTTAGCAGATTTTAATCTTTCTAAATACTCATTTACCAATTCTTCACCTTGCTTTCCTACTAAAGCGATATGCTTTTTTGCTTTGTCTAAATCAAACGGCTTGTATTTTTTACTTACAGCGCCAGTTTGAGAGATGATTTCAATCTCCTTTTGAATATCAACACTTGACTTGTTTATCTTGTTTACCATGATATTCTTTAAACTAGCATACGCTTTATCTTCATCTTTTATGATGCGAACTTTATCTTTGACCAGGGGCTTGATGATAGCAAAATCCTTGGAATTACTATTGATAAGCCAGAATACCAAATCTTTATTCTCTAGCCCAGACCAAAGAAGATACCAATCTGCCCTATTATCTTCCAAGGCAAACTCTCTAATTTTTGAGACAACGGATTCTTCACCAACTCCCCCTTTTCGTATTTTAGGGCTTCTATAAGTTCCATCAGGATTCTTGATTCTGTCAAAATAACAATCCAACATTTGACAGTAATCCCCATAAACTAACATTGCCGTAGTAACGACATTATCTCCTAAGAATTGAAGGACATCTTCAAATAACCCAATATGAGTCTGATTACTTGACTCACTTGTACCCAATTCTACGCCGCTTAATTTCTTTAAGCCGATGCGCTTTTCTATATCAAAAAAGAAGAAAAACATATCATTCATGAATTATATTGTTTATGATAAGATAATACAAAACTGCATAAATAGTATTTACGCTAACAGCATTTCCAGCTTGCTTATACAGAGAGCCATCAGCAACACCTGCATTACGACCATTTAGTGCAAAACTTGCAGGAAAACCCTGCAACATAAATGCTTCTTCCGGCGTTATTTTACGAATTGGCAATTTTGCCAGTTCTTCTTTTGTCATCGTTTCTACAGGATTTATTTCTCCTTGAGAATCTATGAAATCTTGACTATAATAGTTATCCTGACAAGCTCTATGCATTTTGTGCATTGTAGCTGTCAGAGGTCTAGCTATTTTCATATTAATATCTGAACGAGATTTGAAATTAGCTGACCCGTCTGCCAATATGGTTGGTTTGATTTTTTCAGACAAAAAGTATTTTTGATTTACATTTCTCTGAAGTAAATCATTAACTGTTCCATAATGACTAACACTTAAATTAGCATATACATTCTCAAAAGTCTCAGCAACATTTGCACTAGAAAACATATCCTCGAAGTTGTCGGGAAGAGGTTCTGTTGTGGCAAATATCAAAAGTCTATTACGAGTTTGAGGAAGATGAAAATTTGCAGTATTAAAGACTGCACTAAACACCCTATATCCTAACAATTCTAATTCTTCATTAATTCTATTATAGGTTCTCCCTTGGTCGTGATTTCTTAGATTCTTTACATTTTCAAGCAAGACATATCGAGGTCTTCTTGCTGCAAGAATGTCTATAATACGGAAAAACATCTGTCCTCTATCCTCGTTGAACCCAGCCTGCTTTCCCATCATACTAAATGTTTGACATGGGAATCCACCTGTTATCAGATCGAAGTCTGGCAGATTTTCTATATTCTCGGGATTTTTAGTAAATTCAACAATATCCCCCATTGCAACCTCCTCATCCTGCTCTGGTCTGTAATTAGCACAATATGTTTTCACTGCCTTAGGATCTATTTCTGAATAGCCTACGCAGTGAAAATTCATAATATGGTCTTGCGTCAGAAGATCCATCGCTCTTCTAAAACCGCCTATACCTGCAAATAATTCAAGATGTCTCATTTTATAAATTTCATAATGCCATCACCAATAGCTTTGGCAAGTTTTACTGGAACTGCGTTCCCAACCTGTGCATACCACATATTCTGAGAACCAGTTATCACGTAATCATCCGGGAATGTCTGGATACGTGCAGCCTCCCGAGGACTCAAACCTCTTGCATCCCATGGATGTATATACATATTACAATCAAACCTCATGTGAGAAGTTATCGTCTTGCAAATTTGCGTTTCGTCCAATTTGAAATATTTATCCTTAAAAATACCATTTCTTCTTTTATAAGGCATAATATCTGCTATTGACTCATGCAAAGAATTTGCTCCTTGCGGCAACCGCTTATATATCTCTATATCACGCTCATTATTATATCTATTCTTGTGGTTATAGAGTTTCTTTATATCTTTTTCTCCATTAATAAACTTATAAAAGTCATTATGAATATATGTAAAATCACATTCTGTAAAACCAGACTCTGCGCACTCTATTCCCTTCGAACCTTTTTCTTTTTTGGCGACAAGATGCGGTAATCCATCTAAGGCGTCTTTCAACACAAATGGTTTTCGTTTATGTTTATATATCTCTTCAAAAATTAATTGGGGAGAAATATTAACTCTATTACCTATCATTATAAAACGTTCCCTATTTTGAGGAACACCATAATCTTGCGCTTTTACAAGAGCATAATCAAATTGATATTCTTCTCCCAGATATTCTTTGAAATTTTCTTTAATTTCTTCAATTTTGTTCATCATTCCCTTTACATTCTCCATTATAAAGAACTTTGGTCGAACATTCTGCAAGAAAATCAGATATTGTTTATAAAGAGAATTACGTGGATCATCTAATATGCGTTGTCGGTTTGCCATAGAAAATCCTTGGCACGGAGGTCCTCCGCAGACTAAGGTAATATCTGATAACCAATTCTTATACTCATCAAGATGCTGATTGAGGTCAGCTATATCACCAACAAAGTAATGTTCATCACTCAATTCATGATTATACTTGTAGGTATTACAAAACTGCTCTACGATTTCGTTTACAAACCATGGAGTAAAGCCAGCTTGCTGCAATCCAAGACTAAGACCGCCACAACCAGCAAATAAGTCTACAAATTTATATTGCTTCATTTCTATTTCATCTTTATTATCTACCTCTTCTAAGAAGATTATGAATATACAAAAATAAGCATTTTTTTTCGTATATAATCAAAAGCATATTCCTTTTCAGGACTTTTCAGGACTTTCTTGCTTCTTGATTATAGTTTTTATAAAAAATAAGTTTTAAAATCGCTCTGTTTTTTTTGGAAGTCTCTACAAATATTCATATCTTTGCACCATTAACAAGCATATCGCAACATGAAAAAGAAAAAGGAACATATATTGGCGGCTATCCGCAAATGCCTGGCGAAAAACTTACCGGCTAGCGGGAAGGCGATACTTTTCGGCTCGCAAGCCAGAGGTACCGCCAGGGAGGATAGTGACTGGGATATCCTTATCATATTGGATAAGGAGAAACTCATGGCTGCCGATTATGACAACATCACCTATCCGCTGGCCGAACTCGGATGGGAACTGGGCGAGGAAATCAACCCCGTAATGTATACCGCCCAGGAATGGGAAAAGTATAGGAATACACCCTTTGGCAGGAACGTAGAAAAGGAAGTGGTAAGAATATGAATATAAAGGAGAAATTACAAACTTTACCGGTGATAACTCCGAAAACCGGCGATAAAGATACAGAAACCGGCGATAACGCAGGCCGTAGGTCATATAAAGCTTTTGCCCTTTCAGGGCGCCAGGCGTGCGGACATGAATACCCAGGGCGAATGCCCTGGGCTAGGAGCTTCTGCCCTTTCAGGGCGTGAGGGGAATTGCAGGGATGCGGGAAGGGAATTGCAGGGGGCGTGGAGGGAATTGCAGGGGGCGTGAAGGGAATTGCAGGGATGTGTGAGGGAGAATGGCGTTTAATCTGTTAAAAACATCACACGTATATATAATAAACATTAAATTAAAGCGAGCTCTATAGAACTCACTTTTTATTTGGTTATTTGAATGTTTTTTATTACCTTTGCACGAAATTTTGAAATTATGAAAAAAATAAAGCATATTAACAGCAATCACCTCGACTTTATGAAGAAAAGGTGTTTCGGAAGCTTAGGAGAACTCCTAAGCGAGCTGTGGTATGCTATAATTATTAATAATCGGTCGAGATGTCAGGTATCTGCGACCAAGTATCAACTTAATGCCATATCAACAACCAGAAAGTAAACACAACCTTACCCGCCCCCACACCTTACGATAGTAGGCGCTCGGCAGTTCTCCAGCGGCTTACGCTAAAAACGTTAGCGCAAACACACGTCCCTCTACTAAAATGAGGAGGAAACAATTAATAATCAATATTAAACTAAATCTGTAAAAGATGAGAAATAGCAACATCAGGAGATTTCGACACTCCTACGTAAAACACGTGAATATCATCGTTATCAACAATACCATACAGATGAATGGTGGACAGTACATCGAACACATGAACAACTATCAGGGAAAGGAGGATGAGAAATGTCTGGACAAAGAATGATCATCATGAACGCTGGTAGCTCGTACTTCGAGCATGTGGAGAACTATTATGGCAGCAATGCCTGTGAGCAAAACTCATGCAGAAATGCTGAGATGCCGGCTGAGCTGAAAACGGAAAAGGCTCAGAGGATTAAGAACAACCTGATAGAGATAGGCTTGGTAACCGAAAATTTCATGCCCTCAGGACTGTCTTCATCCGAAGCTGCCATCCTTGCCAATCAGATAGGTACAGAGTTGAAAATCGATAATATATACCTCAGTTCGGGATAACGAGCTCTATCTAAATGCTTTATAATGTTTTTATA